>DATGCX010000198.1:0-7896 GCA_035311445.1 Xanthobacteraceae bacterium | reverse complement strand
AATGGAAACGACGCCTGGCGTCCTCCAGCAAGGTCGCCCAGCCGTCACCCCTGGGACCGCCGCCGTGACGCCACGCGAGCTTATTCTGGCAACGATCCGCCGTTCGCTCGGTGTAACCGGGACCGAGGCGCCGCGCCGCTTGGAGGTGGCGACCCGTCTCGCCAGTCGCCCAAAGGGCGTCGTGCCGGAACGCGGGCAGCTGCCGCCAGCAGAGCGCATCGATCTTTTCACCCGCATGGTGGAAGCCGCCGCCGGCACAGTGGTACGCGCAGCCGACCCGGTGGATATTCCGACCGCCGTCGCGACGTTTCTGCGCGAGCAGAATCTTCCGCTCGCCATCCGATACGGTGACGATCCGCTGCTCTCGGGCGTGCCCTGGGACCGCGCTGGGACACTTGAAATCCGCCGCGGCGCTTCCGGCGGCAGCGACCTTGCGGCGGTGTCACATGCCTTCGGAGCGGTCGCCGAAACCGGCACCCTGGTCCTGGTGTCCGGCGCCGACAACCCGACCACGCTCAATTTCCTGCCTGATGTCCACATCGTGGTGGTGAGCGCACGCGACGTGGTATCGGACTTTGAGACCGTGATGGCGCGGCTACGCGGGCGTTTCGGCGCCGGCGCCATGCCGCGCACCGTCAACATGATAACCGGCCCGTCGCGCTCGGCCGATATCGAACAGACCCTCATTCTTGGCGCTCACGGCCCGCGCAAACTGCACGTGATCGTGGTCGGCGAGCCGTAGCGCACCATAACGGATAGCGCCATGGGCTGTGCCCTCTCTTAGCCTGGTCGTCGTCCGACCGCCGTAAGCCGAATTTTTTTACGCATCCGCCACCGGAAAGGCCTAGATTGACTTCCTATCTATTTGCCCAGGCCGGAATGCCGATCCGGAACGGCTGAGGAAGCGGGTAGGGGAAAATGCCTAAAAAGTATTTTGGCACCGATGGAATTCGTGGGCGCGCCAACGGCGTCATCACAGCGGAGTTGGCGTTGCGCGTCGGTCAGGCCGCGGGCCTGGCCTTTCATCGCGGCGATCATCGCCATCGCGTGGTCATTGGCAAGGACACCCGGCTGTCCGGCTACATGATCGAGAACGCGCTGGTTGCCGGCTTCACCTCTGTCGGAATGGATGTGTTCCTGCTCGGCCCGATGCCGACACCAGCGGTCGCCATGTTGACGCGTTCGATGCGTGCCGACCTTGGCGTTATGATCTCGGCCTCCCATAATCCGTATGACGATAACGGCATCAAGCTGTTCGGCCCGGATGGGTACAAGCTGTCGGACGAGGTAGAGTTGGAAATCGAGCGGCTCGTCGACAGCGATGTCGCGAAGAAGCTTGCCAAATCGGCAGCGCTTGGGCGGGCCAAACGTATCGACGGTGTGCCGGAACGCTACATCGAATTCGCCAAACGCACTTTGCCGCGCAATCTCTCACTCGACGGGCTGCGGGTCGTCGTCGATTGCGCCAATGGAGCAGCCTATCGGGTTATTCCGGAAGCGCTGTGGGAGCTCGGCGCCGAGGTGATATCGATCGGCGTCGATCCGGATGGCTTCAACATCAACAAGGACTGCGGCTCGACCGAGCCCGACGCCTTGCGCCGCAAGGTGCTGGAGATGCGTGCCGATATCGGCATCGCGCTCGACGGCGACGCCGATCGCGTGGTGATTGCCGACGAGCACGGCCATCTGGTCGATGGCGATCAGCTGCTCGCCGTCATTGCGGAGAGCTGGAACAAGGAAGGGCGGCTTGCGAAGCCCGGGATCGTCACCACCATCATGTCGAATTTCGGCCTGGAGCGTCATCTCGATGCGCAGGGAATCAAGCTGCTGCGCGTTCAGGTCGGCGACCGTTACGTTCTCGAGCAGATGCGCGAGCATGGCTACAATCTTGGTGGGGAGCCGTCCGGCCACATCATCCTGTCGGACTACACCACGACGGGCGACGGCTTCGTCGCTGCCCTGCAGGTGATGGCGGTAGTCAAAAAGCTCGGCCAGCCGGTTTCGGCGGTTTGCCATCGCTTCGATCCGCTGCCGCAGATCACCAAGAATGTCCGTTTTCGCAACGGCAAGCCCCACGAGGACGCCGCGGTGCGTTCCGCGATTGCAAGCGGTGCCGAGCGCCTCAACGGCCATGGCCGGCTGATTGTGCGGCCCTCAGGTACGGAGCCGGTCATTCGCGTTACCGGCGAAGGCGACGATCTATCCCTGGTCGAGGAGGTCGTCGACGGTGTCGTCGACGCGCTCAACCAGGCCGCGGTAAATTGAGTCACCTTTCACGTCGCGATGGGCGCCTGCCAGGCTTGAAGCGCGGCGCCGTCGGCGAGGGCGAAGATTTGTCGCTGGTCGAGAAGATCGTCGACGGCATCGTCGATGCGCTCAAGTCCTATCAATGTGAATGCCATGAGGGTGTGTACCGGTCTCGGAATGAAATTCTGACCCGCGTATTCGATGTGCCTCCTGACGCCAGCGCTCGGCTACTGGTGAGCCGTACGCACAACACCTGATGTTCGTTAAACAGGGTTGACGCCGCGCGCGCGTTTCCCTATCCACGCTCCCGGGACACCCCTCCCCACCGGGGGGCGCCTATCTGGAAGGATAGAGAGATGACGAACGTGATGCCGAGCGTGCGGCCGCGGGTGCCGCATTTTTCATCCGGCCCCTGTGCGAAGCGCCCGGGCTGGACTCTCCAAGCCCTCGATGACGCCGCTCTCGGACGTTCGCACCGTGCGAAACTCGGCAAGGCGAAGCTCAAGCGCGCCATCGATCTCACTCGGGATGTGCTGGAAGTGCCCGCCGATTACCGGATCGGTATCGTGCCGGCTTCCGATACCGGCGCAGTCGAGATGGCGCTGTGGTCGCTGCTCGGCGCAAGGCCCGTCACCATGCTGGCCTGGGAATCGTTCGGCGAAGGCTGGGTGACCGACGTCCAAAAGGAGCTCAAGCTCAAAGACGTCACGCTGCTCAAAGCCGGTTATGGCGAATTGCCCGATTTCATGGCGGTCGATTGGTCGACCGACGTGGTGTTCACCTGGAACGGGACGACGTCAGGCGTTCGCGTGCCTGACGGAGACTGGATACCGGCAGATCGCAAGGGTCTGGCAATCTGCGATGCCACTTCTGCGGCATTCGCGCAGCAACTGGATTGGGACAAGCTCGATGTCGCAACCTTCTCATGGCAGAAGGTGTTGGGCGGCGAGGCGGCTCACGGCATGCTGGTGCTGTCGCCGCGTGCGGTAACCCGGCTCGAAACCTACAAGCCGGCGTGGCCGCTGCCGAAGATCTTTCGCCTCACCAAGGGGGGCAAGATCAACGAGGGCATCTTTGAGGGCGAGACCATTAACACGCCCTCGATGCTGTGTGTCGAAGATTATCTCGATGCCCTGCAGTGGGCAAAATCAATCGGCGGCCTGAAGGCGCTGATGGCCCGCGCCGACGCCAACGCAATAGCGGTCGCCACATGGGTTGCGCGTACCCCCTGGGTGGACTTCCTGGCGAGCGATCCGGTGATCCGGTCCAACACTTCGGTTTGCCTCAAGATCGTCGACCCGGCCGTGACGTCGCTTTCCGCGGAGACCCAGTCGACGTTCGCCAAGGCACTGGCGGGCGCCGTAGAAAAGGAAGGGGCCGGCTACGACATCGCCCACTATCGCGATGCCCCGCCTGGATTGCGCATTTGGTGCGGCGCCAGCGTCGAAACAACAGACGTCGAATTATTGACCCACTGGCTGGATTGGGCCTTCGCCAAGACCAAGGACGCGTTGCCGAAGGCGGCGTGACTTCTTTCCCTCCCCCGCTTGCGGGGGAGGGCCAGGGAGGGGGCCAACTCCACGGCACTGACTCGCTGCAAGAACCCCCTCCCCAACCCTCCCCCGCAAGCGGAGGAGGGAGCAGTGCGCATCTGCATCAACGAAATTGATGGTCAATACCATGGCTCCACGCGTTCTCATCTCCGATGCACTCTCGCCGGCCGCCGTCCAGATCTTCAACGACCGGGGCGTCGAGGTCGATTTCCAGCCTGATCTCGGCAAGGACAGAGACAAGCTCGCCGGGGTCATCGGCAACTTCGACGGCCTCGCGGTGCGCTCCGCGACCAAGGTCACGTCAAAGATTCTGGAACGCGCCGACCGACTCAAGGTGATCGGGCGCGCCGGCATCGGCGTCGACAACGTCGATATCCCGGCCGCGACCGCCAAGGGCGTCATCGTGATGAATACGCCGTTTGGCAATTCAATCACCACCGCCGAGCATGCCATTACGTTGATGCTGGCGCTCGCCCGGCAGATACCCCAGGCCGACGCCTCGACCCAGGCCGGCAAATGGGAAAAGAACAAATTTATGGGCGTCGAGATCACCGGCAAGACTCTCGGGGTCATCGGCTGCGGCAATATCGGCTCGATCGTGGCTGACCGCGCTATCGGGCTGAAGATGAAGGTGATCGCCTATGACCCGTTTCTGTCGCCTGATCGCGCGATGACGCTCGGCGTCGAGAAGGTCGAACTGCCTGAACTTTTCCGGCGGGCCGATTTCATAACGCTGCATACGCCGCTGACCGACAAGACCCGCAACATCCTCAGCGCTGGCGCGATCGCCGCGACCCGCAAGGGCGTCCGCATCATCAACTGTGCCCGCGGCGGCCTTGTTGACGAAAAAGCCCTGCGGACAGCTCTCGACTCGGGCCACGTGGCGGGAGCAGCCTTTGATGTCTTCATCGAGGAGCCGGCCACCACCAATCCGCTGTTCGGTCACCCGAACGTCGTGTGCACCCCGCATCTCGGCGCCGCCACCACGGAAGCCCAGGAGAACGTGGCCCTGCAGATCGCCGAACAGATGTCCGACCACCTGCTGCGCGGCGCCATCACGAATGCGGTCAATTTCCCCTCCATTACGGCCGAAGAGGCGCCACGGCTGCGGCCTTTCATCACCCTCGCCGAGAAGCTCGGTTCGTTTGCTGGACAGCTTACCGAGACCGGCATTTTCAAAGTGCAGATCGCCTATGATGGCGCGGTCGCCAAGATGAACACGCATGCGCTGACCGCAGCAGCAATTGCTGGCCTGCTGCGTCCAATGCTGCAGGACATCAACGTCGTCTCAGCGCCGGTCGTCGCCAAGGAACGCGGCATTACCGTCGAGGAGACGACGCGGGAAGGCGAATGCGACTATGAGAGCCTCATCACGGTGACCGTGGTGACCGAGCGGAGGACCCGCGATGTCGCCGGCACGGTGTTTGCCGACGGCCGGCCGCGCATTGTCGACATCAAGGGCATACGCATGGATGCGGAGTTCGGCGCTTCCATGCTCTACATCACCAATCTCGACAAACCCGGCTTCATCGGCCGCTTCGCCTCTGTACTTGGCGAGGCCGGTATCAACATCGCAACATTTCATGTCGGCCGGGAGGCGCCGGGCGGCAGTGCGATCGCACTGATCGAGGTGGACGGCGATGTCCCGGCTGATGTCCTTGCAAAGGTGCAGGCCCTGCCGCAAGTCCAACAGGCAAAGCCGCTGCGATTCTAAAGCGAGCTGCGGCCGGCCGCAAAGGCGGCCAATTCCCGGATTCCCGGTCTCAGCCGGCCTCATCAGTTCGGCTGAGACCGAACGCGGTGAGTTCTTGGAGCCCTTGCCCTCGCATCGACAAGCGAGGGATCTTGGTAACGGGATTAGGTCCCGACCGAATATAAATTCTGCGGCACGAGCATGCACGCAAGCAACGGGCTCCAGCCTTAGATCACAAGTCTCCCCGCAAACGCCAGGGGCGCTCACGCCGCAAGCAAACGATCACGACGGTCTCCGGTAGGCGTTCAAAGCGGTTGAAATCCGCTCTAAAGTCCTCGAGTGCGGTACGCGAAGGACATCCATGAGCGATCCGGCCCAGATCATTATCGAGGACGTTTGCTATCACTATCGTCCGGCGGTCGGTCGAGACGTGCTGGCGCTGGAAAACGTGTCGCTCGAAGTGCGCGAGCGCGAGTTCCTCGCGCTGTTGGGCCCCTCCGGTTGCGGCAAATCGACCCTCCTGTATCTGATCGGGGGCTTTCTCCTCATCGAGACCGGGAAGATCCTGGTTGACGGCCGACCGGTGACCGGGCCCGGGCCAGACCGCGGCATCGTGTTCCAGAACTTTGCGCTGTTTCCCTGGAAGACGGTGCGCAAGAACGTGCTCTATGGCCTGGAACGCCAGCCGCTGCGGCGCGAGGAACGTGAAAAGCGGGCGCAGGCCTTCATCGATCTGGTCGGCTTGACGGGGTTCGAGGAGAGCTATCCGTCCCAGCTCTCGGGGGGGATGAAGCAACGCGCCGCCATTGCCCGCACGCTTGCTTTCGACCCCCGCATGCTTCTGATGGATGAGCCGTTTGGGGCGCTCGACGCGCAGACCCGCAGCCTGATGCAGAGCGAGCTGCTCGCCATCTGGGAGAAGACGCGCAAGACCGTGATCTTCGTCACTCACGACGTGCACGAGGCGGTCTACCTTGCCGAGCGAATCGCGGTGATGTCGGCGCGACCCGGGCGCATCAAGACGATCGTGGACACGCGGTTCGACAAGGATGATCCCGATGTTCACCGCAGCAAGGTGTTCGTCGATAAGGTCGACGAGGTGTGGAACCTGGTCCGCGAAGAGGCCATCAAGGCGCTCGATAAACGGCGGTCATGAGCAGTCCGCTCAGCGGCGATCAATTCTATGTGTCATTCCCGCGAAAGCGGGAATCCAGTATTGCAGAGCATCGCCGGAGTACTTGGTCGGCCGCCTTCGAGCGCGTGAAATAATTCTGACCTCATCCTGAGGAGCGCCCGCAGGGCGCGTCTCGAAGGATGGCAACAGGCTCGGCTGAGCGCGCTCCCATCCTTCGAGACGCCCGCTTCGCGGGCTCCTCAGGATGAGGTCCGTAATTTTTCTTCACACGCTCCTTCGCGGGCGACGACACGCTTTGTGATTTCATCCGAACGAATTCCGTTCCAAAGTTAGAGCCCCATGGGCACAAGCCGCGCTATGACTAATCCCTTTATTCGCTACGCCCCTCTCCTGATTCTGGCTCTGGCCTGGGAGGCGGCAGCGCGGCTGCACCTCGTTTCGTCGCTCGCGCTACCGCCGCTTACCGATGTGGCGCAAGCGTGGGTCGAACTCGTTCAATCGGGCGAATTGGTCTCCAATGGGTTGTCCTCGCTCTATCGCACCGGGGCCGGCCTCGCGCTTGCGATCGTCGGAGGCGGCGCGCTCGGCATCTTCATGGCCGTCTCGCGGCCTGTGAGCGCGATGCTCGGGCCATTGGTCGAGCTGTTCTATCCCATGCCGAAATCGGCCCTGATTCCGGTCACCGTGCTGTGGCTCGGCTTCGGCGACGGCTCGAAGATCCTGCTGATCTTTCTTGGCTGCATGCTGCCGGTCACGATCGGAGCATATAACGGAGCACGCGGCAGCGACCCGCATCTCCTCTGGTCAGCCCGCAGCATGGGCGCCCAACGGCTGCGCGTGCTGTGGGACGTGGTGGTACCGAGTGCGCTGCCGGAACTACTCAACGGCGTTCGTACCGCGCTCGCGCTCTCGTTTATCCTTCTCGTAAGTTCGGAGCTGATCGTGGCGCGCCAGGGATTCGGGTACCTGATCGGGTACCTCGGCGCCAACGGCTCCTACGAGGCAATGTTCGCCGTGGTGCTGACGGTGGCGTTCATCGGCTTCCTTGCCGATCGCATTTACCAGTCCGTGGTAACGCGGGTGCTGCGATGGCGGGAGTGACGGATACCATGCGCCGCCTTGGCTGGAGCGCGGCCCGCCTCGCGCCCATCGTCGGGCTCCTTGCCGCTTGGGAAATCTTTGCCCGCAGCGGCGCCGTGACGCCGTTCATGCTGCCGGCGCCGACCGCAGTCGAGGAACGCATTCGCGATGACGCGGCCGGCGGCGAT
>DATGCX010000197.1:0-6981 GCA_035311445.1 Xanthobacteraceae bacterium | reverse complement strand
GCCCGCTCCCCCCGGTTGGTCTGCTCGACGACCATCGGGACGAGGTAGTTCATATAGGTATCTAGTGGATCACGCATAGTCCGATCTGCTCCGTCAGCGCCTCGCAGGCGATGCGACTCCGCCATGCGCTCAAGGATCGCTCAGCAATTTCGCATGCATGTCGCGCATATATGTGTTGAACTTCCGGTAACAAGCCTCGCCTCTCGCCGCCGGCAAGCGGAAGGTGAAGTTTACAGCGCGTTCCGATCAAGGCGAACCTCCGCGCTCTGCGGCTCACTCCTCGCTCCCCTGCTAACGGCGCGCGAACGGGGAGAGTCAACCGCTGCGTCAATCTTCCCCCACGCTATAGATCGCCAGGCCTCGGTGAACGTCGCTCCATCCCGCAAATTCGGACTAGGGAACGGGGCGTGCGCAGAGGCTCAGGCGGCGGGTACTTCAGCCTCGTCGTCCTTGAAAAGTTCCTCTTTGGTCACCTTCTTTTCCGTAACGTCAGCCAGTTCGATGATGAAATCCACCACCTTTTCCTCGTAAATCGGCGCTCGCACGGTCGCCAGCGCGTTCGCATTCTTTTGGTAATAATCGAACACTTCCCGCTCGCGACCGGGATATTGCCGCGCCCTCTCGATGACCGCCCGCGATACTTCCTCGTCGCTGACCTTGATGTTGTTCTTGTCGCCGATTTCCGCCAGAACAAGGCCGAGACGGACTCGCCGGTCGGCAATGCCGCGGTATTCTTCACGCGCCTTCTCCTCAGTCGTGCCCTCCTGCTCAAAAGTCCGGTTTTGCGACTTGAGATCGGCCACCACCGTGTTCCAGACATTGCTGAATTCCTGCTCCACCAAGGACGGCGGTGCCTCGAATTTGTGAAGCGCGTCAAGCTCGTCCAGCAGCGCCCGTTTGAGCTTCTGCCGGCTTGCAACGGCGTATTCCTGGCCGATTCGCCCCCTTACCGCCTCCCGGAGTCTTTCCAGCGACTCCAGCCCCAGCGACTTGGCGAAGTCTTCGTCGATGGTGATCTCTCCGGGTTTTTCGATTGACTTCGCCGTGACCTCGAAAGACGCGGCCTTCCCGGCCACCCTTTCCGCCGCATATTCGGTGGGAAATGTCACGTTCACGGTGCGGGTCTCGCCGGCCGCGATACCCACCAACTGTTCCTCAAAGCCGGGAATGAAGGTGCTCTCGCCGAGGTTCAGCGGCACGTCCTCACCGGAACCACCCTCGAAAGCCTCGCCGTCGATGGTCCCCTTGAAGGACACGACGACGCGGTCGCCCATCTCGGCCGTTGCACCCTCGGGCTTGGTCGTGTAGGTGCGGTTTTGCTCGGCAAGCCGGCGGATCCCTTCTTCGACATCCAGGTCGACAATGTCAGCGACGATCTTTTCGAGCTTGATGACCTTGAAATCGGCGAGCGTGATCTGCGGAACCACTTCGACCGCCACCGTGTAGGACAGGTCGGTCTTGCCAGAAATCACGTTCTCCACTTCGCCCTTGTCCTCAGGCATCGTGATCCTGGGTTCCATCGCCAGCTTCAGACCGCGATCCGTCATGATCTTGGCGTTGGTCTCACGCACCATCTCATCGATGGTTTCGGCCATCAGAGCGCGGCCATAGACCTTTCTGAGGTGGGTAACCGGGACCTTTCCGGGCCGGAACCCATTGATGCGCACCTGATCCTTCAGCTCGGTGAGACGCGCGGTGACGCGTGCATCCAGGTCGGTTGCTGGGAGGGTGACGCGGAATTCGCGCCTCAGGCCTTCGTTGGTGGTTTCGGTGACTTGCATCGGTCGTGACTCGTCGGGTTGGCGCCTACAGTGTGCTTCCGCGTGCTGCCGGGAGGCGGTGCGGTCAACCCAGAGCGTGGTGCGGGCGGAGGGATTTGAACCCCCACGACTTTCGTCACTGGAACCTAAATCCAGCGCGTCTACCAGTTCCGCCACGCCCGCAGGGGGCCGGTTCCTCCGTTCGGCGCGGCTTATATCACGGTAAGGCTCGGTGGCACATCAGAAAAATAGCTGCGCGCCGCCCCTTTATGGGCATGAGGAGCACCTACAGCAAGAGAACGCGCTAGCGCGCGGACTATTCGCCTATGATCCGTGATGCTACCCTGCCATTTCCCCCGTCGCCAAATGAGGGATGTACGATGTTGAATGTGGAGACGCGGCCGGTCGGGCGCAAAGCCGCAGCGGCATTCGAAGCGATCCCGACCGGGGGTGCGCTCGGTGTCGAAGTGAGGGCAGGCGACCTGCGAACCCTCGATGACGCCGCTTTCGCCCGCGTGCTTCAGGCTTGGTACGACCATTCCATCGTGCTGTTCCGCGACCAGACCCTCTCCGATTGCGACCTGATCGCCTTCAGTCGCCGCTTTGGCGATCTCGACTTTGCGCCAATCCAGGAGAACGGTCGCCGTTTTGTCGAAGGCATGCCGGAGATCTACATCGTCTCGAACGTCAAGGTGAACGGCGAACCGATCGGCAGCCTCGGTGACGGTGAAGCGGTATGGCACACCGACATGTCGTATCTCGATATGCCGCCCAAGGCGAGCATACTCTACGCCATCGAAATCCCGCCACGCGGCGGAAACACCTCCTTTTGCAGCATGTATGCGATCTACGAGGCGCTCCCGGCCGCCCTCAGGGCGCGCATCGAGGGCCTCAGGATCAAGCATGACGGCACCTACAACAGCGGCGGCTATGTGCGTCAGGGCGTGACGCCCACCGATGACCCGCGGACTTCTCCCGGGGCCTTGCATCCCCTCGTATGCACTCATCCCGACACCGGACGGCGCATGCTTTATCTCGGCCGCCGTCGCAACGCCTACATCGCCGGGCTTGATCTCGCGGCGTCCGAAGCACTGCTCGACGAGTTGTGGAGCTATGTGGCGCGGCCGGAATTCGCCTGGGAGCACGTCTGGCGCGTTGGCGATCTGGTGCTATGGGATAATCGCTGCACCATGCACCGGCGCGACGCGTTCGACCCCAACGCGCGACGCATCATGCACCGCACCCAGATCAAGGGCGAAGCGCCGCCGGCGTGATTGTGTTTGACTGATCGGGAAGAACCCTTACGATCCGTCAAATTTCGCATGCGAGATAGATCGTGGCCAGTCAAACGCGAAAATTTGCGGTCGTACTCGAACCTGAGGAAGAGGGCGGTTTTACCGTGCGCGTTCCGTCGCTGCCTGAAATCGTGACCTATGGAGAGGACGAACAAGAGGCTCTGGCAATGGCCGAAGATGCAATTCGCCTCGTTATTGAGGACTGCATTGCGCGCGGCGAACCTATACCGACACCGCAAATGCCCCGCATACGGGAGATTACCGTCACTCTCGCCGCATGGCCGAGCGGCTCCGACCCGACGCTAACCAAAGAGTTCGCTATGCGATCCAAGCCGGACCAGTTCGAGAGAGCTGTCGTCCGGCTTCCGATAGATCAACAATAGATCAGGCCTGATATGACATTCACGGCAATCGCTGAGGTTACCGGATAGCTGATGATCGGAGTATCGATCAGGCAACGGTTCATCTACCTTGAGCAGGTCAGTGGTGTCGTTTAGAAGGCTCGCAACCTTCTTGCCTAACTGCCCCGCCTTTTCTCGTTTGAAGTCTTTCTTAAATTTGTTGATGTACTTAATCGTCCCCATCAAGGCTCTCAATCAACCGACCGTCCGGAACAGTCGCGAGTTCGCCTCGCCTGGCCGCCTCGATTGCCGCGATTGTTTCGGCATTGGGCTGAAAAGGCAATGTCTTGTCCTTGGCAATGCGCTCAATCAATAGGCTAACAACTGCCGACGTGCTAAGGCCCATCGTCCGAAGGACAGCCTCAGCCTGCTTCACGGTCTGTTCATCTACACGGGCTTTCACGACGGCAGTCATTGTGTCGCTTTCTGTGAATCCTCAGTTTCCGACATTTACGACAAGATAAGCCTTGCCGGCTTCGCCGGCTAGCCCCAAGCTAGGAGCTTCCCGAAGGAGCATTTACAATGAGACGGCGCGATGTGTTGGCTTTCGGTGCTGCGATGTTGTGCATCGACGCGCCAGTGTCGCATGCCCCCGCCCAGGCCAAATATCCCGACCGGCCGATCAAGCTCATCGTCCCGTTCGTGCCGGGCGGCGTCAACGACGCGGTGGCGCGCGTGTGGGCCGACCGGGTGAAAGCACCGCTCGGCGCCGTATACATCGAGAACCAGGGCGGCGCCGGCGGAGCGGTGGGGGCCGCCGCGGTCGCCCATGCGCAACCGGATGGCTACACGATCCTGCTCGGCGGCGCCGGGTCGCAGGTGCTCAATCCGATCGGCATGTCGCGGCCGCTCTACGATCCGATCAGAGATTTCGAACCGATCGCAATTCTGGCGACGACGTCGCTCACCATCGTGGTGACGCCGTCGCTGCCGGTGCACACGCTCAAGGAACTCATCGCTTACGCAAAAGCGAACCCAGGCAAACTGGTCTACGGGTCTGCGGGCACCGGATCGATGACTCACCTCGCCGGCGAATTGTTCAAATCCCTGGCCGGTGCGCCCGACATCGTGCATGTCCCCTACAAGGGGTCTGGGGCTTCCATCACGGATGTAATCAGCGGCCAGGTGCCGATGATCATTGCCAATGTCACCGGCCAGGTGCTGGAACTCCACAAGTCCGGCAAGCTGCGGATGATCGCAGTGACGGGACCGGAACGCCTGGTGACGGATCCGGAAATCCCAACCGCCGTCGAATCCGGACTCCCCGGCTTGGTTTCTGTCAACTTCACCGGTCTGTTCGCTCCGGCCAAGACGCCGAAAACGATCGTCGAACAGATCGCCGCCGCAACTGCGGCCGTCATGGCAAACGAGGACGTTCGCAAGAACCTGATCGAGCAGGGTCTGGAGCCGTATCCGGACTCCACTCCGGAAAAAACCCGGCGCTTTGTCGAGGGGGATATCGCGCGCTGGACCCCGGTGATCCGCGCGATCGGGCTGAAGCTGAATTGAGGATCGTAGGGCGGGTTCGCTTTAACCCGCCATTCCGCGCGTCAAGCGGGCGGGTTAAAGTGAACCCGCCCTACGGCCTATCGCGATCGCCAACGTGGGGGAGTTTATCGTGTCTGCCAATCGCATCCATCTTGCACTCTTGGTCAGCGCCGCCATTGCCGGCTCTCCGGGCGCGCATGCCGCCGAATACACATTGGTGCCGAGCCCGGAGACCGTGCGCATCGGTAATTTCGACGCCGCCGCCAAGCCGGCGCTGACGATTGAATCCGGCGACATCGTCACCATCGAAACCGCCGCCGCGATGGACCCGGCGGAGATTGATCAATCCGGAGTGGTGCCGCCGTCGGTGGTGCCGGACTATCTCCGCGCCATCTATCGCGAGGTGAAGGACCGCGGGCCGGGTCCTCACATTCTCACTGGCCCGATTGCCGTCAACGGCGCGCAGCCGGGCGATGTATTGGAAGTGCGTATCCTCGCCATCGATCTCGCGGTGGACTACGGCTACAACCGGCAACGCCCCTATACGGGCGCGCTGCCCGAGGAATTCCCCGGCTTCTTCCAACGCATCATCAAGATCAACCGAACCGCCAAGACGGCCGAAATCACACCGGGCGTGGTGATTCCTCTTGAGCGGCCATTCTTCGGCACCATGGGGGTCGCGCCGCTGCCCGCCATGGGTCGCATCAGTTCCGGGCCGCCGGGTATCCATACCGGCAACATCGACAACAAAGATGTGGCCGCCGGCTCAACGCTTTTCATGCCGGTCTATGCGGCGGGCGGCTTGTTTTCCATCGGCGACGGCCATGGGGCCCAAGGCCAAGGCGAAGTCGATCTTTCCGCCGTCGAGACCGGCCTGCGCGGACGCTTTCAGTTCATCGTGCGCAAGGACCTCAAACTTACCTGGCCGCGCGCCGAGACCGCGACCCACTGGATCGTCATGGGCCTCAACCCGAACCTTGAGGAGGCCATGAAGATTGCGGTGCGCGAGACTATCGGCTTTCTCACCCAGCGCTTTCCCAAGTTGTCGCGCGAAGAGGCATACATGATCGCAAGCATCGCGGTCGATTATCACGTCACCCAGGTGGTCGATGGCACCAAAGGCATTCACGGCATGATCCCGAAGGCGATTTTCGCGGGGCAGGGACAGTAGGATGGGTTGAGCGAAGCGAAACCCATCATGGACCGTGCCATGCGGAACAGTCGATGATGGGTTTCGCAAGAGCTCAACCCATCCTACAGTCTGCGCCAACACAACCAACCGGGAGGAAATATCATGGAGATTGATCAACGCATATCGCGGCGGCACATGCTCGCCATGTCGGCGGCGACCGGCGGCCTTGCGCTAACTGGCTTTGACCGCGCATCGGCGCAGGCGGCCAAGCGCATCGAACAGTATGACCCCGCACTCGACAAGATCATCTCGACATCTGAACCCATCAAGGAACTGGCCAGCGGCTTCGGCGGCGATCTTGGTCCGGCTGAAGGCCCGGTGTGGATCAAGGAAGGCGGCTACCTGCTGTTCAGCGACATTCATAACAACCGCCGCATGAAGTACATGCCGGGCCAGGGCGTCGGCGTGTTCCTGGAGCCGACCAATCGCGCCAACGGGCTCACGCGCGACCTGCAGGGCCGGGTGCTCGCCTGCGAGCACGACACGCGGCGGGTGACGCGGCGCGAGCTTGACGGCAGCCTGACGGTGATTGCGAGCAGCTTCCAAGGGCACCGCTTCAACCGCCCGAACGACATTGTGGTGAAATCCGACGGCGCCATCTACTTTACGGATCCGGGCGGTCCCGCGGTGCCGGAACAATGGGATCTGACCCATACCGGCGTCTACCGCGTCTCGGCCGATCTCGGCACGCTGACGCTGCTGGTCAGCGATTTCGTAGTGCCCAATGGGCTCGCCTTCTCACCCGACGAAAGCATCCTCTATATCAACGACTCCCGGCGCGGCCACATCAGGGCCTTCGAGATGCAGCCGAATGGCACGCTGGCGAGGCAGACCGACCGCGTGTT
>DATGCX010000196.1:0-2591 GCA_035311445.1 Xanthobacteraceae bacterium | reverse complement strand
TGGCTATCTCCGACATCGTCACCCTGCACGTGCCGCTCAACACGACGACCCGCCACATGATCGGCGCGCACGAGCTTGCCTCGATGAAGCCCGAAGCGATCATCGTCAACACCAGCCGCGGCCCGGTGATCGACGAGGCCGAACTCGCCCGCGCGCTCGCAGACAATAAGCTGTTTGGCGCCGGCCTCGACGTGTTCGACCAGGAGCCACCGCCACCAGACAATCCGCTGTTGGCACTCAAGAATGTAGTACTGACCTCGCATTTCGCCGGCCCCACCTGGGACAATCAAATCGCGCGCCTGCGCAACGCCTACGATAACGTGCAGCGCGTCGCCCGCGGCGAGCCGCCGCTGTGGGTGGTGCCGGAGCTGTCGGATTTGGTGACGTAATAAGTGACGGCGCCGGGCAAAGTGGCGCTATCAGCCGGCGAAAGTTCGTGCCTTCCTACCGGAGACGCTATTTTGTTGCAGTGCAGGAGTCTCCTTGTGGCACTCTCCGTAAGTGCCGGCGCCCGGCGGCTACGTCAGCACTCGGGTGAATTGCGAACATTTCGGGCGTGGCGTAGCTTAGATCGTGAATCTGAGAGGAGTTACTGCCATGGCTACGAGTGTCAAGCAGATGATGGAAGCTGCGAACGCAGCGGTGCCACGGATCACGTCGGCACAGGCGCGAGAAATGATTGCGAAGGGCAATACGCTGGTAGTCGATGTGCGCGACGCTCCAGAAGTGGAAAAAAGTGGCAAGGTTGTCGGTGCCCTAAATGTCTCGCGCGGCATGCTGGAATTCCGCGCCGATCCTGAGTCGCCATACCACGACAAGAATTTCACGAAGGACAAAACCCTTATCCTTTATTGCGCTTCTGGCGGCCGCTCGGCCTTGGGTGGCAAGGTCCTCAAAGAGATGGGCTACGATCAGGTCTACAATCTCGGCGCCTTCAAGGATTGGGCTGAAGGCGGCGGCTCAGTCGACAAGCCAGGCCCAACCAGTTCATAGGCGGGGGCCCCTGAACAAGATTCTGCGCTGGGGCAAAGCCGGGCGAAATTCCGGTCGAGCAGCCGGCCAAGTTCGATCTTGTTGTGAACCTGATCACGGCCAGGGCACTCGGCCTCACGGTGCCGCCGATACTGCTCGCGCGCGCTGACGAGGTGATTGAATGAGTAACCGGCGCGCGTTCATCACGCTTCTCGGCGGTGCGGCTGCGTGGCCGCTCGCGGCGCGCGCACAGCAGCGGGCGATGCCGGTGGTTGGGTTCGTCGGCAGCGACTCGCCTGACCGATGGGCGACCCAAGTACGCGCGTTCCAACAGGGGCTGCGCGAGGTCGGCTACGTCGAGGGTGGCAACGTAGCGATCGAATACCGCTGGGCCGAGGGTCAAAACGAGCGACTGTCGGGGTTAGTAATCGATCTGCTCCGCCGCCCGGTGAGCGTGCTTGCCGTGCCCGGCACACCTGCAGCATTGGCGGCAAAGGTTGCGAGCACCATGGTGCCGATCGTCTTCGCTATCGGCGCTGACCCGGTTCAGATCGGACTCGTCGCCAGCCTCAAGCAACCTGGCGGCAACGTTACGGGTGTAGTCACTTTGAACGTCGAGATAGCGCCGAAGCGCCTCGAACTGCTGCACGAGCTGTTTCCTACAGCGACCAATTTTGCATTGCTGGTTAATCCGACCAATCCCGCTGTCGCAGAAGGGTATCAAAAGACGTCCAGGCGGCGGCTCGTACGCTCGGGATCAAGCTCCATGTTCTGCGTGCGAGCAGCGAAACGGAGCTCGATACGGTGCTCGCGACCGCAGCCCGACTACCAGCGTTCAGCCTCGTGGTCTGTCCCGATCCTTTCTTCAGCAATCGGATCGAGCAGCTCGCTGCACTAACCATCCGCCACGCGCTGCCCGCGGTCTACGAATGGCGTGAGTTCACCGCTGCCGGTGGGCTGTTGAGCTATGGAAACAGCCGTACCGACATTTTCCGTCAGGCTGGCATATACACGGGCCGGATTCTCAAGGGCGAGAAGCCGGCTGATCTGCCGGTGCAACAGGCGACCAAGGTCGAGATGTACATCAACTTGAAGACCGCCCGTGCGCTCGGCATCACCATTCCTCTGCCGCTGTCCGGCCGTGCCGACGAGATTTTTGAGTGATGCTTCTTGTTGCAGTGCATGAGTCCGCTAATGGCAGATTGTGTTGCAAAAGTATTTTTGACATTTGGTCGCGAAACATTGACTAACGATCGGGCACGAACGAGCAATAACGATTTCAAAAGAACCGACGCTCCGATTCGATTGTTACAAATTTCCATTTCACAGAGCCTGCTTGGCGACTTTTGCAACACAATCGGCACTTTTCGGACATCCGGCGATGTCCGCTTTCGCGCTGCTGTCAGGGGCATAGCGGACATCCAACGCGCTGATCCGATCCGCCCCGATTTTATGAGTACACGCCCTAGCTAGTCGCGGTGCAGCCACTTAGGAAGCCAGCGATCGGCTGAGCAAACCAACGTAGTTGATGCTACATTGCGGCCCAGTTCGTCCGATGAGCAACAATCATGGTCAAGCTAGCCACCAAAGAGGATGTCGCGCTCCTCGTAGAAGAGGCT
>DATGCX010000195.1:0-12611 GCA_035311445.1 Xanthobacteraceae bacterium | reverse complement strand
AATCTCTCCCCTCAGGCGAGCGAAGCGAGGGGGCGCTCGGACCATTGAGAGTGCGAGAACCCCTCACCTGCCTCCACCCCCCCCAAAGGCGTTAACTTAAGCTGCCGCAGCGCCGCCGCCCTGGCCGCTGTAACGACACCTGCCGGCAGGTGTCGTTATCGGGGGATAAGCTGCCGTCTCCCGCGATTGACCACCACGCCGAAGATGACCCGTTGTAGAAGTTACCGGTGCGTTGCAGCACGAGCATAAAGTATGATCACTGAAATGAATATGCGGTTGATCTTCCCCCGTGAGCGTTAATGATTGCCTGATCTCGTGAATGAGAATAACACTATCATAAAAAAGGCGAAGCGCCGTAGACGAGGGCGCAAGGCTCTTTTGATTCAAATTAAACGCAGAATAGGGCGGTGCTTATGAATGCAAGTCGCAGGGGTATCTCAGATTATCCGAAGCGCATTCGGAGCTGTGCGGCAGTGTCGCTGGCGGCGATGCTCCCGCTAACGGCCATCCTAGTTGCTCGGGCCGATGGTCCGCAGCTTTTCACTCATCAGAGTTACGTCGAGGAGACGATGCGGACGACGGACTTACCGCTCGGAGACATCAAAGCCATGTTCGCCTGGGTGCTGGGCAGTCTTCCCGACCGAGTAAAAGTGTATCCGACGGAAAACTATTACTATTTTCGGTTCACTCACAACGGAGTGAGCTACGCCGGAAACATCCGGCTTGATGCCCTGGACCGCGACGATGGCAAGGTTTACTTCGCCTATTTCGAAGACATGGGGGAGTACCGGGACCAGCCGCTGATCCTTTACCGCGTACTCGACAAGACCGCCGGTGTCATCGTCGAGAAAGTTGATCGCCTGCTCTACCGCCTCTCTTAATAATGGCAAAAGTGTCATGTTCGAGCTCAATGATCTCTCCAAGGTGACGCCGCCGCCGACCGCCATCTCAAGCGAGGAAACCTATATCGGCCCGATATTCGACGACTCTGCGATTCGCTTTTTCCTCATCTTCAATCCGAGGCTCAAACTCTTCCACTACGTTCTCGACGAAACCGTAGAGGTCAGAGAGCAATTCATCAACTCGCGGGTAACCGATCGGATTCTGATCGGAAAACGCACCGGCTTTGCGTTCTATCGGGATGCGAGGCTCGACCGTAAAATCCTGATCGGCGTGTTCGATGGTAACAGGCGCGTAAACAACTATTACGACGGCCCGTTTGATCAGCTGCCCGACAATTTCATCGAGGGCAACGTCCTGCAAAAGGCCCTCATTGCGTCCGATCCGAGCGTGGACGGGATCATCGGCCGGTTGGGTCATTTCACCAATGGAATCGGACGATATGCGATCACGCCCTATACCTACTACCGAACCGAACAGGACCTGCTGCCATTCCATAGCTGCGCAATCGACAGCCGCATTCCGGCCGAAGATTACAACGCTTGCCTAGCGATGGACTGGAACAGTCCGCGCCGAATCCTGGCATACGGGCAGATCGCTAGCAAACCCAGCGCCGAAATCGGGTACACCGCCCCTGGCGGTGACGTGCAAAACACACGCCGCAGCAGGCGGAGTGCGGAATGTGCGCGCTACTGATCAGTGGATGCCGCCTGACCTGGTCTCGGCGGCGCCCACTTGCTAAAATCACGGCCGTTACGCCGAAGATACACAAGAAGAATCTGCTGACGATATGGTTTAATGCGCTACCTCGTTGAGTTCTCTCGAAGTGACGTTTTTCCTTTGTCACGTAAGGATGGCGGTCGATCAAATTAGGATAAAATCCGCGCTAATTCCAGCGAGTTCCAAGAATAAGTTCCTGAATACAAAGGGTATATCGTCGCTCTCGTCAACTGCTCCTCAACTGAGTATTCTTCGGAATTGCGGATAGAACTAAGGCGGTGTGTGAAATCGGTGAGTCTCACTGCCGGATTCAAATTAATATTTTGGCGGTACCTGTTGCACTGCGCGCCGCGTCATTGTCGCTCAGTGCCCGCAAATACCCCCTCCAGGGAGTGGTTAGATAAAAGGCGCCAGGACGAAACAGCTGACGCCGAGCGCAGGCCGACAAGGGAAAAACCTTACGTGACAAGGGAAAAACCTTGAAAAAAGTTCACAATCCAATGATATGCGTTTACAATCTTGTGATGTGCGTGATAAGTCGTTCTCCTTCTTAACGGGAGATATCATATGAAGCCTGTATATTCGATAGCCTTTGCTGTTGCACTTGGTGTCTTTCTGGTGCTGTTTATTGCCGTCCAAGAGACAGCATTAGCAGGGTGCGATCCGAACGAAGAGTGTAGCAGATGCCTCCTGAGCCGACCATCAGTACATATCCCCTTCAATAGCGGTAACACAGGCGGCTGCATCCAGCACGGAAACGATCCTATTTGCGAAGCAAGAAAAGCAGCATGTCGGCAATGCGGGACTATTGCGGCGGCCTCTACTGGACTTTCGCTGGGTTGCGCGTACTGCGTAATAGCAAGTACTGCGGCAAATCCCACTTGCGCTGCCATCTGCGGAGGCGCAGCTCAGGCAAAAACGTTAGAGGTGGCAGCCCGATGTTAAGGTTAACTACTTCTCGGCTCAGAACTCATTGAGGTTTTGCCTGCGCCGAACAGATATGACAGTTCGCAATATACAACGATAATATTCTGAGGGTGGGCAAAGCGAAGCGCGCCCACCGCAGTGCCGTTGGACACGGCGCGAGAGGGTCACGAAAATCTCGAGTTCCGGTGGGCGGCGCCTTTGCGCACCCACCAAGTCGTGCCGAAATCCGTCACGCCGCACGGCACGCACAAACATATTGATCGAGATAGCGCGCGAAGCCCTCCGCGGTCGCGGCCAGACGGGCATATTCGGCAAGATGCGGGAGGTCGGCCGCATAATGATCGCGCAGGCCGAGCGGCCGGCAGCCGTTCTCCGCGACCGCGATCGCATCCACATAGAAGCCCGGCAACGTGCCGGCGGCCAAGACCACATCTTCGAGCAGGTCGCCGTCAACGATTTTCTCCACCGTCACCACCGTCCTGGCGGCGGCGTGTGCCATGGTGACAAGCTCGCGCTGCTGGCCGACCCAGACGTTTCCGGCACGATCGGCTATCGGGGCATGGATCAAAGCAACGTCGGGCCGTATCGCCGGCAGCAGCACGATCGGGTCGTCCGTGCCGAACGGATTGTCGATCACGCGCCAATCCGGCCGATGCGCCAGGAGGTCCGAACCGATGATGCCGCGCAGCGGCATGAACGGCACCCCCTTTTCGGCGGCCTGGAACGCGGCATACAGAGCCGGGCAGGTGGCGTCCTTGATGCGGATCGTCGCGGCCTTAAGCGCGGCCGTGAAGCGCGGCGCAGCACCGAACTCGCCGAGACTCACGGCTGAAGTTTCCAGCACCGCCACGCAGCCCGCCCCGATCAGGAGATCGGCCTGCAGACTCGAGGTCGGCAGCGTCACCAAATGCAAGTCGCGAACGCCGCGCCGGATCAGCGCCCGCGTGGCTTCCATCGGCACGCCCGCCAGTTCGCGCGGCACCGCCAGCATGATGCCGTCACGGATCGGCGCCAGCGCGTCTTCGATCGATTGTGCGATAACGGGCATGAGTTCGTCTCTGGCAGCTCAATGGCCTGGGAAATGCGAACCAACCGGACAAGACTCGGACATTGCCTTGCACAGCGCAAGCTCAACGTGCGCGTGGCGTGATGCGCCTACATCACTCTTTCGGCGAACGCGCCGTGATTGGCCAAGCGATTGCCAACTCCGTTTCCGTCCAGCGCCGGGGCAGCCGTTTCGGGTTGGGCAAGGTAGCCATGAATGTCTTCTATCCGCGGTATGAGGATCCGCTCAAGCTCCTTCGGCTCGAATTTGACCAATCCGCCCGCGTAAGTGCGGCCACCTGTGGTGCTCATGTGGCGCCGCAGATAGCCGACAACGGCGGTCAATGCCGCCTCGCTCAACGGCTCATGCGGATAAAGGCCATGCGCGATGTTGATGTGGCGGGCCTCGACCCGATTGCGCACCAACGTCGGAGCGCGGCGCGCCATGTAGGTGCACAGAATCGGCGCCGGCGACCGCAGGCCAACCGACCACCACGCGCGACGATGCGTGGCGATGTAGCCTTCATGCGCGCCGTGACGTTTGGCCCAGGCAAGGAAGCGCTGCACGGCCCGGCGCTCGCCAACATCGAAGTCATCGAGATCGACTGGCAGATCGATCACGCGACGTAAGCTCATGTTGGAGGTCAGTTCAGGACCGGCGGCAAGCAGCTCGCGGGCGCGGGTGACGGTGAATGGTTTATACCGCTCCGGTACGTCACGTGCCGCGTCATTGTCGATCCACACGTCATTGCCGCCGGTGACCTGGCCCCGATGAACGCGAAATAATTCGCCGAGCTCGATGAATCCGGCCGGCGCCTGCTTCTGTTCGCGGACAAATACCGACCACTTGGGTGCGCCGGCGATGTCGCGCCAGGCGACCGTCCGGCCGCGGCCCAAGGCCAAATCGCAAAGCGATCGGACCGAGCCCATGATAATTCCGCTCAGCTGAGTGCCGACGCGGAAGCAGGTGATCGCCCCAGTTGTGAGCGCATCGGCAAACGGCTGGGCTTTGGGGTCGATGATATGCACGGCCGTGCCCCCCAGGCCGTCGGCGAGCATCCGGCGGACCACATTGCCGTAATTCACGTCAAGCCATTCGGCCGCGGTGATAAAAGCCCCATAGTCGCCGGGTTGAGCCAGCGCGCGGGTCTTTAAGAAAAAATGGATATGCAGGCCGGCGAGCTGGCTTGCCGTAAGCCCATAGCGGTGGGCTGTATCAGAGAACCAAGTCTTCCATTGCGCGTCGATGTCGTGATGACGCACATAGGGCGGGTTGCCGATGAACAGGGTCGGGCCGGTAATGGCCGGCAGGGTGAGGTGTCGATAATCAGCGACGTGAACCGTCAGACGATCGGAAAAACCTTGTACGGCGGCATTCGCACGCAGCATTAACGTGGCGAGCGGGTCTATATCGACGGCGATGAGTTCGGCGTCAGGAAATCTGCGCGCGGCAGCGATCAAGAACCCGCCCGATCCCGCCCCCGGATCAATGATCCGGGCAGGTGTGGGGACTTCCGCGTGAGCCCACGCCACCATGGCATCGACAATCGGCGCGGGCGTGTAGGTTGCGCCGCGTTGACGCCGCTGCTCAGCGCTTTTGAGCGAGCAGAACGTGGCACCAAGTACGTCCTGGCCTGCGAGGATCGCGGCGCGGGCGTGAGCAATGATTTGTGAATCAACCGGGTCGGAGCGCGCAACAAGTCTGTTTTCAGCGATTGAGAGTCCCGCCGTGTCCCCAATTAAAGCCGCGACGAGAGAAACGAGGCGGCGCTCACCGGCGTTCATGCTTCCAGCCTTATTTCCGATAGAGTTCCCCGGTTTCATCTGTTTCAGGCGAATTTATCTTCCGCGGCTTCGGTCTGCTTCACATTGCCAGCAGCGCCGCCAAGCCGACGTCAGCCGTCAGGCAGCATTTCTTGAATTTCCTGCCGCTGCCGCACGGACACGGATCGTTCCGGCCAATTTTCCTTTGGGGGTTGACCATCGTCCCTCTCTGCCACAGCACCGTCTCCTGACGGATGTCCTCACGTTTTTTGACTGGTTCCTCGGGTCTAAAGCAGTACCAACGCGACAATTCCTCTACGGTGTCGCCGAACAGGCTGTATTCCCCGCCCGACTGCCGGGGCAGGGCGGTTGGATTGTCGATCGCCTGTTGAAGGTCTTGCTCGAAGTGATGGAACCCAAGCCAAGTGTTACTGATCAAGTCGCGCGCGAAGGCCTGCTCCACGAGAGGCCTGAGTTCGACGAGGCCAAGCAACGCAATGGCGCTCTGCCAGCCTTGCCAAACCCAACATTCTTCTTGCGGTTTGATCTCGTCGTAACACGTCCACAGAAACCGTGCCGCTTCGGCCCGCGGCATTTCACCGTTCAACGTCGCCATCGCGATCGTTTCGAGCATGCACGACCGGATGTATTCGTCCGCTTCCGGGTCCAGAATCACCTCATACAGAGGCTCAGGATCGCCGTCGAAAACGGCAGCCATGACGCGATGGGGAGTCTCGGTGATAGCGCCGCCAAGTATCTCATCGAGGTCATCGGGCGGACGGCGCAGCAATCGTGCGAGCGGCCGATACGCCGATTTCTCGCGCCACTCACCGAGCAGATGAAAGATGAAGAAGAGCGAATCCCGCGCGGCGCGATCGCCGTCAGGCGACACGTATTGCTCGATCGCGTTTACGAAGATCGGAGCCAGGCGCGCCCGGTCTGCGCTTGCGGCGCGGAGCGCCTCGACAGGCAATGGTTCCTGATAGACCAAGCGATTGAGAATCTGAGCAGCGTCCATGCATTCCTCCGCGAATCGCGTACGCACCAGTGTCGGGAACGGAATTGAGGAAAGCAAGTGCGCGCGATGCGGATGTCACAGCGAGATGTCTGTCAAAAACGAAATCGGCTATGGGCTCGCGTAAAAGGTCCGTCCTCATTTGCGGCGAGACGACGCCCAGATCTTCTCCGCCGTCGCAGGCATGTCGATATGGGCCGCCGCCGGCACCGCATCGGCGATGGCGTTCATGATGGCGGCGAGCGCCCCGGTGGTGCCGGCCTCGCCGACGCCCTTGACGCCGAGCGGGTTGGTGGTGGCGGGGACGCTTTGCTCTGCCGCGGTCAGCGGCGGGATGTCGGCGGCACGCGGCATGGCGTAGTCCATGAACGAGCCGGTGACGAGTTGGCCAGCGCGGTCATAAGCCAGGTGCTCCAGCAGAACCTGGCCCAACCCCTGGACGATGCCGCCATGCACCTGGCCTTCGACGATCATGTGATCGAGCACGTCGCCGCAGTCGTCCACCGCCGTATAACCGACCAGCGCAGTCGTGCCGGTCTCGGGGTCGATCTCGACTTCCGCGATATGACAGCCGTTCGGAAAGGTCTGCGGCGTATCGGCGGTGAGCTTGGTGTCGAGGTCCTCGGCAATCTCGCCGCGTCGCTTGCGGTCTCTGGCGTGCTTGGCGAGATCGAACAGGCCGATGCGCCGGTCGGTGCCGGTCACGGCAAACACGCCGCGGTCGTAAACGATATCGGCTTCGGCGGCTTCGAGCGCTTCGGCTGCGAGTTTTTTGCCCTTGCGGATCACGGTCTCGGCTGCGCGCACCACCGCCGTGCCAACCATCACGGCGGAGCGCGATGCCACGGTCGACATGCTGGTGACTTCAAGTCCGCTGTCCCCCTGTCGCAGTATGACGCGATCGGCCGGGAGGCCGAGCTGCTTGGCGGCAACGCGCGGAAATACGGTCGCGTGGGCCTGTCCGGTGGATTGGGAGCCGAGTTGAAGTTCTGCGATGCCGTCCCCCGGGAAAGCGAGGCCCGCGCCCTCGGTCGGCACGCCGCCTGCGTGCTCAAGGAAACAGGAGATTCCGATGCCGCGCAGCCTGCCCCGCTTGCCGGCTTCGCGGCGGCGTTTGGGAAAATCTCCATACGCCGCCAGTGCGAATGCCTTGTCGAATACAGCCGGGAAATCGCCGCTGTCATAGGTCGTCCCGACCGGTGTCTTGTAGGGCATCGCCGATGGCGGAATGAGGTTGCGCTTGCGAAGCTTGTCCTGCGCAATGCCGCTGATCCGCGCCGTCTCCTCTACCACGCGTTCGAGCAGATAATTCGCCTCCGGGCGGCCTGCCCCCCGATAGGGTGCGGTCGGGACCGTGTTGGTGAAGGCGCAGCGCACCCTCACGTCGATCATGGGAATCCGGTACATGCCAGGCAGACAGCGCGCGAAATTGTAGGTGGCCAGATGAACGCCGACGGAACCCACATAGGCGCCGAGATTGACCACACAGGAAAGCCGCAGCGCCTGAAATTTCCCTTTTTCGTCGAGCGCGAGTTCGGCGTCCGCAAACATGTCGCGGGCCTGGTTGTCGGTGAGGAATGATTCGGCCCGGTTGGCCATCCAATGGACCGGCCGGCCAAGCTGCTTCGCGGCGACCAGCAACGCCGGATACTCCGGATAGACCGACGTTTTCATCCCGAAAGCTCCGCCGACGTCCTCGGTGACGACGCGCAGCCGGTTCGGCTCAAGCCCCATAGCGTTCGCCAAG
Organism: Xanthobacteraceae bacterium; assembly: GCA_035311445.1. Classification (GTDB taxonomy): domain Bacteria; phylum Pseudomonadota; class Alphaproteobacteria; order Rhizobiales; family Xanthobacteraceae; genus JAJPKK01. The sequence continues at coordinate 4,494 of DATGCX010000195.1, read as the reverse complement.
GCGTTTCGCAGCACGATGGCGCTTTGCGAACAGACCCTGATGGTGTAGCTGTCGGTTGTCACATCATGGCTCGCGGTCGCGCCGCGTGGCTCCATGGTTGCGGCTGCGATGCGCTGGTTGAGTTGCGATATGCGCGCCACATGAGGCGCCGCATTGATGATTTGCGCGACCTCCTTTTCGTTGGCGCCATCCGTCGAGGCAGGCGTCTGCCAGTCGATCGCAAGATTGCCGGGCGCCTCCGGCCACAGCTGCGGCGCGCCTGGCGCCACCGCCTCGCGCGCATCTATGACCGGCGTCAGTTCTTCGTAAGAAACGCTGACACGTTCGGCCGCGTCCTGGGCGAGCGCCGCGGAGGTCGCCACCACGAGCGCAACTGGTTCGCCCACGTGCATGACGCGCTCGTCAGCGAGCGCCGGGCGCGGCGGATCGATCAGCGCTCTCCCGTTGCGGCCGGCGACCGGTGGATGACGGGTGATTCGACCAACGCCGGCACGTTGCATATCGGCCGCTGTCAGCACGGCCAGCACCCCTTCGGCAGTTCGCGCAGGAGTGATGTCAATGCCGCGAATTCTGGCATGGGGGTGGGTCGACCGCACAAAGCAGCCGTAGACTTGCCCCGCCAGCGGCGCATCATCGATAAACCGTCCGCGGCCGCGCAAGAGTTGTTCGTCTTCGATCCGCCCTGATGGCCGACCATCCGCCGGGCTAGTTGCGCTCGTCATATTCCACTATCCGTCTCGGTGTTCATTCAAGCGCGTAACAGCATGAGCCGCGGCCGAAATGTCAATCCGTCATCTTGGCGGCCTTGGAGCATCTCCCGAGTAGCCTGACACGCGAGGGGGCGGCCTGATCGGGAATTGCTCCAGCCAAGCGTAACCCGAGGTTCAAAAATCCGGCGAACCGCTATAACGGGTGAAGGAATCCGATGGGCAGATCACGAATATGGCCACCGCGAGACAGCGCGACCCCTACATCGGCCGGCCGCTGCCGCGTTTGGAGGACCGGCGGCTTGTCGCCGGACGTGGTCGCTTCACCGACGACATCGTCTTCGACGGCCAGGCCTATGCGGGCTTCGTCCGCTCACCCCATCCCCACGCGCGTATCCAGTCGATCGACATCAGCGCCGCGACCAAGGTCGCCGGAATCGTGGCCATCTTCACCGCAAAGGACTATGCGGCAGCCGGCGGTCGCGGGATCGGCCACTTTGCCAATCCGGCCAACACCCATGACGTGAGGGTCAAAGCCTTCGCAGGACCCGGCCGACAAACGCCGTTCGAAAACCCGCATCCGCCGCTCGCCGCAGAGCGGGTGCGATTCGTCGGCGAACCGGTCGCGTTAGTGATCGCCGACACGCAGTCCGCGGCACAGGATGCGGCGGAAAGCGTCGCGGTTCTCTATGAGATGCTGCCGGCCGTTACCGACTGCCTCGCCGCGCTCGCGCCCGATGCGCCACTGTTGCACGATGAGATGCCGGGCAATTTGGCGCTGGAGACCACGTTCGGGGATCAGGCGACCTGCGAGGGGGCATTTGCAGCGGCACCTCTCGTAGTCGCCCAGACCTTCCGCAATCAACGCGTCGCATCCGCCCATATGGAGCCGCGGGCCGCAATCGGCGCCTATGACGAGGCCCAAGGCATCTACACGATCGTAACCGGCAGCCAGGGGGCGGTGCGGATTAAGAACACGATCGCGGCGTGCCTGGGCGTTCCACCCGAGCGCGTGCGCGCCATCACTCACGATGTCGGCGGAGCGTTCGGGCTTCTCAACAATGTCTATCCGGAGCAGGTGATGGTCGCGTGGGCGGCACGCCAGGTGGGGCGCTCAGTGAAATGGACCGGCGACCGGACGCAGGCCTTTCTCACCGACTACCAGGGCCGCGACATGGTCACACAGGGACGGCTCGCGCTTGCGGTGGACGGAAAAATTCTCGCCCTCGCCGTCGCGATGACGGGAAATGTCGGCGCTCATCCGGTAACCTATGTGCCGCTGTCCAATGCCTATCGCATCACCCCGACTGTCTACGACCTGGCGGTGGCGACGGTGTCGATCCGGGGTATCCTCACCAATACGGTGCCGACTGCGCCATTTCGCGGCGCCGGCCGTCCCGAGGCCACTTTCGTGATCGAGCGGCTGATGGACATTGCGGCGCATCGGCTTGGCATGGACCGCGTTACGCTGCGGCGGCGCAATCTGATCCGCCGGGCTCAGCTTCCCTACCGGTCGGCCACCGGACTCATCTACGACAGTGGAAATTTTCGCGCCAACATGTATGGCGTAATCAAGCTTGCCGACTGGGATGGTTTTCCGGCGCGGCGCCGTGAGGCGAAAAGGCGCGGCACGCTCGCCGGCATTGGCCTTGCGAATTACGTCGAGTCCCCGGTCGGGCAGCCCAGCGAGTACGTTCGGGTGACGGTGCACGCAACCCGTGAAGTCGAAGCGGTCGCGGGCACTCAGTCAACCGGGCAGGGCCATGAGACCACCTTTGCGCAAGTGCTCGCTGACCGATTCGGCATTACGCCCGACGAGGTGAGGCTCGTGACCGGGGACACGGCAATCGTGCCCACCGGCGGCGGCACCCATTCGGACCGCTCAATGCGGCTCGCCGGCACATTGCTGGTGGAGGCTTCGGAGCGCATCGTCAAACAGGCACGTCGGGTCTTTGCGGCGCTCGTGGGATGCGACGAAAGCGACGTGAACTTCGAGGGCGGCTTTTTCGAATCGCCGCACTCCAACCGCCGGCTTGACGTATTCGATATTGCGCACGCCCTCGCGTCCGACGGGACGCTGGCGGCGGAATTGCGCGCGCCGTTGGCAAGCGAGATGCGTTTCACCGGGCGCATCCCGGCCTATCCGACCGGCGCGGCCGTCTGCGAGGTCGAGATCGATCCCGAGACCGGTGCGGTGGCGCTGCAGCGCTATTGCTCGGTCGATGATTGCGGCCAGCCGATCAACCCGCTGATCCTGCACGGCCAGGTTCACGGCGGCATTGTGCAGGGTGCCGGGCAGGCGCTGTCGGAATGCGTCGCCCATGACCCATCGTCCGGACAGGTGCTGACCGGCAGCTTCATGGACTATGCGGTGTCGCGGGCCGACAGGGTGCCGAGCTTCAAGGTCGAACTGGCGGAGGATCCAACCAAGGGCAACCCGCTGCGCGTCAAAGGCGGCGGCGAAGCCGGCATTACGCCTGCCATCGCGGTGATCATGAACGCGGTCGTCGATGCCTTGTCGGTATATGGCATCGAGCACCTGGACATGCCGGCCACGCCGGCGCGCATCTGGGCCGCTATCGAAGCCGCAAGGCGCAAAGGGGAGCCCGATTGATGGCCGAAGGCAAACCAATCGGTCTCGGCATCGTGGGCCTCGGCATGGCAGGCGCCGTCATGGTGCGGGCCGCGGCCTGTCACCCTCGGTTCCATCTTGCGGCAGCGGCGGAACCCCAGGACGGGCCACGCCTGGCGTTCATGTGGGACTTCAGGGCGAATGTCTATTCTGACATTCGCGGGCTTTGTGATGATCCGACCGTCGATGCGATCTACATCGCGACGCCGCATCAGTTTCATACCGAGCACGCAAGCCTCGCGGCGGCTGCTGGGAAGCACATCATCCTGGAAAAGCCGATGGCGCTCACGCTAGCCGACTGCGATGCCATCATGGCGGCGGTGGAGAAGGCCGGTGTTTGCCTCGTGATCGGCCATACCCACGCCTTCGATCCGGCAATCCGCGCTATGCGGGCGATCATCGCATCCAGAGAACTCGGGCGTCTCGGTATGATCGCGTCGTGGAATTACACCAACTATCTCTACCGGCCGCGTCGCCCGGAGGAACTCGACACCAAGCGCGGCGGCGGCATCCTGTTCAACCAAATGCCGCATCAGATCGACATCGTGCGGCTCCTAGGCGGCGGCCTCGCCAAAAGTGTGCGCGCCCATGCCGGAGGACTCGATCCGGCGCGGCCCACGGAAGGACATGCGGTGGCGTTCCTCGCCTTCCAGAACGGTGCCGCGGCTTCGCTCGTTTATGGCGGCTATGACTTCTTCGACAGCGATGAATTGCACGGCTGGGTTTCCGAGCGCGGCAGCCCAAAGCAGCCGGCCCACGGCGTGGCGCGGCGCGCGCTTGCGGCCCGCACGCGCAGCGAGGCCGAGTTGCGCACCGCCAATTTTGCGTACGGTGCGGCGGACGACGGCGAGCCACCTCATCAGCCGCATTTCGGTCTCACCATCGCGACCTGCGCACGTGGCGAATTGCGCGCGTCCGCCGACGGCGTCCTGGTCTATGGAAAGGACGGCCTGCGTGAGATCGCTCTCCCGGAGGGCTCGCGCTTCAGCGGTCGCGGCAATGTACTCGACGATCTCGCGGCCGCAATCCAAACCGGGCAAAAGCCCGTGCATGACGGGCGCTGGGGCAAGGCGACACTGGAAGTTGCACTCGCCATTCAGGCATCCGCATGGGAAGGACGCGAGATCATGCTGAAACATCAGGTGGGGGTGTAGA
>DATGCX010000194.1:0-2437 GCA_035311445.1 Xanthobacteraceae bacterium | reverse complement strand
CGAGCATGGTCAGTTTTGCGGATACCCGCGAGGCCAGCGAGCAATCTGCGCTTTTTGGTACGCCGGATGAAATCGCCGACAAGCTCGAGAGCCTGCGTAGAGCCGGCATCGCCTACGTTCTTCTGAATGGGGCGGGTTCACGGGATCAGTTGCGGCGCTTCGCGCGCGACGTCATGCCGGCATTTGCCGATCCAACAGGGATCAGGGCTGCCAGTTAGCCGAGCTTAGGGGCAAGCCCGGTCCGCCTGCGCGGCGGAGGTTGCGGCCGGGGCTGGCAACCCCCGCCTGTTGCCACACCGGATGCTCCCGCAAAGTCGGGCTAGGCAAAGTCCGGCCGCTTTGTTATACGCAGGGTCGCTCTTGGCGCCGATCCCCGGTAGCTCAGTGGTAGAGCAACCGGCTGTTAACCGGTTGGTCGCTGGTTCGAATCCGGCCCGGGGAGCCAAGCAATTTCAAAGACATAGCGTAGCCCACCAGTTTGAGATTTGACCGACCTTGCAATTTTCCTTGCAACTTTTGCATCGCGGGTGACGCGGTCTGATCCCCTTGAACCTCGGCCTTGGCCTGCCGGACGTCGTCGTTCAGGACGTGCGCGTAGTGGCGCATGGTGGTCTTGATGTCGGCGTGCCCCAGCGCCTTCTGGACCCAGGCAGGATTGCGGGTCTTGCGCAGGAGCCGCGACGCCATCGTGTGGCGCAAGTCATGCCACCTGATGCTGGCGACGGACGGCAGGACTTCAGCGGCCTTGGCGCGATCGCGCTGCCACCGCGTCGTCAGCGCTTCGACCGTGATCGGGTAGCGCTTGCCCTTCTCGAATCCGTTGCCGTCCCCGGTCCCGCCCTTGCCGCCCTTCTTGCCACGCGCGACATACGTGAAGACGTATTTGGGATGGTGCCGTGCCGCGATGATCTCGGTGAGCAGCGCCACCTCAAGCGGTCCGAGTGCCTGGGTTTCCCAGCGGATGAACCCCGGTGGGTCGCCCCGATGGCGCTTGCTCTGGAATGTCACCTGTGCGTTGCCCAGATCGACCCTGCTGCGTTCCAGCGTGCAGAGACCGGTTTCGCGGATGCCACTCAAAAGCGCGAACGCGAAGATGTCGTGGAAGTCCTCGCGTAGTGTATCGACAAGGGCGCCCTCCTCGGCTTCGCTGGCCTCGCGCTTGGTCGCCTCCTCCTTGGTGATCCCGAACTTGAGATTGGGCTTCAGGAATGCCTCATGGTGGTCGCGGACGTGGTAGAGCGCCGCGCGCAACGTCTGCATGGTGCGGTTGACCGTCGAATGTGACACCAACTTTTCCAGCAGGCGCCCCTCCTCGTCCCTGCCGGCGCCGCGCGTTGTGGTCATGACGCGCCGCTCATTGCGTACCTTAGTGATGTGCGCCTGATTGAGGTCGTGAAGGAATGTCTCAGCACCGAGAACGCTTTCGATCCAGGCGAGTTCGCGAGTCGCCGGCTCTTCCCCAGGCTTGCCGCTGACGACCTCCGCGCAATAGAGTTCGGAGGCGCGCCCGAGCGTCATCGGCTTCCGGCCGCTTGCGATCTCGGCGTCGACCTGCTGGACCGCGGCCTTGTACTGTTCCTTTGCTACTTGGAGCGCGCGAGCGCGGCTAGTGTCGCCCGTCGAGCCTCCAAGCTTGCGACCTTTGTACTGGCGGCGCCAGTACCAGATCGACGAACCTTCGGGTAGGAAGAGCCCGTAGCCCTCCCCGGCGCTTTGTGGCTTTCGCATCCATCCCTCGATTGGTTGAGCAGGAATGCACAAACCTGGCTGAGAGTTGACCTGCGCCGCGGCCGTACCTTTCCCATGCCGACCTCGTGGTAATGCAGATTGCCCTCGTCCATGTGCCGGGCCACGGTCTTAATATTCATTTCGAGCGCGTCAGCAAGTTCGGTCTGATTTAGGTAGGTCCGGCCGGCGAAGGCCTTCCGGATGCGGTCCGGGATCTCCAGCTCGGTGAGGTCGGCGGTGGTCATTTCGAGCTTTTACTGCGTTTTAATGTGCGTGTTTGGTTTCGAGAAGGGTTATTTTTGCTTTTCGAGAATAAGTCTTATCGAACGGAGCGGCACGAAGGCAGCGAGCAGCGTGCCATGGTGTTGGGTTGAATAGAATGGCCGAAATACGCGCCGCACTACGTTTTGCTTCCCTTTCGGTCAAACATCGATGGCACCTTCTGAGGCTCATCGGCTGGCGCTCCAGAACTCGCCCCGTGGCGGCCGCTACGATCGTCGCTCAACTTTGATGACCCGACGTCCCCTACGATTTTACAACTGAGCTTTCCGGTGCGGCTGGGTGGGATTCGAACCATCGACCTCCTGATCAATCGGGCCAAGTGGCTGTTAGGAATTGTCGTCCTAACCTGGGCTTTTGCCCCCGCCGACGCTTGGAAAACATCAGGGGTTCAAGTCGGTCGGTTAGCGCGAATAGCTCGGTGGTAGAG
>DATGCX010000193.1:0-18637 GCA_035311445.1 Xanthobacteraceae bacterium | reverse complement strand
CGAACAACTGCTCGGGGGCGACCAGCTGGTCTTTGCGCGCGCCGAGCAGGAAAATCGGCTGATAGAGGCTTGCAAGATCGATCGGCCGCCCCAGCGCCATGAATCGGCCCTCGGCGAGCCGGTTCTCCTTATAAAGCCAGGAGACCACCTGCAGATAATAGGTGCCGGGCAAATCCACCGTAAGGTCATCCCAGTCCCGGAAACGGGCCAGCAGCTCCGTGACGGCGGCCGAATGGTCGTCCGGCGGAATCTGCAAAATTCCCCGCTCGTCCTCGCCATGCAGCGTTGGTCCCCATATCTGCAGCATGCGCCTGCCAAGCACGCGACCGCTCTGCGAGTTGACGAACTCCTCGAATGCCGCAAGCGGAACCTGGGCGGCAAGTTGCGAGAGGCTCGACCGCCCCGCCGCAATATCGACGGGCGCGCCCGCCAGCACCAGCCGGCGCACTTTGCAGGGAAACCGCGCCGCATAGGCTAAAGCCAGCCAGCCGCCCTGACACAGGCCGATCAGGTCGACCGGCGGCTGCAGCTCATCCACCGCGACATTGAGATCGGCCAGATAGCTGTCGATTGAGAGAAACCGCATTTCGGGCGTGGCGGAACGCCAGTCGGTGACATGAAGGCGGCCGATGCCGCAGCCGCAGAGGGCCTCGACCAGGCTGTGGCCGGGAGCAAAATCCGCAATCGTCGCGCAATGCAGGGCGAACGGGGCGCAAATCAACGCCGCAACACCGGTGCGGGCTGTGGAAAAATCACGCAGTTCCATGGTACCCAGTTCGAGGCGCACCCGATGTGGCGTCGTCCACACCCGCTGGGCCTCGGCGGTTTCGCGTTCTGCACCGGACGCGTAACGGGCAAATTGCTCGAGCGAAGAGGCGATCGCCTCGGTGATCGCCGTCGCTCCCGGCCACATGAAACCGGTCGGCAAGCTCCACCAGCGCGACCATTCATCCTCTAGCCGGCGGTCGCTCTTCCTCAATGTCGGCGGTTCGAGCGGCATGTGGTGTGTCGACCGTGATGACGAAGAGCGATCGGCGGAAGCTGCGGGGTGGCCAGGGCCACACTACCCGGCCTCCATAAGGTGCCTTGGCAGTCAGATGATACTGCGGCCTGTTCATGTCGGCAAACCGTGGCGAGGCTGCGTGCAGCGGCACGCTACGTAGCCGAAACGGCTGGCGCCCGTCCGGCGAATGGGTGATTTGTCCGATAATGCACTTCAAGTAGCCGTCGATCGGCGATCCGCAGTCAGTCGATTGTCAGGTCCAGAATGGAAAGATCAGCCCCAGAAACGGCGTGAGCGCACTTCGCATTCCCCGCATGAGTGGACACCCACATAAGGGCAGCCTGTAATGACGAGCGCGACGTTCGGTATCGTGGCCCTGATTGGGGCGACGCTCGGCTTTCGCTTCAAGGTCCTGATTCTTTTTCCGGCGATCAGCTTTGCGGTTCTGGGCGCTGCGGCCATCGGAATGGCGCGCGGCGATCATGGCCATGACGTGATCGCCACGACGGTCCTGGTCGCAGTAGCCCTTCAGACCGGATATCTCCTTGGCCTTGTCGCACGCGCGGTGGTCATGCTTTCATTCGCGCCTCTCGCGAAGTGGATATGGGCCCACGACAGGCGACCTTTCCGCAAGGGCGGTGATCTTCAGCCGATCGATTAACCCCTAACGATCAGCGGGGTGGCTGGAATATATCGCCCGGAGCTGATGAAGAATCACTACTGTCGCGCCAATATAATACGCGATACGGCTTGTCCGCGAGCGCCGTCAGAATCACGACCTCCGCTGCTTGCCGCTTCCCATTGTCGTAGCGGATGTGAACCTGCACCCGATATGTGTCACCTGCTTCGATCGTGCCAATCCCCTGAGTCGCGTTGAGCATTTGTGTAATGGACTCAGGGACGGCCCCAGTTCTTCGGGCTTCGGCAAGGGCGCTCATCATGTTTTCCGTCATTCCCGGAATGGCGGCAAGCACTTCCGGTGCCGCATCCAGAACTTCGATCTGCGATTTGCCGCTATAGATCGTGAGAAATGGCTTGGCGCGTTCGACGATCGCCGGCGGCAGGTCGATCACCAGCGACAATTCGTCGAAATGGGCGAAAGGTCCCCCGCGCGGGGAGTAGCTGCGTCCCGACGCGCGATAGAGGGCCTCCTCCGTATTTTGGGATGACGCGAAGGCCGACACTGGTCTTGGTTTCGTGATCCAGCCGTCAATCCGATCGGCATATTCTCCGGCCTGCTGCTGCGGCACGCCGAGGCCCATAAAAAGATTGGCCACCAGTTGAGGCGATGCCGTGTTCAGATCGACGCGGGCGGCCTCCGATACAAAGTCCACCGCTACATTGGCGCGCCCCAGTCGAAAATTGAACTCGCCGTGGGTCGGAGGCGGAAGTTTGTCGTCCGTTTGGGTTGGAGGCGTAGGCGAGCCGGCAGCCGGCTTCGGCGCCGACACTTGATAAGCCGTCAGCTCGAGCGCCGCCGAAACCAGGGCCTCCGACTGAATGGCGCTGTCGTTGAGCGAAAGAAACACTGCCGTGTTCGCGAGATAGATTGAAAAGATCGAGGCCAGCATCGCCAATGCGGCAATGATCCATAGAACCGCGACCAGGATGAAGCCATCCGAGGCGGTTTGAGGAGAAGCATCGTGAAGATCATGCATGGTCATTGGCCCCGGAAGGCATTGTTTCCGGCCGCTGCGCCGATACCGGCCGATCTGCCGGGACCGTTGGCGGCGGGTCCTGCTTGAGGGTTGCAAATGGGATTTGACTGATCAAAGCAGTCCGCCGGCAACTCGACGTGAACGGTTGTCGCGCTTGAGATGGCCAGCGTCCGGCCGCTTGTGACGTCTCGAACCAAGAATCTGACGGCGGCCGGAAGCTGGTTGGCGTTCTGCCAGGTGTCCGACCAGGATCCGTCGCCAGGCGAATACGAAAACGTAACCCGGTAGGGTGCACGGAGCAGGACCACGGGATCGGTGAAATTCAGTTGGTTGGTGGTGACGTCGCCGAGCCCGAATGGCACGAACGGAGTTCTTGTTCGCACCATCGCGAATCCCTGCCGGTCTGGCGTCTCGGCCAGCCGCACGATTTCGAGACCAGGATCCGTATTGGGGCCGACCGCCGATCGCACCAGCGTAACGGCGGATGGGGTGCCTTCGAATAACGGGAGCTTGGTTCCGCGATTTGGTGTGATGAATTCGGCGGCTGACAGGTCGGCAGCAAGACGATTCAAGGCCACCGTGAACAGTTCGCTGCGTTGGACGCGCATGAATCCGCGGTTCCAGCTCGGGAGCCATTGGGCCGTGATTGCCCCCAGCGCGGCCAGGATCATTCCCATCAGGGTCGTCGCGACGAGCGCCTCAAGGAGAGTGAATCCCGCAATCTCGGATCGTCTGCGTTGATGAAGGGGTTTCATTGAACTGCCCGGTGCTGTAGGCGAACCGTCTCGAATCCGTAGACCGCGCCGGAAGGAGACCGCACGCGAACCACAACGGTTTGCGGGACCCACGGCGAATCGGGAACCTGATGGATCCGACCGCTGACAAAGGGTGAGATACTGACGCTCCATCGGTGGCCTAAAATGTCTCCCGACAGACCATCGAGGCCGATCTGCTCGACTTTCGGCAGCGTCGCAGCGACAATCCTCGTCGTCTCGACAAGAGCAAGATGCTGTTCAATCGAGCGCGTGCCGCGCGAGGACGCTGTCACCACGGCGCCGATCGCCGTCAGCGATATCGCCACGACGGCGAGTGCAATCACAACTTCGATCAGCGTGAATCCTGCGCAGGCCATGGCGCGCTTTGCATGGGATCGGCGCACGCCAGCCGCGCTGCCTGTGATGGATGGCCGTCTTGGGCGGGCGGTAAGCGAATTCATGGCGATCCCGTCATAGTTTATGGTTTCTACATTCTGCGCTTATGCGATACAGTACTATCTAGGCAACCAGCCGGCGCTTCAGGACATCGGATTCGCGATGCTTCGACCTGCCAGCGACAATCGAAGGACAATTTTGTGGCGATAAATGGTTCTGCGCATGGTCGCAACGGTCGCGGCAGTAATGCGATCTGATGTGGAGCGATCATGATCGACCTACAATCATAACGAGGCATTCCGGGCGTTCAAGGGGTCACACGAGCGGACGAACGGCTGAAAGTAAGGCAAAAACATGTTTAAAAAAAGATACAACAATCGTGAGGCCTTCGTATGGACGATGATCACTTGACATAGGGCCGACATAAGATTTTTCTATGTTCAATTGCGGGGCGGTTTGGTGGAAAAAGAGAGACTAGAATGAAGAATAGACTGCACGTGGGGAAAGGAGTGCCGCTGATGACTGCGGAGCGCGAGCACTACAATGGGAGGTGCGTTCAACAATCTGCAACTGCATTGATGGGGGACGCTTGTTTCGCACGGATGAGCCGCCTGTCATCGTGGTGATCTGCATTCCGCCAATAGAGAAGGAATAAGTTGCGGCGCGGGTGTCTGTCTTTGACTTATCGAATTGAGTTTTGGACGGGCTAGCCGTCGAGCGCGACGCATCGACAAAACCGCTGTTTCCACCAATTCCTGCTTATGGAGTTCTAGATGCCTGACGCGATCCGTATCGCTGTCATCGACGACCATCCAATGTTTCGTGAGGGCGCGGTGCAAACGCTCACCTGCGCGGATGGGATCGAGGTTGTTGGAGAAGGCGCAACCGCCGCCGATGCTCTCAAAGTGGCGGAGGAACTTCGCCCGGACGTCATGCTGCTTGACATCAGTCTGCCGGGCGGCGGCGTTGAAGCGGCTGCCAACATCACGCGGTCATGTCCGGGGGTGCGGTCGATCATGCTCACCGCCTCCGAGAATGAGCTCGATGTGGCGTCGGCGCTGCAGGCAGGTGCGAGGGGTTATATTCTGAAAGGGAGCAGCGCGGCCGAGGTGGTGGAAACGGTGCGCGCCATTTATCGGGGCGAATCCTATGTGGCGCCGTGCCTTGCGGCGAGGTTGCTCATTCAGATGGGCAAGCGGACCGAGATTACCGCCAGCAAACCCGTCAACGATCTGACCACCCGCGAGGAGGAGATCCTCTCGCTCGTCTCGAACGGCATGACCAACAAAGAGATCGCAAACCGCCTTCGTCTCACCGAGAGGACGGTAAAACATCACATGACGAGCATCATGCGAAAAGCCAAGGTGAGAAATCGCGTCGAGGCGATGTTGATGTTTCGTCGAAAGGGCTGACGGTTAATCGTCGGCCTTTGATCACGCGTCAAGGCGAATGTCCGGAGCGGGCAAGACGAGTATCACGCGCAATCCGCCGGTATGCGAATTACCGAGTTCGAGCCTTCCACGGTAGGCCTCGACGATTTCCTTGGCGATGGTCAACCCAAGCCCGCTTCCAGGTACTCGTTCGTCAAGGCGGATTCCGCGGTTCAAGACGCGGGAGCGATCATGTTCCGGAATACCGGAACCGTCATCTTCCACCACGACTTCGATTTCGGGGCCGCGCCGACGCGCCGTGACGGTTACCGCGGACCGCGTAAACTTGCGGGCATTGTCCAACAGATTGCCGAGGATCTCCGCAAGATCGACCTCGTCGACCGCAGCCGATAAACCAGCGGGGCTATCGACGTACCAGTCGATCGCCTCACCGCGCGGAAACTTGCTGATGGTCTTCACCAGGCCCGATACAGTCGGTTCAAGCAAGGTGCGGGTCGATTTCGCTCCTGCGGCGATTCGCGAGCGTGCGAGCTCGCGTTCTACGTGGCGGCCAAGCCCCAGAAGATGATGCTCGATGTCCTGCGCCAACCCGGGCTGGCCGTCGCTGCGCAATCCCTCCGCCAACATCGTCAAGGCGGTAAGTGGAGTCTTGATTCCGTGTGCGAGATCGCCCGCCCGCGCCCGCGCCTTGATGAGGGCGGTTTCCTGTGCCTCCAACAGACGGTTTGTTTCAGCGACGAGTGGTTGCAACTCCGATGGAACGTCGGCGTCGAGACGCTGTGACTCCCCCAGCCGGACCGCTTCCAATCCGGTCCGCACCTTTTCGAGCGGCGCAAGTCCCACGGATACCTGGACCCAGGCTGCGCCGATGAGCAAAACCGCGAATATGCCCAGCGCCGGGACAATGTCGCCGCTGAATTTCGCGTTGATCTGGTCGACTTCGGCGCGGTCCATTGCGGCCACAAGGATATAGCGCTCGTCCTGCGGCATGAGCGGCGCCTGCACTTGGAGCGCAGATAGAGTTTGCCCTTGTGGCTCGGTCGGCGTCTGCTCTTGCGATCCGGACGGCGCCAAGTCCTGCGGCCCCGGCGGTGCCTGCTCTCGTTGATCGAGAGACTCCTGCTCGAGAATAACAGAGCGGATAGCCGCATAGAGCACCTGGCGATCAGGACCCGCCAATTCTCGACGCTGGACTCCGCCATCGGGCTTCGGTGCCTTGTCGACCTGCAGCAACGTATCCCACAGCGAGCGCGATCGTAGGACTACGCCTCGGTCCGTGGAGACCTGCCAGTAACGACCACCATACGGTTGGCGAAAGCGTGGGTCGGCGAGTTCGCTTTCGACGATTACGCGGCCGTTCTCGTCACGTGCGAGTACGGAAGCAAGTTGCTCCAGATAGGCATCGAGTTCGATGTCGATCGAGCGAACCACGTTACGCTCGAACACCACCAACAACGCAAAGCCGGCCAACACCAGGACCAAACTGACGACGATCGCGGCGGCTGCCAGCAGACGAATGCGAAGTGACTTAACGGCCACTCATTCGACCTTCAGGTAATAGCCCTGCCCGCGCCGCGTTCCGATTACCTCCGGGCCGATCTTGCGACGCAGGCGGCCGAGAAGGACCTCGAGGACATTCACCTCCTTGTCATGGTCATGGCCGTAGAGGTGATCGAGCAAATCGACCGGGCTGACCACCGCGCCGGAGCGAAATACTAGGCAGGATAGCAGCCGGAATTCAAGGGGCGTCAGGTCTACTGGATTCCCATTGACGGTCACGACCTTGCTGCGGTTATCCAGCATCAAGGGGCCCACTGTCATCGTGTTGCTGGCCTGCCCGGCAGTCCGGCGCATTACCGCGTGCAGGCGCGCCATCAACTCCTCGAGCTGGAACGGCTTGGCAATATAATCGTCGGCACCGGCGTCGATCCCTTCCACACGCTCCTTCCAGCTGCCGCGTGCCGTGAGCACGATCACCGGCATAGTACGCCCTTCCTTGCGCCAACGTTTGAGAACCGTGAGGCCATCGATGGTCGGCAGCCCGAGATCGAGAATGACGGCGGAAAAGTCTTCGGTATCGCCCGCGAACCACGCGTCCTCGCCGTCGCTGGCGACATCAACCACAAATCCACCCCGTTCAAGCCGCGCCTTGACGCTCTCTGCGACTGCGGCTTCGTCCTCAACCACCAGCACTCTCATTTCCGTCCGCCACCTCCACCGCCGGGACCGCCGCCTCCTCCACCTCCGCCAGGGCCGCCGCCACCGCCGGGACCGCCACTGCTACCGCCGGGGCCGCCCCCGCCTCCACCCGGACCACCTCCGCTGAAGCCCCCGCCTCCACCGGGACCACCTCCGCCAAAGCCGCCGCCACCGCCGGGACCACCTCCGCTGAAGCCGCCGCCTCCACCGCCAAGGCCGCCTCCACCGCTTCGCGTGTCACTTCCGCCACCAGACCGGCTCGGACTCGCAGGCGAATCCAGTTCGATTATTCTGATGTGTCCGTTGTCGTCCAGAACCTTGAGCAGAACTTTGTTGCCTTTTTGATGCGCATCAAGAAGCTTTCCCTTTACCTGCGCGGCGGCCATGAGATTTGCTAAACTGCCGCGGCGCGGCGCGCGATCCTGATCGGGACTGTCGCCAAAGCGGTCCTCGGCACGCGCGCATTGCATCGGCAGGACAGCCGCCCACGCCGCCAAGAGCGCTATCGAATAGAGCACCCATGGCGGACTCTTACGTCGAAAGCCAGCATGCAACGATGCCGCAGCGGCGGAAACGCGGTTTGACAAAGAATGGCCCCTCTTGTTGCCATATTTGGTTCTTAGCGGCGGAAATATGTATGACGGAACGCCTGACTGGGGGCTGACAAGACCATCTATTCGTGGCATTATGGGTATAATATTCCGATTCCGGTCGCATTGGAACATAAAAATGCACCAATTAGCCAAACGGGCGATAGCGATCGCGCTAACGTTAGCGGCGGTTGCGCAGCCGCTCGGCATGGTTGCATACGGGGCACAGGGTCAAGGCGGCAGTGGGGGTGGTCCCGGCCCAAGCGGAGGCGGGGGCGGTGGTGGCCCAGGCCCTGGTGGAGGCGGTGGCCCAGGCCCTGGTGGTGGTGGCGGCGGTGGCCCCGGGCCCAGCGGAGGCGGCGGCGGGGGACCGGGTCCGTCGAGTGTAGACGATCACCAGGCGCGGAGCGGCTCCGGCGGCGGTGGTGAGGGCGGCGGCTCGAGCGACAGCCGAGGTGCGACAACGGTTGGTTACGGTAGCAGCATTGGTATCGGAAACGCTGCGGTCGCCGTAGGCCTCCGGGATGTCAACCCCCTCCGGGGCGTCAATTTCAATGACCGTTTTTGATGGACGGCTCTCCCAGGCGCGCTGCAATTTGCAGAACGCCCGGGCGATGTTCGCCAGGACATGATGGCGCGGATTTGTAATACTCAAGCTGCAAGAAATTCGTAGCGTGATCAAAAAACCACAACGGACAATCGTCGAAGTTATTTAAATCCAGTCCTTTCCAAGCAAATCTGTCGAATCGTGAGTCGTAACCGCGTAATCTCTTGACTAGTTATTGGGGGTTGGGCAGTTTGGAATAACTAAAACGACGGGCTGCCTAGTGGGGGAGCAATGTGTCCGGACCGCGGTCATCGCGATCTGCAAAAACTGCTTGTCGTGCTCATCTGCATGCTCGGCGTGCTGGGTAGCGCAGGAAGGCTTGCGGCGCAGGTACGCGAGCGAACCCAACCGAATGCGCTGCCTGCCGCGCCTGAACCAGGCGGTGGAGGCGGCTTTGGGTTTTTCGCAGCGACGGAGGGCGGTTATGACACCAATCTCGACAATCGGGTTCTTTCGCGCGCTTCGCCCTTCGAGATGGTCCAACTTGGTGCGAAGGGATCCTACAAGCCCGATGACCTTTCTGCCTATTCCTTTTATCTGAGCAGCCGCGATTTCTGGTACAATGATCTGCCGGTTTCGCAACGTTACGACGTCGACGCGGCGGTCGGTGCACGCTACGACTTCTCGTCGAACACGGCCCTCAAACTCGGAGCGTCCTATTACAAGGATGCCATCTCTCTCGATCGCTACGACTACTACAACGGATATGCCGATCTGGTGAACGAAGGCGACCTTTATCGGCTGCGTGTGAAGCTCGATTCCCATACCGAGGTCAGCACCAATACACGAATTCCGATTTCAACTGATCCTGCTGTCATCGCCGCGACGAGCGACAAAGCTTTCGATTTCACCAAGAACAGCGCAACCACCAGCCTCTTGTTGCTGCGCAACCAGATGATTGCGCCATTTATCGTCGGCAATATTGCCGATATCGATTATTTTCAGCAGGTGGACGATCCGCTGATCAACCGCACCGGTAGGGAGTTCTGGGGAATTGCGGGCGCGCGCTTCACGCTCAATCCGGATTTTTCTGTCGATCTAGGCGGCCGCTATAATCACCGTAACTTTGACGATCTCCACTTCACGCAGTTCACAAGTTCATACCCCGACCTGCGCCTGACTTGGCACGCCACCGACGGTCTGACATTTCGCGGCATCGTCGAACGGCAGATCAAGGAGCCCACCACCACCTTCGGCCTGGCGGACGATGTCATTACTTATGAGGTGAATTTCGACCAGAAATTCGAGCAGTGGACCATTCGCGGCCGGGCTTGGCTCGATCATCTCCGGCCGATCGGAGATCCATTCAATTATTACAAGTACAACTGGTTCTTAGGTGTCGGCTATGCATTTTCTAAAAATACCGAACTCTTCGCGGAATACTTCGGCAGGCATGTGGTCGAAAAGATCACCGACCTCGGTTATGAACGCACGCGCGTAGGGGCCGGCGTGCGGGTGACATTCTAGTTCGCTTAGCCTCGCCGAATTCGTCCGCGTATCCCGCTTCTGTCGCCGCAATCTCCTTTCCGCGCCAAGTCTCCTCCTGTGCCGGTAAAATGATCCGCCTTGCAGACGCGATATCCGCATGCCGGTAACATTTTTTCACAAATCGGTGTGAGCACAGCCTACTTCTCAACTTGTTTTAACCCGCGGTATGCACCCGGTTAACTGGCGAGGACTACAGGGGGCACATGATGGGCTACCCCTTCAGGGCCGCTATTTTCGCCGCCCGCGATCGCGGAATGGGGATCCTAATTAGAGCCATCGATCTGATTAACTGTACATTTTCAATTACTTACTTTCGCCGTCGAACGCCGCTCCAGCACCTGCCATAATTTTGCAACCGACACAGAAAAGATGAGCATTTCGAAGCTCCAAAAACGCTGGGATTTCAACCGGGTAGAGAAGTTACCACTTGGCACATCTTAAAGCCAAGGCTCTGGAACTGACAGGCACCTGTCAGTTTCCCCCTGACATTGTTGGAGAAAATCAGGATTGGAGGAGCCGAAATAGAGAGGTTCTAAATATGGTCATACGTGTGGCCGTCGTCGACGACCATCCGTTGTTTCGGGATGGTGTCGTGGCGACTGTCAACGCGTCACCCGGATTCGAAGTGGTTGCCCAGGGAGAATGCGGTAGCGATGCGGTGCGCATTGCGCGACATGTGCACCCCGACATTATGTTGCTCGACGTGAACATGCCGGAAAACGGCATTGACGCGGCGCGCGAGATCTCGGCCATCAGCCCGTCGGTGAAGACCGTGATGCTGACCGGTTGTGAAGGGGTCGAAGCGGCCGCCCGCGAGGCAGGTGCGCGCATGTCCATCACCAAGGGCGTGAGCGGCGCCGAGCTGGTGACGACCTTACGGACCGTGTACCTCGGCACATAACGATCCCGCCGGTGTCCGCAGGGTCCGTAATGTCTTGACGTTGGCGCACCGATCTCGTGCGCTGGCACAGTCCAACCGGAGCCCCACTGGGGTCCGGCCGCCTCCCACTTCGAGCCGCCTGGCGCGTCTGCGGAACGCGATTTCGGTTCTCGGCCCACCTGCGGGAACGTCCGGCCGGGTCGTACCACGGCGTGGGCGGCAGACGCCGAACCTGCTGAACAAGCTTGCCGAGGCGCGAAGAGCCGGGCGGGCGCAAGCCATGGCGCGGCTGTTCGGCAGGTGTGGGGTGGGTCAACGCATCATCGCGACCGACGCAGCCGTTGGGACGTGCGGTCGGCGAGATCATGGCCTCAAGTCGGACCTGCGGCCATCGCCCCGGCCACATTCCGAAAAGCCCGGGATTCCCCGCGTGCTTGTCGCGGGCATCCACGTCTTTCTTGCCGCGCTTCAGCGAGCAAAAACGAGAATGGTAGGGCCAAGCCCGCCACTCAACTCTTCTGCTCAACGCTCAAATCCGCCAACGTCCAACCCAGGTGGTCGCGGTCGCTTGAACGCAGGCGGAAATCGTAGGCCTCGACCTTGGACGTGATCAATTTCGCCTTGTCCTTGGCCGCATCGTTCGTGGCCTCCGCCGTGATATGCACCCAGCCCTCGGTGAGTTCGCCAAGGGCGGTGAAGACGATTTGCAAGCCCTCGCCTGCGTCTACCACCATGCGGCGCGCATCAGCGGCGGGCTTGGTGGCCTTTCGCACGTCCTCGAAGGTGAAACTGTCTACAAGACTCGGAAGCAGGCTTGCCCTTAAGTTGTCCGGGGTGCGCTTTTCCGGCACGTCGGCGAGCACGAATTGGCCGGGTAGCGTCCCCTGTTGGCCGGTGCTCGCCAGTCCGGGCACTGCGGTGGCCGCCAGCAGGGTCACGCTGTCGCGCCCCCCTCCGGTAAGCTCGACTTTTTTGATCTCGGAGCGCTTGACGTCGAAACTCATGGGGACAAACCAACCCGGACGGCCATCAGGCGGCAGCCGGACGTTGCCGCGCACCAGGAACGTCTGGGGCTGGCCCTTGAAGCGGATGAAAACACCGCCGCTTGGACCACCTACGGTCGTATCGCTATTGCCTACGAGCAAACTTGCGAGTTCTCCGCCGGCCGTGCGGAACGTGATCTCCTTGCCGCCCGGATCCGCAAGGCCGAGATCGCCATAACGGGCCGGATCGCTCGTGCGCGCCTCCTGGAAGGTCAGGCCGGCGGTGCTGGCGACAACGTCGCTCACTACATCGGGCTTGACCGGATAACCGGAATCCGACGCGACAAAGCGATCGTCGCGTCGCTCGATCGCGAACGTATCGGCGCCATCGCGTATGGAGAGCCCGGCGATATCGTTCGCCTTGGCGAGGAGCGAAGGCACAACGTTTTCACCGCGCCTGTCCGATGCCACGGACGGGGCGCTGGTGCGCAAGACCCACGCGGTCGTTGCGATGCTGATCGCCGCCAGCGCGGCAAGAGTTGCGAGATGCTTCGGGTTCATGATGCGGCTCCGTCCCACTACGCGGCGGAATTCGATGGCTTCTTCGGCAGAGGGCGCCGCGGCCGGCGCATGCCGAAGGCGAGCGCGATGAACCCGATCGTCACCGGCACGACGCCCACATTGAGTGCCGTGACCAGGTTCTTGAGGTTGTCGACATCGCGGCGCAGCGCGAACTGCACGTCGCGCAGTTCTGAGCGGATCACAAGCAACTGGGCGCGGAAGCCCTCAATGGTCTTGGCTTGCTCGGCCGTCACTACCTGATTGGAGCCTTCTGCGGCTTTGGGCAGTTGCGAGAGCTTCTGCTGCGTCTGCTCGAGCTGGACGCTCAGTGCCCGCTCTTTTTTGCGAAAGCGGCTGTCGGCTTCGGCCTCCATCCGCTGAATAAGCTCGAAGGGGCGCCACGATACGCCGCGCCCGCGCAGATCCGACAGGGCAGCGCCACCGGACATCTGCTCGATGGCATTGACAACAAAATCACCATTGTTGGCGAACGATTGCGCGACTTGTTGCCCAAACAGCGATTGCATTTGAACCCAATTGCGGTCCATCAGCATATCGGCGTCGCCGACCAGGATCACGCTGGCCGGCTTGGCGGACTTCTTGAGCGTATTGTCGGCCGCCTTCCCCTCGTCCTTCTTGGACTCGTCGGCCTCCGCGGCGGCCTTTGCCTCATCGGGCTTTTTCTCGTCCGTCTTGAGTCCATCCGGATAGGCGCTGTCGAGCATGCCGGTCAGTCGGGCCGCGACAATCGGCGGCTTCGGCGCCTTTTTCGCCTCCGACATCACGCGGCGCGGATCCTGGCGGCGATCGCCTGCAATGAGGGCGTTGACGGTGACGGCGGCGTTCGACGCACGCACCAGCGGCCGCAGTGTGACGCCGTCCTTGGTCGTCTCGAACGCGCCGGCGGTCGTCATTACGATGGCGGACAGTTGCGCCAAAATCGCCTCATCGCGAGCGAGTGCGTCGCCCCGCAGTGCCATCCATGTCAGGTTCGGCGCCGTCACCGGACGCCCGCCGACGTCTCGCTGGGTCTGCAGGGCGTAGTCGGGATCGCCAACGGCCCGTTCCGTATCGAATTTTACGCCCCATGCTTTGAACAAAGGTTCGAGATTCGAACTTGCGGCCGGTGGAGGCTCGCCGGGCTCAGGCGCGCCGCGCGGGCTGAACTGGTTTTCCGCGTACGGGTCCACGAAGATCATCGTGGCATTGCCCGCCATCACCCATTGGTCAATGGTATATAGCGTCTTCTCGCTGAGATTCTTAGGGTGGACCACCATTAATACCCGGGTGTCGTCGGGCAGCTTCTCGACCTCGCCGGACAGCGGCTTAACCTCGAAGAACTGCTTCATTTGTGTCAGCACCTGCTGCTCGGGAAGCCCTATCGAGGGATTTCCGGCAAGGCCGAGACCGTCGAGCAATGCCACGACCGGCTTGCCGCGTCGTCCAAGTTCCGACACGAGGCGGGTTAGGTCATATTCAAGGAAAGCTTCGCGGTCGGGCGCGAATGCTCGGATGGTGGCCTGCCCCGTCGTGGAGTTGGTGGCCGCGAGGCCGAAGAACAGCCGCTCGCCACCCGTGCCGGTGAAGCCATCGATGCCGAAAGCGACGGCGCGATCCTCCTCCTCGGAGAACGGCCGCGGATCGATGACCTCGAGAACAATGCTGCCCTTGGCGGCGGCCACATAGGAGTCCAAGAGCGAACGCACCCGCCCCGCAAAGGCCGCAAGCTGCGGGGCCTGCTTGGTAAGGCCGGACGACATGAACAGGCGGAAGCGCACTGGTTCGTTGAGCTCATCAAGCAGCGTGCGGGTGCCCTGACTTAACGAATAGAGGTGCTGCTGGGTGAGGTCGACGCGTGTGTTGCGGAAGACCTGAGCGCTGACGATGTTGACGCACACAAAGACCACGGCACCGAGCAGCGCAGCGATCAGCGCGATGCGGCCGGTCGGCAGCGGTTTGCGTGTTTCCGGTTGGGTCTGGTTGGACATAGCAATATCTCACGCGGCTTTTTTGACTTCGACGATGCGGACGTTGAGCCACAGGCAGAACACGATCAGCGACACGAAGAAGACGATCGACGGCAGCTCCAGCACCCCGTCGGTGATATGCTGAAAATGCGCGAAGAACGACATCGAGCGCACCGCGTCGATAATGAAGCCGGGCGCCCATTGGCGGACCACAGAGATGACGAGATCGAAGCCTGCCATGAGGAACAGGAAGCTCACTGCCGTCGCCCCGATAAAGGCCAGCACCTGACTCTTGGTCAGTCCCGAGATCGCCGCGGCGAGCGCCAGGAACGCGCCCGCCATCAGCCAAGAGCCGATATACGACGACAGGATCACGCCATTGTCCGGTGAGCCGAGCACGTTGACGGTGATCCATAGCGGCATCGTCAGCACGAGCGCAAGCGCCGCGAAGGCCCAGGCCGCAAGCCACTTGCCGACGACGATCTGCCACGGCTGCACCGGCAGCGTCATCAAAAGCTCGATGGTGCCGCTGCGTCGCTCCTCGGCCCACAGCCGCATCGCGATTGCCGGCATAAGTACGAGAAAGAGCCACGGATGCCAGAAGAAGAATCCGGACAAATCGGCCTGGCCGCGATCGAAGAAGCCCGAGACCAGAAATGTCATGCCGGCGGCCAGCGCCAGAAAGACGATAAGAAATACCGCCGCCACGGGGGTTGCAAAATAGGCAGCGAATTCACGGCGAAATACGAGAAGCGTCGGGCGCATGTCAGTGCTCCGCACCATGGTTGGTGATCTGGCGGAATACGTCGTCGAGCGTCGCGCGCTCCATGTAGAACTCCGTGACCGCGATGTTCGACCGGCTAAGCAGGTTCGTGATCTCGTCGGCGGAGGGATGAGTCTTCGCGGTTCGAATTGCAAGCCGGGTGACGCCATTGACCCGTTGGACACCGTCCACCCACCCGACTCCCGGGTGTTTTGAAAGGATATCGATCGCGCCTTGCGAGTCGGCGGTGGCGAGCGCCAGCGCCAGCGTACCGTTGCTCGGTGTTCGGGCCAGTAATTCGGCCGGAGTGGCGTCGACGAGCATCCGCCCCTTCGCGATGATGATTGCACGCGTGCAGACTGCTTCGACTTCTTCCAGGATGTGCGTCGAGATGATGATTGCTTTTTGCGGCGCGATCGATCGGATCAGGTCCCGCATTTCGTATTTCTGGATCGGGTCGAGACCATCCGTCGGTTCATCCAGGATCAAGGCTTCAGGATCGTGCACCAGCGCCTGCGCAATTCCCACCCGCCGCTTAAAGCCTTTGGAAAGAGACTCGATGCGTTGGTTCCAGACGTCCGCCAAGTGGACGCGATCGACCAGTTCGGCGAGCTGTGCATTGGCATTTGCCCGGGTCATTCCGTGCATCCCGGCAACGAACTCTAGAAATGCCCCAACCGTCATGTCTCCGTAGGCTGGCGCGCCTTCTGGCAGGTAGCCGAGACGTCGCCGTGCGGAGATCGGATCGGTGTGACTGTCGTGCCCGTCGATCCAGGCACGTCCCGAGGTCGGCTGCATGAACCCACTGATGATCTTCATGGCGGTCGATTTGCCGGCGCCGTTCGGACCCAGAAATCCGACGACCTCGCCTCTTTCCACCGAAAACGAAATTTGATCGACCGCGGTCAGGCTTCCGAAGCGTTTGACCAGGTCGCGTGTTTCGACGAGCGCCAATTTTTAGCTCCTGGCGTTGTGGCCGTGGCGCCGACTTTTGAATCAAACAGATTCGAAATTGCCGCCCGACCAGTTCATTGCTGACTTGAGGTTTGTTAGACCCCGTGCATGCCGTGCGTCGCATTAACGACATCGTGGCAGATTGCAAGAGGCACTGCGGCCCCTGCCAATCCACATGCGGCTACGTCGCCATACATTTCGAGACGATGAACTCGCATTGGAGTCGAAGTCGATACATGAACGGACCGCTTGCCAAAACGGCCTTTCGTCCGACTTTCGACTGCCCTCAAGTCGTAGGCGGAGCGCGATCCGCCGAACTGATCCTAATTCATTCAACTGGCACGAAATCATTATATCGGCAGGATTATTTCCTGCCGCAACTTGCAGCGTTGTGGCTCGGTTCGGGCGACGAGATGCCGCACCGCCCTCACCCGCTCAAGGCCGGCTAAGACCCGGGCCCTTCCGGCACAAATCTGAAATTCGACGATGTAAAAACCCTCAGCCGGGGACTTAAGTACATGCCATTCGGACTAAAGAGATACGACTAAAGCCCCCACACTCGTCCGCTACGTCCCGGACCTCGGCCCAATTGTGCACGCAAAGGCAATGTGGTCCAAAAATGTTTAATCACATTCGGGACACACGCAAAACCCTCGACGAGGGGAAAGTACAACACCAAACCTGATAATTCGCTTACAACGAGGGCTTGACATGAGCACTGGCAGACATCTCCACCAAATGACCGCTTTGGCGATTGCCTCAACCTTTCTGACGCAGAATTTCGCCTGGGCGGTTTGTTCGGACGGCCTGCCGCTGCCAAAGGGTGGCTACGAGTGGGCGCTACTTCCACCCGCTCTGCAGAATATGGCTCCAAACGTTTTCACCGGCGCTGCGGGATCGGTCTTCGTGCCGGATAATTCGACCTTTGAGCACAATGATCCAGTTAACGGAACATTGACCGGCGGCGGGCATAACTGGGTATTCGACCAGGGTTCCACTACTTGCAAGATAACGGATGTCGGTACCCCGGGTCAGCCTGCGACTTCATGGTCCATACCGCCGAACACGACGACGGATTGTTTCATATTGCCGGTCATCAAAAACGGCAGAATTACAAATTTCGGCAACATTCCGCTGCAGGGCCAGGCCATCATACCCACCTGCGATCCGACTAAACTGAGTGCCATCGGCGCTTCCAATCCGGCCAACACGCGCCTTAACCAGCTCGGGTGTTCAATCTCGCAGCTGGACAATGGCACTCCGGTCGCCAACGACGTGCACACGGCGCCGGCCTTTATCTTCATAGCCGGCATCCAGGGCGGCTTGTTCGCTGAAGTGCTGAACAATACCCCGAACACCGCACCCGGCGATTCCGGCAGGGTCGTCAGTAATATTCGCTATTATTCGGATATTCCTGGAGGATCGAAGGTGACCAATGCGGCGGTGAGCCCCGACGGTCATTTCGCCATTGCGACCTCGATCCGCAGGAATCCCAACCTCTTCGGCTGCAACAATCCGCTCGGCGATCCCGGCGATATTACGCAGCCGCTTCCAGACATTGGGACTTTCGCCAACAGCTTCGATCCGGACGGCGCTAACAACCCGAACGGCGTCAAATGCCTCAGCTCCATCGGCCTCACCGGCTTGCAGGTCACGCTGACGAACACATTCGGCCCCGACAATCAGCCATATGCGGGTGGACAACGGACCGTAACGTCTTTCAACACGAATCCCGGCAGCCACTTCCTGGTGTCGGCTTGGCCACAATGTATTGTCAACGGCAAGGGTACGGGCTTCGTTCAAGGGAAAAGCACGCCCGCACAGCTCGATGCTGCGATTAAAGCCGTGTTTAGGGCGCACCTCAACGGTGGCTGCGGCGCGATGTTTGCCAACGCCGGCTTCGCCTCCATTGCGGTTGTCCAGCCGCAAACCTTGATCCCCTACACGGCACCGAACGGTAACATGTACATGTTCTCCGCCGGAGTCGCCCAGCCTGTCGTGCAGGTCAGGCTTGGCTTCGAAGCGGACGGATCGACCCACTACAAGAACCAGACCTATCTTCAGGGTCAATCGGGGTTCGTCACCGGCCTCGGTGTTGCCCCCGACATGACCTGGGGTCACACCATCAACACCAACGGCGACACCACCACTCAGGCTCTTGCCACCGGTAGTGGATCGTTGATCGTCATGACGGATCCGTCAGGTCTTGGCCTCGCCGCCCAGGAAGTGATGATCAGGCTTCCCCTCTGCGAGGACGTGGGCGTCCCGGTCAATAATACGCCTCCGCCCTTGCCCGTCACTGCTGGCGGCCCGCCAATCGTTACGCCTCCGCCTGCACCGCCAGTTATACCTGCGCCCATCGTCCGTGGTGGCGGCGGCGGTGGCGGCGGAGGTGGCGGCGGCTTCGGCGGCGGCGGCGGTGGCGGCGGCGGCGGTGGCGGC
>DATGCX010000192.1:0-2198 GCA_035311445.1 Xanthobacteraceae bacterium | reverse complement strand
CCCAGCAGGTCTAAGCATAGTCTACCCGGATGGCATGGGAGGTCTCGGCCTCGATAACAGTTTTGTGAGCCATCGCCGTTCGAGCCGCCCGCAGCGGGGAGTTCGCAAGATCGAGCTCGATGGCGAAGCGACAGAGGCCCTTCGGGCGGTTATCGCGGATCATGACAGGAAATCAGTGTCAGCCGCGCTGATGAACGCCGCCCGGCTCTATTTGGAATTACGGGAGGATGAGCCACCGAAGGTGATTACGTCGGGTATGCCTGATCTGTTGGTGTCGCTATTAGCAACGGAATGAGCCATTGCGGAACGTCCACAATGGTCGGGCCAGACCCGCTTCTAAAGTAAAAGGTGTGGCTTTGTCGGATAGTGTCGGGGAAGTTCAGCAAAAGCCGCGGAGGCGGATGGTCATGGTATGCGGGTGATTTCGCGGTCACCGGATCCTTTGACGAGGATGCACACCATGACCAAGAGGCAGGGTAAATCTGGGACGATCGACATTAAAGCCGTTCTGGCAGAGGACGAGGAGTTTCTGCGGGCGCTGGTGCGGATGGCGCTGCAAGAGGTGCTTGAAGCGGAGATGACGGAGGCGCTCGGCGCCGAGAAGGGCGAACGGGCCTCGGACCGGCAGGGCTACAGGTCGGGCTATTACGGCCGAACGCTGATCACGCGGGTCGGCAAGCTGGAGCTGCGGGTGCCGCAGGATCGCAGCGGGCGGTTCTCGACCGAGCTGTTCGAACGGTATCAGCGCTCGGAGCGGGCGCTGGTGGCAGCGCTGGCGGAGATGTACGTGCAAGGGGTTTCGACTCGCAAGGTCAAGGCGATCACCGAGGAGCTGTGCGGTCATAGTTTTTCGGCCTCTGCGATCAGTGCGATCAACCAGCGGCTGGACGCGAGCTTGGCGCAATTCGCCGACCGCCCTTTGGCCGAAGCCTTCCCCTATCTGATCCTCGACGCGCGCTACGAGCGGGTACGCGAAGCCGGCGTGATCGTCAGCCAAGCGGTACTGATCGCGATCGGCATCGACTGGGACGGCCGGCGCCAGGTGCTGGCGGTCGAGCTCGCCAATCGCGAGAGCCGTTCCAGCTGGCGAGATTTCCTATTGGGACTGAAGGCGCGCGGTCTCCATGGGGTCGAGTTTGTCGTCGCCGACGATCACGCCGGCCTGCGGGCAGCGCTGCGCGAGGTTCTGGCGGAAGCGGCTTACCAGCGCTGCTATGTGCATTTTCTCCGCAACGCGCTCGACCACGTGCCGCGCCGGGTCGACGACGACTGTCTGCAGGAGCTGCGCTGGCTGTACGATCGGCGTGATCTCATCGAGGCGCGCCGCGATCTGGCCGCCTGGCTCACCAAATGGTCATCAAAGTATTCGAAGCTCACCGGCTGGGTCGAAGAGAATATCGACGAGACACTGACCTTCTACCAGTTGCCACGCCAGCACCATAAGCACCTCAAATCAACCAATATGCTGGAGCGCTTGAACGAGGAGATCAAGCGGCGGACCCATGTCGTGCGCATCTTCCCTAATGGCGACAGCTGTCTGCGGCTGGTGCGGGCTCTCGCGGTGGAAACCCATGAGAACTGGCTCGAGCAGCATCGCTACCTCAACATGGACGATTTGCGCGAGCACAAGAAGCAGGCGCTGCGCCGTGCCGCCTGACCGCCGACCCGTTCAGTCTAGCACCGTGCTCGCTCGGTCAAGGACGCTGTGCGCCGGCTCCGCCGATGCCGCCGCCTTTGCGGCGGCATCCTTGACTGCCGCTGCGCGCGGCGCTCTGCCAAAAGGCAGGTCGGGACGAAGGGATGGTCATTTTCGCTCGAACAAAGGGATGCTGCTATTGACCTGAACATCCGCCAATGCCCGCTCTACATGACCAATTTGCTGAACTTGACGCACACAACTGATTGGCGACAGGGGGTGGTGCCTTTTCCCCCGCCTATCCAGCCATGCTGACCCATTCTCTCGCTGGGTCGAAAGTGGACGCTGTTATTCTGTTACTAATGAGGTGCCCAAGTATCATTGGGCTGGCAGCTTTAGCCGAATTCGAATCTCGAGCGAAATAGGCTGGTGACCCCAGACTACGGAGGTGTGAGAACATTGAGCATCGGGCATAAGCATCATCCGATTCGCTGCCACACCCCCGAGAGATTCTCTACCAAAATCGGAAGACAACCGTCGGCCTCGGACTTAGCAATGCCAC
>DATGCX010000191.1:0-3989 GCA_035311445.1 Xanthobacteraceae bacterium | reverse complement strand
CCCGACAAGTCCCTTGGCTTTCATGCCGATTGGAAGAATGGGTCCGCCGCTTCGGAGCTTCGCTGCCGATGCGCATGACTGCATCGTGGTTCCGGTCCTTGGACCTACCGCATACAAGGTTGTGGCGCGATTCAACCGCGCTCGAAAGCGGGCTCCCCTCTGATTGTCATCCCGACTGCACCATCGTGCTCGAAGCCGTCAGGATGAGGCCTGGCGAGATCGAACCAAGAACCCGACGATGGAAAAAATGCGTCACCCTGCTTGACTCAAAAAGCCCCATACAAGGGCCTTGGTGCCGATTCCGAAGAGAAGCGCGAGCCCGCGAGCGACATCAACACCGTGCCGGCGGATATAGTCTGAAAGCGCTTGACCTCGATCGGCCGATTAGAGAAGCGGACATTGCTAAGCAACCAAAGCGGACATGAGCGGGCCGCTTTTGCTGCGGTGCGCAGCCCCGACCTGCTATAGTTGATCCGTGATCCCGAGCCCCTAAGGAAGGCTCGATGAGGCGGCTCCAGTTCCTCACCGTGTTGGCGGCGCAGGGGCGTGTGCCCTCGTGGCGGGTGCGCAGCAGTCTGGCGAGCCGTGGTGTTTTCGCACCGTGGTGATGAAACGAAAAGGAGGGAGTCGCATGCTCCGTCAATTCGCCTTAGCATCATTGCTTTTGCTTACGCCATCGTTGGTCTCGGCGCAGAACGCAAAATTCCAGATTGAAGAGGCGGCAATCGAAGACATTCAAGCGGCGATCCTGCGAGGTGAACTGACGTCGACGCGCCTGGTGCAGCTCTACCTCAACCGCATCAAGGTCTACAACGGTACGTGCGTCAATCAGCCGGATGGGGTGCTCGGGGCGGGGCCGATCACACCGATCAAGAATGCGCATCAACTCAACGCCCTGATGACTTTGAATTTGCGACCGGCGAAAAGAGAAAAACTGGGATTCGATGCTCGAAAAGCACGCAGCATGACCGATCCCGTGGACAACGATCCGGCCATGCCCGATGCACTGGAAGTGGCGGCCCAGCAGGACGCCTACTTTGCCTCCACCGGCAAGCTCATCGGCCCGCTGCATGGCGTGGTGTTCTCCATCAAGGATCAGTACGACACCTTCGATATGCGCACGACCGCGGGCATGGATGTCGCTTATGCGAACGATCGTCCGCCGCGCGACGCAACCTTCGTCAAGCGCCTGCGCGAAGCGGGTGCGATCATCCTGGCCAAGGCGAACCTGGGAGAAATGGGAACGCCGAACTCGCGCAGCTCCTTCGGCGGGCCGTTCTGCAATCCTTACGACACGGAACGAACGCCCGGCACCTCCAGCGGCGGCTCCGGATCGTCGGTTGCGGCAAATCTGGTGACGTGCTCGATCGGCGAGGAAACTGGGGGATCGATCCATCACCCCGCCAAGAACAACAGCATTGTGGGACTCGCGCCGACGCAAGAGCTGGTCAGCCGTGATGGAATGGTTGGCGCGGGATTGAATACGCGCGTGGGGCCGCTGTGCCGCAACGTCAAGGATACCGCTCGCGTGCTCGAGGTCATCGCCGGCTACGACCCGAAGGATGAGCTCACCGCTTTCAGCATCGGCCGGCTGCCGTCGGAGCCGTATCGAAGCTTCGCCAATGAGCGCGCCTTGAACGGGATGCGAATCGGCGTCATTCGCGAGCATATGGACAAGAAAGCGTTCAACGATGCCGACGTCGAAAGCATCGATCTCATCGAGCGCGCGATTGGCGATCTGCGCCGAGTTGGGGCGACGATCGTCGATCCAGGGGCGGAGGGAACACTCTTTCAAAGTTGCATCGACAAATACATTCCGCCCTATCGCAACCGCGTGTTCATCGAACAGGCTCCGAAGCTCTTTCCGGTGGATTCCAACGGCAAACCGCTGGGCGACCACATCTCGGTGTTAGTCGATATGTTTTTCGATCCATCGCTTGTCCCGCCCGGCTTCACGGTTCGCAATTTCGGACGGGCATCCAATGACGGTCTGACGAAATACATGCTGAACCGCTACCTCAGGGAACGCGGCGATGTGAATATCAAGTCGATCGGGGATCTGATCGACAAGTCGAGCTTCTATCGCGATATTCGTCCAGAGGCGGGTTTTGTCGATCGAAAAGTCGCGCTCGAAGACTTGAATAAGACCTTGACGCTCGATCTGGCCAGCGTCCTGCAAGACAGGTTTGCCTATCAGCAGATCGTTCTACAGTGCATGGCGCAAGAGAATCTCGACGCGCTGGTTTCTCCGGCAGGAAACATTCCCGCCTATATCCTGGGTGCGCCCACCGAGCCGCCGTTGGCGGGGCGCACCAATTCTGTTTGGGGCCTGCTGGGGCAATACGGCCTTCCTACGTTATCGGTCCCCGCAGGTTTCACCACTCACGTGTATGACCGAGTGCGCGATGCGACGGCGCCTGACGGTACCCGTCTGGCCGGACCCGTTCCGGCGAAACTTCCGGTAGGAATTATGTTTATCGGAAAGCCGTTTTCCGAACCGATCCTCTTGCGGATCGCTTCGGCATACGAGGCGGGAACAAAACACCGCATTCCGCCACCGGACTTCGGTCCTGTTGCAGGACCGTAGAAGGTGGTTGGCATATCGTGCTCGCCATCGCCCGCGAGGTGATCGAATAGCGGTTTGGGCTTCGATCGCCGCGGGGCGGGACCCCGTCTAATCTGGTCGATGCGCCCGCAGGAAGGAACGTATTTGGCGGACCGCCAGGGGAATCCGTTCTTTGGGCTCCTTCCACGGGAACATGCTCACTTCGGCCTTCGGCGCGAGCATCGCGGTTTCCATGGCGACGGCGTACGGATGAGCCGGGATATCATCCGGCAGGATCAGGACGGGCGTCTGGCAATTGCGCACAAAATCGCGCGTCACGGTGAAGACGAAGTCGGGGTCGGTGCGGTACATCTTGGTCAGAAATTTATCGACCATCTCCATCGTGATATCCGGCCGCCTGGCGGTCAGCGCCGGGCCCCAGGTCTTCATATTGTTTTCGTAGAAATAGTCGCGCATCTCCGGGCGCGATCCGCTGGGCTGCGCCAGCACGGCCGCGATGATGCGATCGGGTGCCCGCTTCAACAGATTCCAGATGAAGGGACCGCCGATGCAGAAGCCCAACACCATGAAGGTCTCGATGCCCAGGTGATCCATCAGCCCGAGCTGGTCATCGGCATAGGCATCCCATGGCCGGTCGATCTCGAGCGGCCCGGAGGACTGGCCCTCAACCGCGTTGCGCAGGTCCGCCGCGATGCAACGGTACTCTCCCTTGAACTCCTCGATCGGGTTGAAGGGCGCGCGGGCCAAGGCGGAGATCGTCGAGTTCAATCCCCCGCCAGCTATGAGCAGCAATGGGAAGCCGGAACCGGCCTCCTCGTAATGGATGCGGACGGCGCCTTTTTCATAGAAGCGCACGGCAGCTCCTCCTTGTGCCGACTGCTGCGCAAACACGCGCGACGCTGCCGCCATCGCGGTCGCCGCGGCGCCCGTGGCCAGAATGGTGCGTCTGATCGAATCCATAATCGGCGTCCTCCTCGATCATCGTCATCGCCACTGTCTGCCGCTCGCAGCGCGGCGGCCGACTGAAACCGCGGGTGGATTTTCAGGAATGATCCGTAGCACAGCTTCCCTCGGCACCGAAGGACCGTCATCCGGGATCCGTCGGTGCCCGCCGGGACGGGCGGTTTCGCCGCGATCCAGACCCCAGCGCCGGCGTTTCGGGATGGAGTTGACCGCGATTGGTGTGCGCGACGCCGACGAGGTGATCGAATAGCACCGCTTTTTGCTGCGGTGCGTATGTCCGCTTTTGGCACTAAGCGGACATAGGAGGCAAGATCGCGATGTCCGCTTTTGGGGGTAAAGCGGACATGGCTCCAAGATGACGCTTTGTCCGCTTATGACCCAAAGCAGACATAAGCAGATCTGCGGTTGCATGCGCGTCATTTACGCAAACTTTAGGTGGCTCTCCAGGTCACAGCGCAAT
>DATGCX010000190.1:0-59858 GCA_035311445.1 Xanthobacteraceae bacterium | reverse complement strand
CGGTGCCCCACGGCAATCGGCCGACCATGCGATTGCGCTCGAGCGCGACGTGGATCATGTGCGGCTCAGCAAAGTCGTGGGGCAACGCACCCCTGAGCGGACGGCAGCCGGTGTAGCCCCAGTCGTAATGAAGCGCGATGTCCTCGATATCGACCTGCAGGACCTGGCCGGGTTTGGCGCCGCGCACCGCGACCGGCCCGGTGCACATGTGCCCCGGAAGCATCCGCCGCGTCTTGGCATTGTGGATGTCGTAGAGCGCCTGCGGAACGATCGCCGGCGGCGGGGGCAACGCGTCGGGCGGTCCCGATACGGTCGAGATCGTCACCACGTCTCCGCTGTCGATCGTTGCGACGGGCGCAAGGGTGGCGTCAAGGTAGCCCCAGTGCACCGTCGCGGCGCCCGCATCCACACGTGCCGTCATGTGTCAGTAATTCCAGCGCTGTGCCTTGCTGACCAGGAAGTCGCGAAATGCCTGCACCCGGGCCACCGACTTGAGTTCCTCCGGGTAGACGAAATAGGCGTCGAGTGCGATGGTTTCGGTTTCGCCGAACAGCTGTACCAGGCCGCCATCCTCCTCGACGATGTAGTCGGGCAGCATGGCGATGCCGAGCCCGGCCTGGCAGGCGCGCAGAATGCCGATGATATTGTTGATGATGAGGTGCGGGCTGCGCGGGCCCTTGCCGTTGCGGGCGACTTCCACCAGCCAGCGGGTATTTTGCAGGTATTGCGGCACATTGCCGCCCAGCACAAGAAGGTGATGCTTGTCGAGATCTTCATGGGAGTGCGGCGTGCCGAAACGCTTGAGGTACTCCGGCGACGCGAAGGCATGGAAGCGCACCGAGAACAGCTTGCGTTGGATCAGGTCGGGCTGGGTCGGCTGCCGCAGCCGGATGGCGACGTCGGCCTCGCGCATCGCAAGATCGAGTTCCTCGTCGGTGGTGATGAGCGTGATGCGGATGTCCGGATAAAGCTCGCCGAACTCGCCGAGCCGCGGCGTCAGCCAATGCACCCCGATGCCGACCGTTGTGGTGATTTTGAGATCGCCATTGGGGCGCTCGCGGCTGTCGGTCAATTTGGCGCGCGCCGATTCAAGCTTCATGAACACTTCGTGCGCTGTACGGTAGAGAAGCTCGCCCTGCTCGGTCAGGATGAGGCCACGGGCATGGCGATGGAACAGCGCCACCGTGAGCTCCTGCTCGAGCGCGCTCACCTGACGCGAGACCGCCGATTGCGAGAGGCCGAGCTGCTCTCCCGCGTGGGTGAAGCTGCCGGCCTCGGCGGCGGCGTGAAATACCTTTAGCTTGTCCCAATCCATGATCCATCGAAATCGCGTTTTGCGAATTTCCCTCTGCTTGTTACGCCGCTTTTGCGACGCGCCCGGAATCGAACGTTGCGGATTTGCGACTCTTGCTCCAACAGCATCTATTCGGCCGCGACACTTTCCACGTGCTGGGCGGCCAGAAATCGTTCCGCCTCCAAGGCTGCCATGCAGCCCAATCCGGCCGCCGTGACGGCTTGGCGGTACACATCGTCAGTCACATCGCCGGCCGCAAATACGCCCGGAACCGATGTTGCGGTCGAGAAGGGCGCCGTCTTGATATAGCCGTTAGGTTTCATTTCGACCTGACCGGCAAACAATTCGCTCGCCGGCGAATGGCCGATGGCGATGAAGATGCCGTCGGCGCGAACCTCCGTGACCGCAGAAGTCTTCACGTGACGGATAATGGCACCTATGACCTTGCGCGGATTTTCGCTCCCAAGCACATCGTCCAGCACGCTGTTCCAGATCACCTCGATCTTGGGGTTCCGGAACAGGCGCTCCTGCAGGATGCGTTCCGCCCGGAACGCATCGCGGCGGTGGACGACGGTCACTTTGCTGGCGAAATTGGTAAGGAACAGCGCTTCCTCCACCGCCGTGTTGCCGCCGCCAATAACGACCACGTCCTTGCCTTTATAGAAAAAGCCGTCGCACGTCGCACAGGCGGAAACCCCATGGCCGCGAAACATCTGCTCCGACGGAAGATCGAGCCAGCGGGCCTGGGCACCGGTCGCGATCACAAGCGAATCAGCCTTGTAGACGTCGCCAGAATCGCACGTGATCCGAAATGGCCGCTGCCCCAGATCAACCATGTTGACGTGGTCCGTCACCAACCTGGTGCCTACATGGAGCGCTTGCTGCTCCATTTGCTCCATCAGCCACGGGCCCTGGATCACGTCGGCAAAGCCCGGATAGTTCTCCACATCGGTGGTGATGGTGAGCTGGCCACCCGGCTGAATACCCTGAATCATCACCGGCGCCAGCATGGCTCGAGCCGCATAGATGGCAGCCGTATAGCCAGCCGGCCCCGAGCCAATGATGACGATCTTGGCGTGAGTGGTCTTCGACATATCCTTCTCTTTGGTGCTCTGTCGCGGCGCCGGGGTGGATGCAGAGCCGGGCGCACCGCGCGTCCCACATCCTATGTAGGTGGTTTGCCAGAGCTATGCAAGAAACGCAACCCTTATTGCGATAGGTCCGAATACAACAGGCAAAAACGCCAAAATCAGCTGCAGCAGGAATAGCTTCTATCATCCGCCCACAGAGGGCGGCATTAGATCGCGCAATAATGTTTCATACGCACGCCCGTTCCGTTGTAAAACAAAGGCATGCGACGCCTGGATACGATCGATCGCGAAATCTTGCGCGAGTTGCAGGACAACGGTCGGATCACCAACGTAGAACTGGCCCGGCGGGTTGGTATTTCAGCGCCGCCGTGCCTGCGTCGCGTTCGTAGCCTGGAAGAGGCCGGCTACATCAAGGGCTATCGAGCGTTGCTCGATGAGAAGGCCCTGGGCTGTGAGGTAACGGCTTTCGCGATGGTGCATTTGGCGAGTCAGGCGGAACCCGACCTCCAGGCCTTCGAGGGTTTTGTGCGGCGCGAGCCGCTCGTGCGCGAATGCTGGATGTTGTCTGGCGAGATCGATTTTGTTCTCAAATGCGTCGCGCCGAGCCTGTCTCGGTTTCAGGCCTTCGTGACCGACCTGACCGCCGCCCCGCACGTGCTCAACGTCAAGACCTCGCTTACGTTGCGCAACTCCAAAGACGCCCCCATTGTTCCGGTCGAGTTTTTGCGCGCATCGTCGACGTAAGGGGACGCAGAACTGATTAGGGTTGAATTCTGTTGCCATAGAATCACAGTGTCGTCGTAGGGCTTGCCCCGGCGACCTCGAACGTTAAGGTAAACTAGATTAGAATAATCGGGGTGGCGGGGACGAGCCCCGGCCACGACATGCACCGTTACGGCGCTGGCGCGTCGATGAGGCCGAGGCGCTTTTCGATTCGTTCAACCCGTTCAGTCAGCCGATCGAAAGAATGTTGCAGGCGCGTGATCGCCGACACGAGAAACGAAAACATATCCTCAACGGCCGCCTGACGCGCTTTCATTTCGCGGTTTTCCTCTCGGATTGCCGCGACGTCGGCGCGCATCTCCGGCAGGTGTTCAAGCACGATATTGATGGGTTCGTCGGCCACTTCGCTCATTCCATTTATCCAATGAAAATAGCTGTCAAGGAAGGCGGCCGCAATGCCCCACACCATCGGCGAAATGAACGATGCCCATGACACGCACGCCTCGGCATTGGACTTGGCGGGACGAAAAAAGCGCCGAGCTTCGGCACAAGCCTGCCCGTGTTGCACGGAAGGGCGGGTTCAAGTCCTCCGAACCCGTACTGCCACGTGATGATATATGTCCGAACCGGTCGGCCGCCTCGCTATCGCCATTCCACCTTCACGACCTCGTAGGCCTTGGCGCCGCCAGGCGTGACGACCTCGACGTTGGCGCCCTTCTTTTTGCCGACCAGCGCGCGAGCCAATGGTGACGCGATTGAAATTTTACCGGCCTTTGCGTCGGCCTCGGGTTCGCCGACGATCTGCCAGACTGCTTTTTTGTCGGTGTCTTCGTCAATCAAGGTGACGGTCGCGCCGAATTTGACGGTGTCGCCGGACAGCTTGGAAACGTCGATGACCTCTGCGCGCGCAAGTTTGTCCTCGAGCTCCGCAATGCGACCTTCGTTGTGCGATTGCTGCTCTTTGGCTGCGTGATACTCAGCGTTCTCCGACAGATCACCGTGGGAACGAGCATCGGTGATTTGCTGAATAATGCGCGGACGCTCAACTTGCTGGCGATGCTTGAGTTCGTTTTCCAGAACGGCATAGCCGGCCGCCGTCATCGGTATCTTATCCATCGATTCTCTATCCTTTGACAAAAAAGCACCGACCGCGTGCCCGGTTCGTTACCGGCGACGCGATCCAGCTCGACTTCTCTGCCTACCCTTGGCCGCACTGCTTCGAGGCGTTGCTCTGTTCCGACGAAGCTTCAGCCCGCGAAATAGCCTTGCAGCGCCCGAACTTCAAACTCGCCCCCAAGATAGGCCTTGATGCCCAGCGCCGCCGCAATGGCCCCTGAAAGAGTGGTGTAGTACGGAACTTTATGCAAGAGGGCCGCGCGCCGCAATGCGCGGGAATCGGCCAGCGCCTGAGCCCCCTCAGTGGTATTAAACACCAGCTGAATTTCGCCATTTTTGATCGCATCGACGATATGTGGGCGGCCCTCCAGCTGTTTGTTGATCTTTGTGGCATGGATGCCACTCGCACTAAGATACCGCTGGGTTCCGGACGTTGCGACCACTTTGAAGCCAAGCTGTGCCAACAATTTGACCGGAGTCAGAATGCGTTTTTTGTCAGCATCGCGCACTGACACGAATACGGTGCCAGCCCGCGGCAGTCGCGCGCCGCCGCCGATCTGGCTTTTGGCGAACGCCAGTTCGAACGTGCGATCGATTCCCATGACCTCGCCGGTTGAGCGCATTTCCGGTCCCAGCACGGTATCGACACCCGGGAAGCGCGCAAAGGGGAACACCGCTTCCTTGACCCCCACGTGGTGTGGCGCCGGCGCTTTTAGATTAAAGCTAGCCAGCGGCTCTCCGGTCATCACCCGCGCGGCGACCTTAGCGACCGGCGTGCCGATCACTTTCGCCACGAATGGCACCGTGCGCGAGGCGCGCGGATTCACTTCCAGCACGTAAATATCGCTGTTCTTGATCGCATATTGCACGTTCATCAGACCGACCACGTTGAGTGCGAGAGCGAGCGCGCGCGTCTGCCGTTCCAATTCGGCAATGGTCGCAGCGGAGAGTGAGTGGGGCGGCAGCGCGCAAGCAGAATCGCCCGAGTGAATGCCGGCCTCCTCGATATGCTCCATGATGCCGGCTATGTAAGTGTCGCGATCGTCCGCAATGCAGTCGACGTCGACCTCGATAGCATCGGAAAGGTAGCGGTCTATCAGCAGCGGTCGCCGTTCCGACACCACGAGCTCGGACGGCCTGTCGAGGTCGCTGGCAAGCCGCGCTACATATCGGTCGAGCTGCGCGGCATCGTTGATGATCTCCATGGCGCGCCCACCCAATACGTAGGACGGCCGGATCATGATAGGATAGCCGACCTCCTCGGCAATCGCCCGTGCCGCTGTCGGGCTCGTGGCGACACCGCTCTTCGGCTGCCGGATGTCGAGTTTCTCGAGCAGCTTCTTGAAGCGATCGCGATCCTCCGCCAAGTCGATGGCGTCGGGTGAGGTGCCGAGAATTGGCACCCGTGCCCGTTCCAACGCGGCAGCGAGCTTGAGGGGGGTCTGGCCTCCGAACTGCACGATGACCCCAACCAATGTGCCGTTCCGGCATTCGGTGGCAACGATTTCGAGCACGTCTTCCTCGGTCAGCGGCTCGAAATAGAGCCGGTCCGATGTATCGTAATCCGTAGATACCGTTTCGGGATTACAGTTGACCATAATGGTTTCGAAACCTGCCTCACGCAGCGCGAATGAGGCATGGCAACAGCAGTAATCGAATTCGATGCCTTGCCCGATGCGGTTTGGGCCGCCGCCCAGAATGATCACCTTCTTGCGGTCGGATGGTGCCGCCTCGTCGGCCCCCTCGCCCGCGAACGGCCGCTGGTACGTCGAATACATGTAGGCGGTCGGCGAGGCGAATTCGGCGGCGCAGGTATCGATACGCTTGAAAACCGGACGGACACCGAGAGCATGCCGCCGGCGCGTCACCTCCTCTTGCGATACGCCTGCAAGCCTGGCGAGCCGCGCATCCGAGAAACCCATCGCCTTCAGGCGACGCAATGCACCGGCGGTCGCTGGCAGCGCCTTCGCCTTTATCTCGGCCTCCATCTCGACGATGTCGCGAATTGCGGCAAGGAACCAAGGATCGATCTTGCAGGCGTCGTGGATCGTCGCATTCGAGATGCCAAGGCGCATTGCCTGGGCAACGACGAGCAGTCGATCCGGCGTGGGGATGCCGAGCGCCGCACGGATGGCGTTCTTGTCATCGCCTTCGCCGAGCCCTTTGATATTGATCTCGTCAAGGCCCGTCAGGCCGGTTTCAAGCGAGCGCAGCGCCTTCTGCAGCGATTCCTGAAAGGTCCGGCCGATCGCCATCACTTCCCCCACCGACTTCATCGAGGTGGTGAGCAGCGGTTCGGCGCCTGGAAACTTTTCGAACGCGAAGCGCGGCACCTTGGTGACGATATAGTCGATGGTCGGTTCGAACGAAGCAGGCGTTGCTCCGCCCGTGATATCGTTTTCGATCTCGTCGAGCGTGTAGCCGACTGCGAGCTTGGCCGCCACCTTGGCGATCGGGAAGCCGGTGGCCTTGGAGGCGAGCGCGGATGAGCGGGACACGCGCGGATTCATCTCGATGACCACGAGGCGGCCATCTTGAGGATTGACGGCGAACTGCACGTTGGAGCCGCCGGTTTCGACGCCGATTTCGCGCAGGACCGCAATCGAGGCGTCGCGCATCATCTGGTATTCCTTGTCGGTCAGCGTCAGCGCCGGCGCGACCGTGATCGAGTCGCCCGTGTGCACTCCCATGGGGTCGAGATTCTCGATCGAGCAGACGATGATGCAGTTGTCCTTCTTGTCGCGCACCACCTCCATCTCGTATTCCTTCCAGCCGAGCACGCTTTCCTCAATCAGCACCTCGGTGGTAGGTGACGCGTCGAGCCCGCGCTCGACGATGTCGAGAAATTCCTCCCTGTTGAATGCGATGCCGCCGCCGGTCCCGGCCAGCGTGAACGAAGGACGGATAATGGCGGGAATTCCGATGTCCGACAGGGCTTCCAGCGCTTCGATGAGCCCCTTGGCGATATACCGGCGCTTACGTTCGGCCTCGCCGGCCGCCCAGGTGCCCTCGAATGCCGCGACGGCGCGCCGCTCTTCATCGGCGGAAAGGCCACGCGCCTTGATGCGGTTGATCTCCGCCTGATGCAGGTCGCGGTCCGCTCTTTTGAGATCGGAGGCGTTGGCGAGTGACGACTTCGGCGTTTCAAGGCCGATCCGCTTCATGGCCTCGCGAAACAATTCGCGGTCCTCGGCCTTGTCGATCGCCTCGGCGGTGGCGCCGATCATGGTGACGCCGAACTTGTCGAGCACCCCCATGCGGCGCAGCGACAATGCGCAGTTGAGCGCCGTCTGCCCCCCCATGGTCGGCAGCAATGCGTCAGGGCGCTCCTTCTCGATGATACGGGCAACGATCTCCGGGGTGATCGGCTCCACATAGGTGGCGTCGGCGATATCCGGATCGGTCATGATGGTGGCCGGATTGGAATTGACCAGGACGATCCGATAGCCCTCGGCCCGCAGAGCCTTGCAGGCCTGGGTCCCCGAATAGTCGAATTCGCAGGCTTGGCCGATGACGATCGGGCCTGCACCGATAATCAGGATCGTGGAAATGTCCGTTCGTTTCGGCATTATGCTACCGGCCACACATTGCTGATCCCCCGACCGAGGGACGCAAAAAAAGGCGTCGCGTCCAGCGCCGCCCCTTAAATTCCTCCAGACCTGCGGACGATATCCGTCGCGGCGGGCGGAGCCTTATCTCATTATGTCAGGGGATGGAAGGGCGTCCTGCGTAGCCAGACCGAAACGGTCAACCTGTGCCGCAAGCTGCCGTGGGTGGGCAACGCGCCAACACTCTGATCTTGGATCACACGCAGACGCGTGAAGGCGCGTTGCCCACGCGGTCGGGCGTCTCGTTGTGACGGCGTGGCAAAATCGCCCGCTATATTTGAGATTGGTCACGAGCCGCCGTGACAAGGCGATTTTACCCACCCTACGCGTCGATATTGTCGAAATGCGCTTTGGCCTTTGGACGGCTCGCGGCTGCGGTGAGCGCGAGTGCGAGCGGATCGCAAGTCAGCACCATCAGCAAGATGAGCAGGCGGATCGCCTGCTCGGTGGTGCCGCCCAAGAGTTGAGCCACATACATGATCGG
The DNA here is from genome assembly GCA_035311445.1 of Xanthobacteraceae bacterium. GTDB lineage: Bacteria > Pseudomonadota > Alphaproteobacteria > Rhizobiales > Xanthobacteraceae > JAJPKK01. The sequence goes on along the minus strand of DATGCX010000190.1, from coordinate 51,542 downwards.
CGCGGCCTCGACCTCGATCCGGCGACCCCTGGCAGCGACCGCGCCGGCTTGGCTCTTGAGATCGGCCAAAGCGTCAGCCTCGTGTCGGCGCTGGCTGACCAGCGTTTCGCGCAGCTTGCGTTGCGCGCCGATGGCCTCGAGCGCGCCCGCGGTCCGCCCACGCTTGACCATCTCGGCGATCGCCGCATCGATCTGGCCGAGGCGGCGGTCGAGGTCGGCGACTGTCTGCGATTGAACCTCGATCCGCGCAGCGAGCGCGGAAGCCTCGGTTTCGACCGTTGAGGTTGCGCTCACCCGGTCGCCAAAGTGGGCCGCAACGAGCTGGGAATACACGCCGGCGGCGTTGATCGCTGCCAACCCGGCGACCAGCGTGACAAGCACAGTGCGAGACAGTCGGCCGATCAGGCGCCACTGGTGCGCCAGGAACCCAACCGTCACCAGCTTTGCGGCTTCCATGGCGACGCCCATCACCACGATCGCTGCGGGAGCACCAGGAAACAATATAATCATGCCGGTTATCGAAAAGTAGGCGGCAATGCCCGCAAGTGCGATCGCGACCGTGTATGCCAGGACGTTGACGAATCCGGTCGTTCTCGTCCTTGCAGCGGAAATAGCGGCCACCGGAACACCAACTGTCGCCGGAGCAGTAACCGCGGTCGACGGAGGATCAATGCTCGCTGGCGGATGCTCAAGTGCCGGCTCAACCCCGACGCCCGGGACGGGCGCAGCATTGGCGGTAGGCGCGGCGACCGGCTGTGGCGCCGACTTGACAACAGCTCGGCCGCGGCGGCCGGCCGGGGGGATCGCAACAGGTTCCGCAACCGACGTAATGAGCGTCCGGCCGCCGACGCCGGGCGTGACCTTGATCAGACCGTCGGACGACCAGCGAGCGAGCCGGCGCCGCACCTTGGTGGCGCTCCAAAGCCAATCACGGGCGAGTGCGGCCGCGCTTGTCTCGGTCTTCCCTTTTGCGGCAATCCAGGCCAGCGCTTCATCGTTTGAAAGCGCGCGAATCGGTACAACGTTTGCTTCCGACGTGGCCGCAACTCCCACCGCTGCCCCCAAATGAAAGCCGTACCATCCCCACCGCGTCGACATTCCCTAGATGATTCGCTAGGGAATTCAAAGGCTTGACAAGAGCAACGAATCAGTGCGAGCAAATAAAAATCGCGGGCTATTAAGCTGCAGTAGTTCCTAGTTTGTTCTCCGTCGCGAGTCAACGACCTTTCGTTGCGTGACCCACCATACCGAACCAAGGTTAATGGCTCGTTACCATGTGAGCCGTTGTTGCGGTTGGCCGCGGATGCATTGTGATAAATGCCGGCCGAGGGGAACTTAATGTTTGCTCAGCCTATCGTCTTTGTTGTTGGCGCAGGAGCAAGCGCCGAATATGGCATGCCGACCGGCGCCGCTCTCGTCAGGAAAATCGCTTCCATTGTTAAGTTCGATTCAACGCGTCGCGACAATCCAAACCTGATTAACTTGTTTTTGGATCGCCTCGACGTTTACCAGCCGGCAGGCCTCAAATTGTCCAATTTTATCAAGTCGGGCGTCCCTCGATTGACGATGCGCTCACGTGGTTTTCTTCTAGTCCAGAGATTATTGAGCTTGGCAAGACCGCCATAGCCTATCAAATCCTTGATGCAGAGAGAGCCAGCAAACTGTTTGATGGGCATTCTGAGCTAGCTCGCGTTACCGATTTACATAAGACTTGGATGCCGCATTTCCTTTCGATGGTCATGACGGGCCTCAAAAATGAAGAAGCAGAAACAGCATTCAGTAATGTGAATATTGTTAATTTCAACTATGATCGCACGATCGAGCATTTTTTATACACTGCTTTGCAAGCTACGTTTGGCCTTAGCGAGTCCCGAGCAAAACACATTGTAAACGGTCTGAATATGTTCCGGCCGTACGGAACGGTAGGGCCACTTCCCTGGCAAAACAAGTCTAGTTTTTCCTTCGGAGGAGGGGCCGCGGGTGTGGGTCTGTGTACAGCTTCGAGGAACATATTGACCTTTTCCGAAGGCGTTACAGAAAAAGTGCAACAGCAGATTCAATTGGCTTTGGAGCGGTCACGCGCAACTGTATTTATCGGTTTTGGCTTCCACCCACATAATATGAAGCTTCTCCGCGTGCGAAACGCCGAACCATGGAGGGCGCGCATATGCTACGGCTAAGGGTATACTTCATGAGAACTATTCTGACATCAAATACGCGATTGCAAGCACAATCGGCTGCCAGCATCATGACAGACCGCAACTTCTCGATTGGTCTGCCTATCAATTGCTGACTGATTTGCGTCCAGCCTTGATGGCTGTATCGTCTATGTGAAGCGGTAGCCCGGATTGAGCGCAAGCGAAATCCGGGACTGCTCTGTCCATCAGGCAGCGCCGCCCCCGGGTTTCGCTGGCGCTCAACCCGGGCTACAGTTCCTGATAGCAAGGAATACGGCGAGGACTGCATGCCTCACGCCGCGCGCGCAAGGCCTGCTCGTTCTTGCGAAGGTGATAAAGGATTTGCTGGCGGTCTCTGATTTCAACTTACCATAGAGAGATTATTTTGTCCTTGCTGAAAAACTTCACGCATACTGGCGTTACGCCGCATCGAAGCCGACTTCAGCTGCTCAGTTTGAAGGTAGCCGCCAGGAATTCCCGCACCGCCTTCACGGTCGCCTCGTAAGCCGCTCGATTAAAGCCGATATGGGGGCCGTGCTCGACGCACGGGTCGTCCAAGGTGTAGGTCGCACCGGTCTTGGCGTTGAGCAGTTGGCCCTTGTCGCCTTCCCTCAGTATGCAGTTACGGGTCGTTTGCGCCTGGGGAAGCTGAATGGGCGACGCGTATAACGTTACGTCGTAGGCGTGGAACGCATCGGGATATTCGGCCAGCGCGACATTGGCACCCGCGCGCTTCAGGCGCTCCACATAGTCGCGGCACGGGGCGATCGAGACATAGTCGTCGGCAATACCGTGGAAGAGGCGGATGGGCGCCGCCGTCACCTTGTCATCGTCGCGATATTGCACATTGCACGGCGTGTAAAGTCCGATATGCGCGGCAAACTCCGCTTTGCCTGCACCGTAGAGTTTGCGGAAGCGCTCGTTGCTCGAATAAATGGCCGGCACCGCACCTTTCGAGAACCCCATCACGGCGATGCGCGCGGGATCGATCCGCGGATGCTGCGCGAGCAGGGACAATGCCCGATAGGCATCGATCGTTATCGCCAATGAGTCGAGCGGCGACTGATCGTTGACCGTACTGACGATCCCGCGTCCGGAAAATGCATCGAGAATAAAGGCGGCAATGCCGAGAGCGTTTATCTCCTTGGCCCAGGCATCGACATTGCTGCCGACCCCGCCGGAGCCGTGTATGAGAATGACCGCCGGCAGCCGGTCCGAACCGGGCTTCGGAATGCGCAGTTCACCCGCCACTGTTGTCGGCGCACCGTTCGTTTCGCCAGTCAGCATTTGCGCGGTCTTGAGCGTGATGGTTTGGATCGGTTGAACCTCGATCCTGGCAACACTTTGGGCTTCCGCCTGGGCACCCAACCATGCGATCACAATCGCTGCAACGGTCATCGCAACTGGCGTGGACATATTTGCCATGCGGTCCTCCCTCACGTGCTGCTCTCGGTTTCGAGCAGATTTCATCCGCCTTGAATAACTTTCCGGCGTCGTCGCCGGACTTGTCCCGGCGAGGACAATTGTTGAGCACGGGGCATCAACTGTCGCGGCGGCCCGGACAAGCCCGGCCGCGACTCACGAGGCGAAGGTGCTCAAACGCGACCGGAACCCAGTCTAACCGCGATGCTGACGGCCCCCGCCGTCATTGAAACAACTTCAGATCGATCGAGTCGGCCATGGTCCTGTAGCCGGCATCATTTGGATGAAGGTGATCGCCGCTGTCGTAGGCTGCGGCGATCGCGCTCGGATGAGCCGGATCCGCAATCACCCGTTCGAAGTCGATAATGCCATCGAAGGCACCACTCGTCCGTATCCAGTTGTTGACGGCCAGGCGTTTTGCCTCCTTGTCGGGCGTGAAGTATCCCTGATTGGGTGTTCCCGCCAAGGCGTTCTCGAATGGCGTCAGGGGGCTGCCAATGACCTTGATCGAGCGGACATGGGCGCGTTCGATCAGTTGCCTATAACCCGCAATGATTTCGTCCGCGGTACGAACTATTCCGTTGGGCTCGATTGCCGTGCCCGGCCAACCGATGTCGTTGATCCCAACGAAGACCACGACGTGTGAAACGCCGGGCTGGCTCAGCACGTCGCGCTCGAATCGGGCAAGTGCACTGATGCCGGCGCCGTCGCTGAGAACGCGATTGCCGGCAATGCCCTGATTCAGCACCGCAACGGCAGCGCCGGTTTCTTTCAAACGGCGTGCGAGGACGTCCGGCCAGCGACCATTGGCATTGACAGTCGAGGCGGACCCGTCGGTAATGGAGTCACCAAATGCCACGATCGCCCGCGCCGGAGAACTGGTCTCGACCATGACGCCGGCCAGGAAGAAGCGATTTGCGTAGCTGTCCGCGATCGGGAATTCGGAACCTGCCGTGAAATCGCCCGCCGTCGAAACGTAGGCGGTCTGAAGCCCCGTCGCGTGAACCGTCCCAAGGTCCGTCGCGGCAGGCAAATACAGGCTCACTGCAAGATCGGAAAGCGGAGCGACGTTCAATTCCACCGGGTCGCTCAAAGCCGGGGCACCTGGTGGAATGATCACTGACTTCGAACCACCGAATGTCAGGGGACGCAGACTTCCGGAGGCAATATTCGACCCTCCGCCAGCCATTGCGATGCTGGCTGCTCCTATCAACACCGGTCTGATGCCGAACTCGTTCGATAACCGGAGCCTGACCTTGCTGCCCCCCACGCTGAGATGCACGATTTGGCGAATGGTGCGGTTCGAGAAGCTCGTCGGAATCACCCCACGGGGCGCCTGAGGGCTGGCGGTCCAGCTGCTGACCCACGAATTCTCCGCCTGAGCGCTGGTCGGCGAGAACGCAAACGAATTCATCGACAGCGCGGCAGCTGCGACGATCGCCACCCATCGGAGCATGAAACTCATCTGGCTCGTCCGAGTAGCGGCCGAACTGCGCCCTTGCAAAAAGCCATTGCTATCCATTTCCCACTCCCGACGGAAATCCGGCACGCGCCATGGAACTCATGAAGAAAGCCTGTACCCGGCCAACTGGCGCGTTCCATCGGGTCGCGGCGCGCCGGCTACGAAAACCCGATCCAGCGCCCGCCCCACGCCACACCAAACCACAGTATTAACGATGTGAGCGCCGTAACCCGGGGCGGCAGCGGTCGATCGGCGGTCAGACCCGTTTGCGCTACGCGGCTGACAACCGTGAACGTAAAGAGGAGCACCAGGAAAAGCGACGTCATCTTCACCCAGAAGGCGAAGCTATAAAGACACTTGATCGATTCTGAAAGGAACAGCGGGATACCCGACGCGAACATCAAGGTCACGCTGCCAAGCAACCAGGGTCGAGCACCTGCCCAGAGCTGAGCGGGCGACTGCTTGCTTAAACCGACGCCGAGAAGGCGCAGATCGACGATCAGCACGGCTCCGGCGGTCAAGCCAAGACCTAGGAGATGGAAGGACTCGATCACGGGGAACAGCCAGGTTGAATTGCGTATCCCTTCGCCGATCGGCGTCGCGTAGCACCACTGAAAAAATGGCAGGAGATCCATTGCTGCCCCTAATCGGTCGGTACGCAACTGGTCAGGAAATTGATGATCTCGGGTTGTGGCTGCCGGTCACAGTCAAACCAGTTATAGGCAATCATTCTTCCCGAGAAGATGATGCCGACCCACAGAACGAGCGACAGCGCGCCCGCGACCCTGGCCGCTCGTGGCGGTATGGCGTCGGCATCCCACTTGGCAACGCTTGGAAAAATCCGGGAGTGAAAAATCAATATGTTCACACCGGCCAGCAGCAGAAGAAGCATTTTGGTCCTGAAGAAAAGATTCTGATAGGACCGCACAGGTATGGCGTAAAACAATATCGTGCCGCTGATGACCATCAAGACGAACCCGGCGATGGTCCAGGGCTGCAGTCGACGAATAACCTCCGACACCGGCACCTTCCGCATGGTCCAACCTAGGAGGCGCAGGTCGAACATCACCGTCATGCCAAAGAACAGGCACAGCGACCACACGTGGAAGGATTCGATAAGGGAGTAGGCGATCTCCGATTCATGGAGCGCGACGCTCCACGGTGAGTCGCCCAGTTGTTCGAAGAAACCAAGAAGAGTCGTTCCCATGCCGTCGAACTACGATCGCGGAACCAACACAACAGGCGCAAAGATCATGGCGGCCTGCTCGTCATCGCCGGATTTGTCCCGGCGATCTCGATCGGGCAGCGCACGACGCTCCGCCGGTCGGATGGCCGGGACACGCCCGGCCATGACCTGGTTAGAACTGCCACGCACTTCGCCCCATCACGTATGAAACGCCAGACGAAGCGTGATCTCGGTTATTTCCCGCCTATTGGGTCTTAGGCGGAGCTCCGGGCGTCAGCTCGTAAGGGGCACCGGTCCCGGACGAGCCGAGAAACAATTTGCGTCCGTCCGGGAAGGTCAGATCCCTGCCGTTGGCGCGATTCGTGCCGTCTTTCGACTGGTAGCCGTCAATGACGATCTCAGTGCCAGGCGTTAAGGACTCTTTGGTGAAGCCACGCCGGAACAGAACGTTCGGCGTGCCGGCTTCGATCGCCCAGTTAACCACCGCGCCATCGGGGCTCTTTACGTCGACGTGCAGCCAGGTGTGGGGATTGACCCATTCCATTTTGGTGATCGTCCCCTTGAAATTCACCGGCTTGTTCGCGTCGAACTCGGCCGCAAACGCGTGGTGTGCGGACGCCGCAGACGTCCATCCCGTCATCGCGAGACCTGTAATACCGACTGCTATGGCAAGCTTTGTTCGCATTGATTTCCTCCTGTTGTACATAGAACCAAAATAGGCGCCCCGCGGCGACTCAACTATGCCGGTTACAACATCGGGGCGCGCCCCTCCATTACCTGCCGTACCACTGATAGAAGAGGTCACCCGGCGGTACCTTGCGGGTGATATCGACGATCATAGTATCGCCTTCCCAATGCTTGACCAATGGCTGCTTGCGGAGATTTCCGTACATGAACTCCTCGGCGAATTCGTTGCAGCGGAATTCGAGCAGCTGAATGTTCGGCTCCACGCGACGATAGAGCGGCATGGCGATGCGCCACGGCCGCGTGAAGACTTTGGGGTCTTCGATCGTCGCTTCGTACCAGATGATGTCGGGCGACCTCAACGTGAATCGCTCGACCACGTGCAGCGCGTCGCTATGAAAATTGCCGGCGCGGTCGAACCAGCTCCGGTCGTTGAAATTGGTCACGTCGACAACCAGCGTGTCACCGTCCCACCGTCCGACTGAGTGGCCCATCCAGGTATCGTCGGGCGGGCCGTCGACCTTGTCCAGGTGAATCGTACGCGCCGTATTGGTGTATTCGAAGGCAATGTGAACCTTGTTGGTGCTCTGCGTGATCTGGAACGGATAAGGCAGGTACATCGCGCGCGGAACGCCCGGCAGGTAACACTTCAGCTCGGGGTCGCGGTCGATCCAATGTTCCGCGTTCTCCTTCTTTTGCGCCAAGGCTTCCGGCTTGTAGGGAATCTCCCCATCGCCCTGCACGACGCCGAGCGATCCCGGCACGCCGCCGGCAGCGCCAAGCGCGAGAACCGGCGCGGCCGGCACCCTCGCATATTCATAAGGATAGACGCCCGGCTGCGTGACGGCAGCTGGACGCGCCGCGTGCGCCTGCAAATCCCAATTGGCCTCGTTATTGGCTTGCCAGATACCGCTGAAGTTGGGCTTGCCGCCGACGGTGGCGGGGCGCGTGGTCTGCGCCTGACCCGACGTCTGCGTGATCGACGCAGAAACAACGGCACCGACGGCGGCCGCCGCAACCGCGACCGTTATCATTGAACCTAAGTACCGGCCGCGCATGATGCTCTCCTCCTGCCTTTCAGGTTGATGTTATTGCAACGGATCGTCTTCAACGCCCACAAAATCCGTGGCATTGTCCTTTGTCGCCGGATGAGGGCCGCGGCCTTCCGCGTAGGCGAGCTCTTCCATGCGCGCTCCCCGCATCAGCCCTGGGAGCCCATAGTTTCCTTCGATGCAGCGCGGCTCGTAGTAAAGTCTGTTCTCCTGGTCGCTCTGCTGTGTGAAGTCCTGCTTGACGGTCCACGCCTTGGTCCACACTGTCGGGTCTTCGATGGTCACGACATATTCAAATGAGGCTGGCCCGGCCCGCGTCCAGCGCTCGACCAGGTGCAAGTTCTCACGCGACCCTTGAAAGTCGGTCTTGGAGCTGAAGTTCGTCACATCGATGACGAGCGTGTTGCCCTCCCAGTGGCCACGCGAGTCGCCGTACCACTGCCGAATGCTGGCCGGCAAGTGCGGACGCCCGTCCATGACGATGTTCCGCTGCCACCCCTGGCCCTGACCGACGTCGTAGAAAATCGAGATGCCGCCTGGCGTCTGCACGATCCGCCGGAAGCTGCCGGTTGCGGCTCCAAACTCGGGCAGGCCGCCAGTCAGGCAGCGGTCTGCCAACGAGCCGTCCTCTGGACCATCATGGCGATTCATGCGCGCGGTATTGGAGCGAGGCGGAAGCTCTGCGCGCAGCGGCGAGGGCGTCGGATCGTACTTGCCGCCGCTGCAGGCCACCGACTTGTTCTTGCACGTCTCAGTCGATTGCAACAGGGCGAGACGAAATTCCCGCTCGGCCGCCGCGATCTTCTCGGCGGCCGGCGCCAGTGGCGGAATTCGGCCATTGGCCGGATCCGCGATCATCGATGTACGCGCGCCGGTGCGCTTCTGGGTCATGAACAACGCGTTGTAGGCGCCGGCGACGTCGAGCTCAGTCCCGCGCTCTACGCGTCGGTCGCGGCGGAGCAGCGCGGAGCGCTCTTGATCCAAAGCGGCTCGTTGGGCCTCGGTGAAAAATTCCTGGTTCGCAAACTTGGGGGAGCGCTGTAACGGGGTGTCGGTCTCGTCGGTCCAGATGCCTTGCAGATCGGCCTCACCCCATGGGGTTTTCAGCGCCGGAGATTGAGCCGATGTCGCTGTTATGGACAGCGACATGACGGCGCCAACAGCGGCCGCGGCAACACCGACCGCCACAACACCGACCGTCAGCATCGAGCCTGACAAGCGGTCGCGCACGATGGCCTCCCTCCCTTGCAGCGTGCTACTGTAGCGGATCCTGCTCAAACTCTACACCCTTAATGCTGTCCCTGGTCCTCGGATCAGGACCTCGTCCCTCCGCAAAGGCGGCCTCTTCGATGCGCCGTCCGTGCATCAGCCCCGGGAGGCCAAAGTTTCCTTCGATGCAGCGAGGCTCGTAATAAATCCTGTTCTCCTGCTCGTTCTGCCCGGTGAATTCTTGTTTGGCGGTCCATGCCTGCGTCCACACGGTCGGATCTTCTACTGTTACGGCGTACGCGAGCGAGGTCGGCCCGGTGCGCGTCCAGCGCTCGACTACGTGCAGGTTCTCGCGCGAACCCTGAAAATCGGTCTTTGGACTGAAGTTGGTTACGTCGATGACGAGCGTGTCGCCCTCCCAGTGTCCACGCGAGTCACCATACCACTGGCGGATACTGGCGGGCAAATGTGGACTTCCGTCCATGATGATGTTGCGCTGCCATCCTTGTCCTTGGCCGACATCGTAGAAGATCGAGATGCCGCCTGGTGTCTGTACGATGCGCCGGAAGCTGACGTTGCCAAACTCGGGCAGCCCGGGGGTCAGGCAGCGGTCCGGCGGCGTGCCGTCCTCCGGACCGTCGTGACGATTCATGCGCGCGGTGTTGTAACGAGGCGGAAGTTCAGCAAACCGCGGCGAGGGCGTCGGATCGTACTTGCCCCCGTTGCAGGCCGCCTCCTTGTTCTTGCACGTCTCGGTCGATTGTAGCAGCGCAACACGAAATTCTCGCTCCGCGGCGGCAAGCTTTTGAGCCTCCGGCGTCAGCGACGGAAGCCGGCCATTCGGCGGATCGACAATCCGCGATGTGCGCATGCCGGTGCGCTTCATGGGCGTGAACACCGCATTGTAGGCGCCGGCAACATCGGCCTCGGTGCCACGCTCGGAGCGCCTGTCGCGGCCGATAAACGCCGATCGCTGTCTATCCAATTCGGCTCGCTGCTCCGGCGTGAAAAATTCCTGGTTCGCATACTTGGGAGAGCGCTGCAGCGGCGTGTCAGATTCGTCGGTCCAAATGCCCTGCAGATCAGGATCACCCCAGGGCGTCTTCAATGCTGTCGCGGCCGATGCTTGTGCGCTAAAAGCCGAAATGATGGCGCTCACGGCAGCAGCACCGGCGAGCGTTATCATTGTGCCCGAGAACGGGTCACGCATGATGGCCTCCCCTTTTGCACGTCGCAGCGGGTTACTGCAACGGATCCTGTTCGACGCCTACGAAATCCGTGGCGGTGTCTTTTGTGGCCGGATTGGGCCCCCGTCCCTCCGTAAAGGCGAGCTCTTCCATGCGCGCTCCGCGCATCTGCCCGGGGAGGCCATAGTTTCCTTCGATACAGCGGGGCTCGTAATAGACCCTGTTCTGCTGTTCGCTCTGCCACGTGAATTCCTGCTTGACGGTCCAGGGTTTGGTCCACACTGTCGGATCATCGATCATCACAACGTATTCAAGCGAAGTTGGCCCGGTCCGCGTCCAGCGCTCGACCAGGTGCAAGTTCTCGCGCGACCCCAGAAAATCGGTTTTCGGGCCGAAGTTCGTTACATCGATGACGAGCGTATTGCCCTCCCAGTGACCGCGCGAATCGCCAAACCATTGACGGATGCCGGCCGGCAGGTGCGGACTTCCATCCATCACGATATTCCGCTGCCATCCCTGGCCTTGCCCCACATCGTAGAAGATCGAGATGCCGCCCGGTGTCTGCACGATCCGTCGGAAGCTCCCGCCATATGCGGTTCCGAATTCGGGCAATCCGCCGGTCAGGCAGCGGTCGTTCAACCAGCTGTCCTCCGGACCATCATGGCGATTCATCCGCGCCGTGTTGTAGCGAGGAGGAAGATCTGCGCGCCGCGGCGAGGGCGTCGGATTGTACCTGCCTCCGGTACAGGCCACAGACCTGGTCCTGCACGTCTCGGTCGATTGCAACAAGGCAAGACGAAATTCCCGATCGGCGGCGGCAATCTTCTCAGCTTCGGGCGTCAGCGGCGGCATCCGGCCATCGGGTGGATCGATGATCATCGATGTGCGCGCACCGGTGCGCTTGATGGACATGAATACCGCGTTGTAGGCGCCGGCGACGTCAAGCTCGGTTCCGCGCTCCACACGCTTGTCGCGCAGGAGCAGCGCCGACCGCTCTTTATTCAGTTCTTCCCGCTGCGCTTCCGTGAAAAATTCTTGGTCTGCGTACTTGGGCGAGCGCTGCAAGGGCGTATCGGTCTCGTCGGTCCAGATGCCTTGCAGGTCCGGTTCGCCCCAAGGCGTTTTCAGTACCGGATGCGCCGGGGCCTCCACGGAGCCACTGGGAACGTGATTGGCACCGATGAGCACCGACGCCATTATCACCGATGCTCCGATCGACTTCACAAGCCGAATGCGCATCTCTTCACCTCCTGCTGCCGACGCCAGACAGAAGATCTATGTTGCTACAACTGGATCCGGTAACCGGCGAGGATCACGCCAAGTGCGTTATTATCGTCAACGAACCAGCCACTGTCCAGCGGATTGAGACGTGCTTGGGTGCAGAACACCCCTAGCTCGTTACCTTACGTTATGCGGCGATGTACGCGTGTCCCGGCGCGAACCACGGGGCCATCTAACGAAGAAGCCAACTCGCGCCGACCACTGGCACTAATCGCTCCGTGCCACCGGGAAAAGCGCGTAGTCGACCGCTTCAGCCAATCTGATGCTGTAGGGGCGACCTTTGTGGTCGCCCCATTCGTTTGGTCGCATCCGGCAACGGGGCGACCACAAGGGTCGCCCCTACATCATCCTTCCGTCGGCACGAGTCCATTGTTATCGCTTTTGTGACGATCCGATCACTTCAGATTAGCTGAGGCGAGCGCGTGGCTCTGGCTTCACAGAGCCCTTCGGGACGGCCTTGTCACCATGCCCACCGGATTGTCGTCTACGTATCGTTGTATTCGTCCTGAGCATAACACGTGAACCTGTTATCACGCTCTATGCAGTACGGACATCTATTCCATGGGTGTGAGCAGGAACCATCGACGGGGGAAGAGCTTTGAAAACCGCACAAGTCTCTCGGCTTCACCGAACTGTGGCAACTTATTCCTGGTCAGCCCGTTATTAATGGACGAATCGTATTTTGGGCTACCTCATGTCGAGCGAGAAAGATCGTTTCGATAAGGTGTTGGCGATTGCCGTCAATCCGGGGGCATACGACGAGGAAGCTGTCGCCGCACTCCATAAGGCACGTGAACTGGTCAAGAAAGACCCGAAGCTCGCTTATCCTCTTCCACACCTCGCCCAGCCCCTGCCACAGGCAGTTCCTCGGGACGAAGCGTCGTATCAAGCCAAGATAACCAATGTGTCCGAGTTCTGGTTGCCGATTTTGCTTAATAATCTTTCAGAACAGGGCTACGGCCTCGGTTTGAAAACCAAGATTATCTGTGACTTTGCAATACCAACCACGGTCGATGTCAGATGCGACGGAACGAAATCAGCTTGCGACGCATTCCAGGATCATCTCGATTTGCTGCTTGACTATATCAACTCTCGGTCCGGTGAAAATTAGAAAACTTGTACCCGTCATTCCGGGTCCCGAGCGTAGCGAGGGAGCCCGGAATCCATAACCCTCGGTCAGTGGTTATGGCTTCCGGCTCGCCGCGGAGCCTGTCATTGGGGCCGGACCCGTTGGCGGCACCCCGGAATGAGGCCGAAGGATATGAGCGTCGAAGTCACTGCTTAAGCAGGCCGCCGACATCGTGATCGCACACGATATCGCCTTCACAAGATCAGATCGGTCTTCGGGTCGATCAAGTGCATGTGGTCGAGGTTGGCATAGATGCGCATCGGCTGACTGGGCGCTGCGGCGGTGGCCGGATCGATACGGCCGCAGATTTCTGCGTCGCCCAGCGTAAAATAAACCATCGTCTCCATCCCCATGGGTTCGACGATATCGAGAGTTACCGTGAATTCGCGATTTCCATCGCGTTCGCTTCGGCGCGGCTCGGTGACGTGCTCCGGTCGCAGCCCGAAAATCAGGTCTCTGCCAATTGCGGATCGATAGCGCGCTGAACGGCTCTCAGGCACCGGCAGCCCAATGGCATCCGAAAGCCGAACCCGCATTCCCGCGCCGTTTTGCTCGAGCCGACATGGCATGAAATTCATTGCCGGTGATCCAATAAAACCAGCGACGAAACGCGTCCTCGGATGATGATAGAGTTGCTGCGGGGCCCCGATCTGCTCGACCTGGCCGCGATTCATGACCACCACGCGATCGGCCAATGTCATCGCCTCGACCTGATCGTGAGTCACGTAGACGGTTGTGGTCTTGACCTTCTGATGCACCCGCTTGATTTCGGTGCGCATCTGGACGCGGAGCTTGGCGTCGAGATTCGATAGGGGCTCGTCGAAGAGAAAAACCTTGGGATGACGCACGATCGCCCGCCCCATCGCGACCCGCTGACGCTGCCCTCCCGAAAGCTGCTTGGGGCGACGCTCAAGCAGATCCGTAATGTCAAGAATGCGCGCAGCATGCTCCACGCGCGCGCGAATCTCTGACTTTGAGAACTTACGCAATCTCAGGCCGAACGACATGTTCTCAAACGCTGTCATGTGAGGGTAGAGCGCGTAATTCTGGAATACCATCGCGATGTCACGATCCTTGGGCGGCAGGTCGTTGACCAGTTCGCCGCCGATGAAGATCTCACCCGAAGTCACCTCCTCGAGCCCCGCGATCATGCGAAGCGTCGTGCTTTTGCCGCAGCCTGACGGCCCGACCAGGACAACGAGCTCGTTGTCGGGAATGTCGAGATCGATGCTGCGCACCGCCTCAACCTCCTCAAAGCGCTTGACGACATTCCGCAGGGCAACTTCTGCCATGTGCTCAGCCCTTGGTAGCGCCGGCCGTGAGCCCGGCAATGTAATAGTCCATGAGAAACGCGTAAATGACGAGCGGCGGCGCGGCGGCGACGAGCGCCCCCGCCATCAGCATGCCCCACTTGTAGACGTCGGCGCGAATAAGGCTCGTGACCGTTCCGACCGTGAGAACCTGCTGGTCGGATGAATACAGGAAGGCCATGGGATACACGAACGCCGCCCACGAAACCGTGAAGGCGAAAATCGTCGCCGCAATGATTCCAGGCAGCGCGACCGGAATGAAAATCTTGAGGAGCATCTGCATATGGCCGGCGCCGTCGATCAGCGCCGCCTCGTCAAGCTCCTTCGGGATCGACTGGAAATAGCCGATCATGATCCATGTGCAGAACGGCACAGTCAGCGTCGGATAGACCAGAACCATGCTCCAGTAGGAATTGAGCAGGCCCAGGCTGCGCACGATCTGGAACAACGGAATGAACAGCAGCGTGTCGGGGACGAGGTAGGTCAAGAAGATGCCGGTAGCGAGAATGCTCGAGCCCCAGAACTTCATGCGGCCAAGTGCGAACGCCGCCAGCACACTCACCACCATGGTGATAACGACAACGCAAACGGTGACGACGGCGGTGTTTTTGAAGTAGATTAGGAAGTCGGTCTGCGTGAACAGAAGCTTGTACTGATCAAGCGTAATGCCGTCCGCGATGATCCACGGATTGGTGGCCATGCGGGCGACCTCGGCATCGCTCTTGAACGATGTCACGATCATGTAATAGGGCGGGGTGAGAAAAAAGATCGCGAATATGATCAGAAACGCATAGGACGCGATCAACGCCCAGCGCCGGTTACGCTTCAGGCTCGACTTGACGCCAACCTTCCGCGATGACGGAACCGTAACGGCGTCGGCGGTCATCCAATTTCCTTTCCGCGTTTGCGCACGCCGCGCAGGATGAAGACTGCCGACACTGCCAGGATCGGAAACATGAACAGGGATACGGCCGCCCCAAGCGGGATATCGCCGGAGCGAATGCCGAGCAGAAAAGCGTACGTAGCAAACACATGCGTCATGTTGCGCGGGCCGCCGCTGGTCATGATCTGCACGATGTCGAAATTTGCAAAGGTGACGATCAATGAGAACAGCACCGTGATGGCGATGATATTGCGCATCATCGGCAGCGTGATGTGCACGAAACGCTGCCACGCGTTGGCACCGTCAATTGCCGCCGCTTCGTACAGCTGCTCCGGCACGGACTTGAGGGCCGCAAGGTACATGATCAGGAAGAACGGTGCGCCGTACCAGATATTGACGAGGATCACGGAAAACCGCGCCCAGTAAGGATCGCTCAGCCAGGAGATCTCGTTGCCGCCAAGCCCGCGGATGATCCAGTTGAAGGCCGAGTGAGTCGGGTCGAACAGCCACCACCAGCCCAATGTTGATAGCGCAAGCGGAATAACCCAAGGCACGAGCAGCATGCCGCGCCATTTGCGCTGGCCCTTGCTTGGAAGATTGTTGATCAGATGCGCCGTAATCAGTCCGATCAGCGCCTTGAAGAAAACCGCGGAGATCGCAAAGATCGCCGATTGCCACACCACCATCCAGAACACGTCTCGCGACAGCAGGAAAGTGAAGTTCCCGAGCCCGAGAAAGCGCGTTTGTGCCCTGTTCAACGTCGAAAGAAAAATCGAATAAAACGCCGGATAAACAACGAGCCCGGCGATGATCACGATCAACGGCAGGCACATGACAAAGGCGATGGTGGAGCGCCTTTGAATTATGCGCAAAGAGCCTTTCTGCCGTGCAGGCCGGGAAGGCTCGCCGGCGAGGACCGCGGTGTACGTTTGCGGGACGACATCGTCCATGCTCGGTCCGTTTACTTTGAGTCGACCCTTGTGGCTGGATGGCCCGGGAACCCTACCCGCGTGCCTGGATGCTGGCACGCGGGCACCACTCGCGGGGCCTTGCACCGTCAGGCGCGCAGCGTGCCTTCGAGCTCGTTCTCGGCCCACTTGATCACGTTATCGAGTTTCTCGCCACCTTGTGTGAACTTTGCCACCATGACGGTATTGATGGCCTGGTTGTAGATCTGTGCGCCGACTTCCGCTCGCGCAGGTCGGCCGGCGATTGAGGTCTGTTCGTCGCCACGCGGTGGATAGGAGTAGACGGTGCCGACCGGCGGCTCGACCGTTTTCCAGGTGTCGAGGTCGTACATGCTCTTGAACGACGGCAGGTCATAGCCGAACGAGGCCGCAACGAGCTGCTTGATCGACTCTTTCTGTGAAAGGAAGAGCAGCAAATCCTTTGCCGCCGACTTGTTCTGGGAGAAGCTCCAGACGCCATAGAATTGCGGAAGCTGCCCGACGAATCGACCTTTCGGTCCGCTCGGCGTCGGATGGGTCCAGCAATTCTCGGCGACCTTCGGATTGTCGCGCTTGGCCACCGCCCAGGCACTCGGCGGGTTCATGATCCCTGCGCCCTTGCCGGAAATGAGCCAGCGATTGTTGCCGGCATCGTCCCATGCGTAAACCTCCGGCGGGTTTACCGCCATCAGCTTCTTAGCGTACTCGAGCGCCTGGCGCGTCTCGGCGGAGTTGATCCGGATGTTATCCTTTTCATCCACCATCACCACGCCATACGCGTTGAAAAGCGCGCCAACCCAATCGACGGAATCGCTCGCTTGCGACATGGGCAGGCCGACCGGATATCCGGCCTTGAACAGCTTCTCCGCAGTGGAGAGGTACAGGTCCCATGTCCACTGCTCGGTTTTCGTTTTGTCGTATTTGGATTCGTCGTTCGGAAAGATGTCGCGCAGGTCGAGACCCGTATACTGCTTGTAGAGATCAAGACGCGAGCAGCAGGGTTTCACTTGGCTGCCGACTGCGGTCGGAACGCCACGCCAGCTTCCCTTGATTTTGGCGAGGTATTCCGCGACCGGGCTGATCGGGCCATACTGCTTGATGAGCTGATTGACGACGTCGTCGAGCGGGTCGAGCACGCGCTGGTGGACCTGAATGTTCCAGTCGCGATGGGACATGATATCGTGGCCGGTACCGGCCTGAGCTTCGGCGGCCGCTGTCAGCTTGTCCTTTTCGCCCTGTGACGTGATGTAGTCGATGTGGACTTCGACTTTGTTTTTTTCGCCCCATTGATTGCAGAGGCTGGTGAGGGCGTTGTTGGCGCCCGGCACCCAGTGGTCCCAACAGCCGAGAGTCAGTCTGCCGGCGGCGTAAGCACCCCTCACGTAAGGTGCCGCGAGCATAACAGCCGTTCCGGCGGCCGCGTTTTGAAGCACCGCGCGACGGCTTAATTTCAAGTATTTCATGACGTCCTCCTGACGCTTCCCGTGCCCTCTGTTCTCTGAACATTTTCTTCCGAAAAAGATACTCCCGTCCCATGCTCAAGCCTAGTCAGCGGCGACTGCTCTCTTTGTCGCGGTCTCGCCAAGCACGCGACCGCGGTTGAGCTGCCGCCCGGGCGGGGCTTGCGGCCGCCCATTCGGCTGCCTGGCGTCTCGCCCTTCCGAGCAATCTTCACTCAGCGTCGAAACGCCACATCCGCCTGTTGAGCCGCCGCTTGTGGGCTCACCGGCTGTCCGTGCCTTGCTTTGACGCCGCTAAATACCGGCCCGGATCAATCATATTGGATAGGCCTGCGCTCTCATCGGCGCCCCAGCGTCAATGCGCCTTAGCGTACCAAACTGCTCCATAAGGAGCTCCCATGCAACCAATCTCCGTCTTCAATGTTGATTCTGATCGATGATTGAGGGCGGCAGATTGCGGGAAAGTCGCACCTCCTTCGTGGTTCGTGGCGACTGCGAGAGACGTCCAATGAAACAACCAGGCCATATGAACGACAGCGCGACCGTTGGCCGCCGCGATGTTTTTCGTGCGCTTGCGCTTGGCGCCGTGGCGGCCACGGGCGCGGATTCGCTTGCGACTGAGGCGGCGGCCGACAGCGAAGGCAACGACGAGAAACGGAAGGCGCGGTATCGCGAATCCGAGGAGGTCAAGACCTTCTACCGGGTCAATCGCTATCCAAAACGCTGAAGGAGCAAGCCGTGCTGATACGAAGAGCTGAACACGAAGTGCGGCGCGACAAGCTCGCTGCGGGCCTCTTGGCTCAAAGCGCGCATACCTTCGATCGGCGATCATTCCTGCGACAATCGGGGCTTGCGGCCGGTGGTCTCGCCGTACTTGGCGCGCTGCCTCTCGGTGCGATCCGAAAGGCCAAAGCCGGGCCACCGCCAAAACCCGGCGAACCGGTCGAAGTTCGTAAGAATGTCTGCACCCATTGCGCCGTCGGCTGCACCGTGACGGCTGAGGTGCAGAATGACGTTTGGATCGGTCAGGAGCCAAGCTGGGACAGTCCGATCAATCGCGGCTCACATTGCGCCAAAGGCGCCGCCGTGCGGGAGCTCGTCCATTCTGAGCGGCGGCTTCGCTACCCGCTGAAGCTTGCCGGTGGTCAGTGGACCCGGGTTTCGTGGGATCAGGCCATCGATGAAATCGGCGACAAGATGATGGAGATCCGGGAGAAAGCTGGACCCGACTCGGTCTACTGGCTGGGATCGGCAAAATTCACCAATGAAGGCTCTTAATCTGTTCCGGAAACTGGGAGCTTACTGGGGCACCAACAATACCGACCATCAAGCGCGGATTTGCCATTCAACGACGGTTACCGGCGTGGCGAATACCTGGGGCTATGGCGCCATGACCAACAGCTTCAACGATATCCGCAACGCCAAGACGCTGATCATCTGGGGAGGGAATCCGGCCGAAGCCCATCCGGTCTCCCTGCAGCACCTTCTGGAAGGTAAGGAACTCAACCGGGCGAACTTTATCGTCGTTGATCCGCGGATGACGCGCACCGCCGCGCACGCCACCGAGTATGTGCGCATCCGTCCCGGCACCGATATCCCGGTGCTGTGGGGCATGCTGTGGCACGTATTCCACAACGGCTGGGACGACAAGGAATTCATCAAACAGCGCGTCTATGGCTTCGAAGAGACGCGCAAGGAAATCGATAAGTGGAATCCCGAGGAAGTGGAGCGCGTA
The DNA here is from genome assembly GCA_035311445.1 of Xanthobacteraceae bacterium. GTDB lineage: Bacteria > Pseudomonadota > Alphaproteobacteria > Rhizobiales > Xanthobacteraceae > JAJPKK01. The sequence goes on along the minus strand of DATGCX010000190.1, from coordinate 32,418 downwards.
AGCGGCGTCCCCGGAGAGCAACTCAAGCGTGTCGCAGAAATGTTCGCGACGCAAAAGCCCGCAACCCTGATCTGGTGCATGGGCCAGACCCAGCACTCGGTCGGGACTGCGAACGTTCGGGCAAGCTGCATCGCCCTGCTCGCAACCGGCAATGTTGGCAAGCCTGGCACAGGCGCCAACATATTTCGCGGTCACGACAACGTTCAGGGCGCGACGGATGTCGGGCTCGATGTCGTCACCTTGCCGTTCTATTACGGCCTGTCGGAAAAGGCGTGGCAGCATTGGAGCCGCGTGTGGGAAACCGACTACGAATGGCTGCGCTCCCGGTTCGACTCCAAGGAGATAATGGAAGCGCCGGGCATCCCGCTGACCCGGTGGTTCGATGCGGCGCTGCTGCCAAAGGAACAAGTCGCGCAAAAGGACAATATTCGCGCGATGTTTGTGCAGGGCCACGCCAGCAACAGCATCACTCGCATCCCGGAGTCAATGAAGGGATTTGTGAAGCTCGACCTGCTCGTCATCGCCGACCCGCACCCGACCACCTGGGCATCTCTGTCCGTCCAGGCAGGACGCAAGGAGGGTACTTATCTCTTGCCGGTCTGCACGCAGTTCGAGTCATCAGGCTCGCGCGTGGCATCAAACCGATCATTGCAATGGGGCGAGCAGATCGTAAAGCCGAGTTTCGAATCGAAGGACGACTACGAGGTCATGTACCTCATCGCCAAAAAGCTCGGCTTTGCGGATCGCATGTTCAAGAACATCAAAGTGGAGAACGACCGGCCGTCTCCGGAGGACCTGCTGCGCGAGATCAATCGCGGCAGCTGGAGCACCGGCTATACGGGCCAGTCGCCTGAGCGCTTGAAGCTCCATATGGCCAACCAGAAGGACTTCGATCTCGTTACACTGCGCGCCAATTCAGGCCCGTGCAAAGGCGACTACTACGGTTTGCCGTGGCCGTGCTGGGGCAAGCCCGAGGTCAAGCACCCCGGCACGCCCATTCTGTACAACGCCGGCATCTCCGCCATGGACGGGGGCAGCGGTTTCCGCCCGCGCTTTGGCGTGGAGCGCAATGGCCAGACGCTTCTCGCGGAAGGATCCTATCCGGTCGGCTCGGAGATCCAGGATGGTTATCCCGAGTTCACCATGGCCGTCCTCAAGAAGCTCGGCTGGGACAAGGACCTCACTCCCGACGAGCTCAGCGTCATCCAGAAGGTCGGCGGTGCCAAGATCGATGAAGTCTCGTGGTCGACCGACCTGTCCGGTGGCATACAGCGCGTTGCCCTGAAACACGGTTGCGTGCCATATGGCAATGGCAAGGCGCGCACGATTGCGTGGAACCTGCCGGACCCGACACCGGTGCATCGCGAGCCGATCTACACGCCGCGGGTCGAGCTGGTCGCAAAGTATCCGACGCTGCCCGACGCCAAGCAATTCCGTCTGCCCAATATCGGTTTCTCGGTGCAGAAAGCAGCAGTGGACAAGGGCATAGCCAAGCAATTCCCGCTCATTCTTTCCTCGGGCCGCCTTGTCGAATACGAAGGTGGAGGCGAAGAGACCCGCTCCAACAAATGGCTCGCCGAACTGCAACAGGACATGTTCATAGAAATCAACACATCAGACGCCGCCGAGCGCGGCATCAAAGATGGTGCCTGGGTCTGGGTTACGGGCGCCGAGAACGCCTCCAAGGCACGTATGAAAGCTCTCGTCACGGATCGTGTCGGAAGGGGCGTCGCCTGGATGCCGTTCCACTTCGGCGGCTGGTTTGAGGGCGAGGATCTGCGCCGAAACTATCCGCAGGGGATTGATCCGATCGTGCTGGGCGAGAGCGCCAATACCATCACCACATACGGATACGATCCCGCGACCGGCATGCAAGAACCGAAGGCGACGCTTTGCCAGATCAGAGCGGCCTAGGAGGCTTGACCATGGCTCGAATGAAGTTCCTCTGCGATGCCGATCGTTGTATCGAGTGCAACTCCTGCGTCACCGCATGCAAGAACGAGCATGAGGTACCATGGGGCATCAATCGCCGCCGCCTTGTCACCATCAATGATGGCGAGCCCGGCGAGCGCTCGATCTCGATGGCCTGCATGCACTGCACGGACGCGCCATGTCAGGCCGTGTGCCCGGTCAATTGCATCTACACGACCGCCGACGGCGTCGTGCTGCATTCAAAGGATCTCTGCATCGGCTGCGGTTATTGTTTCTACGCCTGCCCGTTCGGCGCCCCGCAATACCCGCAAGTCGGAAACTTCGGTTCGCGTGGGAAAATGGACAAGTGCACGTTCTGCACCGGTGGCCCCGAGACAGACGGCAGTGCCGCAGAATACGAGAAATACGGCAGCAACCGTCTTGCGGAGGGCAAGCTGCCCCTGTGCGCGGAGATGTGCGCGACGAAATCCCTGCTTGCCGGCGATGGCGACGTCATCAAAGAGATCTACGAGGACCGCGTAACGACACGCGGCTACGGCTCCGGCGCATGGGGGTGGGGAACTGCCTATCCGGAATCGGCTGGCAGCTGAACCAAGGCGGGCAACGCGGCGGGCGTCCGCCGTGCTGCCCGGCCAGTGGGACAATGATTTTAGAGGGTTCGAGTGCTTGAATCATTGAGCGGTGTCGTCGCCGGGCTTGTCCCGGCGACCCCGAAAGCTGACGCACCGAGCAAGTAACCGGGGTGGCCGGGACAAGCCCGGCCACGACCACTCAAAGGCTGCAGGTGATTCAAGCTGGGTGGAATCCGCTCTAACGGCAAAAGGAACTACACAGATGGCGCCCCTGTTCCGATCGCTCCGCTATCTCGTCGGGGCATTTGCGCTTCTCGGAATGTTGCTTGTCGCCACGCCGGGCGGCGCGCAACAGCCCACGTCCGTCAATCCGACCGCGAGTTCGGTGAAAGAGCAACAGTTGCTGAACCAACTCAAGCAGATCCAAGGCCGCATCTCCATCCCCGACGCGCGGGAAAGCATGCTGGAGCATCCGCAGGGGCGCGAATGGCGCGCCTTTCACGAGGTCACCCTGCGATGGATAGGCGCTATCGCAATCCTTGGCATGCTGGCGATAATCGTCGTGTTTTATCTCTGGCGCGGCATGATTCGCATCGAGAGTGGACGGTCAGGCCGCAAAATTGTGCGCTTCAACGCGTTCGAGCGCTTCGTACATTGGATGACTGCGACTTGCTTTATTCTCCAGGCGTTGACTGGCCTCAACATCACCTTTGGCAAACCGCTGCTGATGCCTTTGATGAGCGCCGAGGCGTTCAGCGCCTGGTCGCAGTGGGCAAAATACGTCCACAATTATCTTAGTTTTCCATTTACCCTGGGAGTGATCCTCATCTTCTTCATGTGGATCGGCGGCAACATTCCAAACAAGGTCGATGTGGAATGGATCAAGCGCGGCGGCGGTCTCGTCGGGCACGATCATCCGCCGGCGTACCGGTTCAATGCCGGCCAGAAGGCGATCTACTGGATTCAGGTGCTCGGCGGCACGGCTGTAGCGATCAGCGGTTATGTTCTCATGTTCCCGTTCTACGGAACGAATATCAACAATATGGAGCTCGCTGAAATCACCCACGGCACGATCGCCATGTTGTTTATCGCGATCATGATTGCGCATGTCTATATTGGCACGATCGGCATGGAGGGCGCCTTCGAAGGGATGGGCGAAGGTACCGTCGACCTCAATTGGGCGCGTGAACACCATCAGCTCTGGGTCGAAGAAGAGAATGCACTGGACAAGAGGGCTTCTGCAGCCGGGCATCTGACTGCGGCTGAATAAGCGAAATCGGTTGGTCCGATGTGAGAATACGGGTGAGAATCCGTCGAAGGCCGGCCGGCTGGGCCAGCTAATGATCGCATGAGGGTGCCGTGAGTCGGATCATCTCAAGAACTCTTGAATGTCGTCATCGCGAATTCTCGGCTGCAATGTTTTCGTCACCTTGCGTCCAGAGAAAACTGGGCGGCTTTTTTCATCTGACGGGCAGCTTGAAAGGTGAGCTCCGACAGATTGGTAAAAACAAGGACGTGGTGGTTGCGGGCAAACATTACCAAATGTTTTATCTCAACCACGATGGATGGCTGTTTCGCTACAAAATTTTTCACAATGGCGATCGTCAGATCGTCGATTTCATCTTGCCCGGGCAGCTCTTTGGCCTCCAGGCATGTTTCTTCAAAACCTCTCTATATTCCATTGCAAGCGTCACGGAAGCGTCGGTGACATCGATCTCGCTGGAGGTAATCGACGATGTGTTCGATCAGAACCCACAATTAGCAAAAGCGCTGTTTTGGTCTGCGGTGTGCGAGTCGGCGATTGTTGGGCGAGCATCTGATCGACACGGCGCGTCGATCCGCCTACCAGCGTGTCAGCCATCTGCTGCTTGAGTTGTTTGTTCGGCTGAAATCGAGCGGACAGACCGATGGCATGTCGTTCAACTTACCGCTGACGCAAGAGCTCATTGCTGATGCCCTCGGTTTGACGACCGCACATGTCAATCGCACGCTGCGTTCGCTGCGTGAGGACAGGCTGGTCGATATGTGCAACAGATGCGTTACGATTCTCGACTTCGACGCATTGTCGCTGCTCTCCGATTTCGATAATTCCTATTTGGGCGAGACCGCACGCGTGCTGCAAAACGAAATGGCGGCAAAGCCGACAAAAGATTTTCAGTGTGCTGCATCCCCCGAACAAAACCTTACAGGGCGCAAGGCTATGGCCGACCCCACGGCAGCGGCGGGTTTCCGAAATCGCCTCGGTGCTGCCCGTTAGCGGGGATGTGTGGTTATATGCGGGAGGGAGGTGGGCTGCCCAATTCGGCTGTGCTTTATGCTATAGAGCGAGTAGATGACCAGCCCGATTGCAAGCCAAGCAATGAAGCGTATCCAGGTGTCGAGCGGCAGGCCGAACATGAGCAACAGTGCCGAGGCCGCGCCGGCCGGCGCGACAGCATAGACGGCCGGCGTTTTGAACGGGCGCGCTAGACCGGGCTCGGCGAATCGCAGGACAAGCACGCCCAGGCACACGATCGTGAATGCGAACAGAGTTCCTATGCTGACCAGTTCTCCGACAAGACCTATCGGCAGCAATCCTGCCAGCAGCGTCACGATTACGCCGGTTACAATCGTCGCGACATACGGGGTGCGAAACCGCCGATGAATTCTGCCCGCGAGCGGCGGCAGGAGGCCATCGCGCGCCATCGAGTAGAAGATGCGCGGCTGGCCCATAAGCAGGACCAGGATAACGGATGTCAGCCCCAGAACTGCACCGAGCTTGATGATTGGCGCAAGCCATTTCATGCCGATCGCGTCAATGCCTACGGCCATCGGGTCGGCGACATTGAGCTGATCATAGGGAACGATCCCGATCAGCACGAACCCGACCGCCACATACAGAAGCGTGCAAATGGCCAGAGATCCAAGAATTCCGATCGGCATGTCGCGCTTGGGATTATTGGCTTCTTGCCCGGCGGTCGATACCGCGTCGAATCCGATATAGGCGAAAAAGACGACGGCGGCGCCGCGCACGACACCGCTCCAGCCGTATTGGCCCGGACCGATATTGGGCGGGATGAAGTCTCCCTCCGGGTTGCTTGATGTCACCCAATTTTCCGTGCTGACAAACCACACCGCCGCGAGGATGAAGATAGCGATGATCGACAGCTTGATCACGACAATGATGTTGTTCACGCGCGCCGATTCGCGAATGCCGAGCACCAGAAGCGCCGAAATGACAATGATCACCGACATCCCAGGCAGATTGAGCAAGGCCCCGGTCGAGTGCCAGGTTCTTTCTGCGGCATCATAGGCAAAGGGCGGCCCGGCCAACGCGTCGGGCACGACTATGCCCAAATCTTTCAGGAAGCTGACAACGTAACCCGACCAGCCGATCGCGACGGCCGTTGCGCCCAGCGCATATTCCAGAATCAGGTCCCAGCCGATGGTCCAGGCAATGAACTCCCCCATCGTCGCGTAAGCATACGAATAAGCGCTACCGGCAATCGGCACCATCGAGGCCATCTCCGCGTAGCAAAGACCCGCAAGCGCACATGCGACGGCGCCGAGAAGGAAGGAAAGTGCTATTGCAGGGCCAGCGTTGGTCGCAGCCGCATGCCCGGTCAGCACGAAGATACCGGCACCTATGATAGCCCCTATTCCGAGCGCAACCAGGTTGACGGCAGAGAGCGTTCGCTTGAGTGTGGGACCGCCCGGTCCTTCAAGCTCTTCCCCCTCCGCCGCAAGCGCGACGATCGACTTCCGGGCCCAGGGATTTGGCATGGCGGCGGTCCGAATCAAGCAAAGCCAAGTACACGAACGTTCAATTGATAACTTGGTTCCTCACGCTTTTTCGGCGCCGTTTATACAATAGAAGTCGTTTGTACAATAGAAGTATTGCGGGCGATGAGTTTATGCCATCAGGACAAGCACTGAAGATGAACTTAACTTGTGGAGCGCCGCGTCGAGGACCGGCTGTCAGCAAGCCCTCATGCGGCTCAGGAGTGCGGCGGACGAAGCCGCCGCACTCCCCCGGGAGACAAGGGTAGATCAGCTTATTTGGCGCTGCCGGTCGTGCTGGACGGCATGATGATCTCCGCCACATGTCGATCCTTGGGATCTAACAGCAGAACTTCATTGTTCTGCAGCTTGGCGAATTCATATCCCTTAGCCGCCGGAATCTGGCCGGTCACGCTACTGGGCAGTTGATGCATAGACAGCGATGCAGGTGCCTTTTCGCCGACCTTGGCCTGGAAACCCGCGGGCGCGGCCTGGCCCTTTTCGCTCGCCACGCTTTGGTAAATCGTCTGCTTTTGCATTGACGTCAGATTGAGCTGAGCCCCCGTGGCCAGCCCGACACTGCCGACGAGCGCGAGCGCGATTGCGGTACCCTGAAGACTTAGACGCATTGGAGTGGTCTCCTCATTTGTGTTGAAGTGCCGCCGGCGAACAGCCGCACGGCGCCAGAAAGGTTTTCCCACTTTTCCAATGCAGCGCGCTGCCTCCTTGGTTATTGATCTGAGTTATAGATCAGCCTTCAGCATTTTGCCCGGTCAGCGCAGGGCGCGTCCGGATCGCGACATCCACTTTATTGCCGCCCATTCACCGTGCATCAAGCAGCGCCGGCTTAGTCTTGGCATTTCATGAGGTAACGGCGGATACCCGTTGTTGCTGGCGAGACGGGCGTGGGCGCGCTCCCGCAGCATCAGCACCAGGATTGCGGCACTCGCAATCAGCTCGGGTACCGCAGTCGCAAGCAACAGAGCTTGACGACTCCACTGCAACGCCAGCATCAAGCCGCCTAACCCTGGGCCAATGATCGCGCCGATGCGCCCGATCCCAAGCGCCCACCCAACCCCCGTCGCGCGTATGTATGTTGGATAGTACGCGGCAGCAAATGCATTCGCTGTGTTCTGACCACAGACGATGCCGATTCCAGCCGCCAAGGCGGCCATCATGAGAGGAATGACTCCTGTGCCTTTTGTTATTGATCTGCGTTAATACGCCTGATCGATGCGGAACTCCTGGGCATTCCGATCCCGCCCCCCAGTCGTCACAGGCGACGACCATATTACCGTCGAGCCAGCCCACGGTTTCATTACCGCGGAACCAGCTTCATGGTTCGATTGTTCCCTATTTGGGCTCATGTTGAAGACGGCGTTTGGCTTGGTGACGCTAAGCCGCGCATAACAGTCACGTGGCCCGGTACTCGGCACCCGAGGGGGGCCGAGTACCGGACCATTGAGCGCAGAGGGAGCGTGCCATGACCACAACGGAAACAGCAGCGTCTGTGCTGCCAGATACCGAACATCGGGCTCAATTGCGGCGTGCCGTGATTGCCAGCACGATTGGCACCGCGATCGAATGGTATGATTTCTTTCTCTACAGCACGGTGACGGGACTCGTCTTCGCAAAGCTGTTCTTCCCGCAATCGGATCCCCTTGTCGGCACCCTCGAGGCGTTCGCCATTTACGCGGTCGGATTCGTGGCAAGGCCGGTAGGGGCAGCGATCTTCGGGCACTACGGCGATCGCATAGGTCGCAAATCCACGCTGATCGCAACGCTCATGACCATGGGCATCGCGACATTTCTCGTAGCTTTGGTGCCGACGTACGAAAGCATCGGCATTTGGGGCGCGGTGATACTGACGGTCTTGCGGTTCATTCAGGGAGTGGGTGTCGGCGGGGAGTGGGGCGGTTCGGTGTTGATGTCAATGGAATGGGCGCGGACCAACGCGCACCGCGGCTTCATTGCGTCCTGGCCGCAGTTCGGCGTGCCATGCGGCCTGTTCCTCGCCAACCTTGCGGTTCTGGCGTTCAGTCAGATGTCTGGAGATCAGTTCCTGGCATGGGGCTGGCGCATCCCGTTCGTCCTCAGCTTGATCCTCGTTGTCGTCGGCCTCTACATCCGGCTGGGAATTCTCGAAACTCCGGTTTTCAGTCGACTTGCAGCTGCAAGGAAAATCGAGCGCACTCCGATATTGGAAGTGATCAAGAGGCAGCCGCGAGAAATTATATTGAGCGCGCTCGTCCGCATGGCTGAGCAGGCGCCGTTCTACATCTTCACCGCCTTCGTGTTTTCCTATGGGACCGGGACATTGAATGTGTCTCGGGACTTTTTGCTTGTGGCGGTTCTGGTCGCGTCCGTCGTGTCATTCGTATCGATACCGCTGTCCGGTCACATCTCGGATATCATCGGCCGGAAAAACATGTACATGTTGGGGGCGGCAGTCTGCGGCGTGTTTGGCTTTATCTATTTCGGCATGCTGAACACCGGCTCGCTGGCGCTGATCTTCCTGGCCATCGTGCTGTCGCTCATCCCTCACGACATGATGTATGGGCCGCAGGCCGCGCTCATCGCCGAATCGTTCGCTGGCCGTCTGCGCTACAGCGGCGCTTCGCTCGGCTATCAGCTTGCTTCCATTATTGCGGGCGGACCGGCGCCCTTGATTGCAACCTGGCTGTACAGCCAGTACCATTCGGCCTATCCGATTGCCGGATACATCGCTGTCTGCGCCGTCATCAGCCTGGTCTCGACGATGATGATGACCGACTACACGAGACGGGATATCGATGCGGATGTGGCGCTTCAATCCCCCGCATTGAATGATGCAGCGTAATAAGAATGCTTTCCAAGCTCTAAGCGGCGGCGCTACGTCGCTGTGAAGACGACTCCCTGAAATACGCAAGAGTGCCTCTGGCCAGCACCTTATCGCCGGTGATCAATTCGTGAGGTTCGATATCCGTCGCTGTCCTGATGCGTTCATAGATTGGACCGAAATCCTGATAGCACTCATCCAGGAGCTTCTCGAAACTGTCGATGACAAAATAGGTTTGCTGAAAATCGTCGATCACGTATTTTGTGCGCATAACACGATCGAGATTGAAGACGATCCGGTTAGGCGAGTCGCTTTCGAGCGCAAAGGCGCTCTCGGTGGCGGACGAGACGATCCCAGCGCCGAAGATGCGCAGCCCCGCCTTCGACCGCATCAACCCGAATTCGACCGTATACCAGTAAAGTCGCGCCAGATTTGGCAACTGGCCAAGTTGCATCGCGCGCTGCCCGCCCTTGCCGTAGGCCTGCATGAAATCGGAGAAGACCGGGTTGGCCAACAGCGGCACGTGGCCGAATATATCGTGAAAGATGTCCGGCTCCTTGAGATAGTCCATCTCCTCCTCCGGCCGGATGAAGGCTCCGGCCGGAAAGCGCTTGGTGGCCAAGTGGTTGAAGAAGACATCGTCGGGCACGAGTTCCGCCACCGGAACGACACGCCAGCCGGTTATCTTTTCAAGCCTGTCGCTCAACTTCTCCATATCGGGAATACCGGACTCGGAGAGCTTGAGTACGTTCATCATCGCGAGGAATTCATCGCACGCACGGTCTCGGAGGACTGCGTGCGATCGCTTGAACAGACGATCCCAACGGTCGTGCTCCGCAGCCGAATAGGACATCCAGTCCTGGTCGATGGTGAAATCAGGATTACGCCGCGCATTCCGGAAGCGATTTTTTGGTTCCGAAACGATGGATTGTTCCCTGGTGGCGACGGACATGTCCATGCCTCCTGTAAGCTCAGATCGCCTAAGCGGTAAGTACGCCGCGCCGAATCTGATCTTCTTCTATCGACTCGAACAGAGCCTTGAAATTGCCCTCGCCGAAGCCGTCATCACCCTTCCTTTGGATGAACTCGAAGAAGATCGGACCGATCACGGTCTTGGAGAAAACCTGCAGCAGGATTTTGGTTCCTCCCCCATCGACTACGCCTTCGCCGTCAATCAGGATGCCGTGCTGCTTCATGCGTTCGATCGGCTCGGCATGGCCGCGTACCCGTCGGAAGCTTCTCTCGTAGTAGATATCCGGCGGTCCGGGCATGAATTGCAGGCCGTTGGCCGCCAGCGCATCGGTAGCGTCGTAGATCGCATCGGTGCCGACCGCAGTGTGCTGGATCCCCTCGCCTTTATATTCCCGCAAAAATTCTTCGATCTGGGATCTTTCGTCCGCCGATTCGTTGATCGGAATGCGAATGCGCCCGCACGGACTCGTCAGCGCCCGCGAGAACAGGCCAGTGAGCTTGCCCTCGATATCGAAGAAACGGATTTGCCGGAAATTGAACAGTTTCGTGTAGAAGCCGAACCACTTGTCCATGTTGCCGCGCCTCACGTTATGGGTCAGGTGGTCGAGATAGTAGAAGCCCGCCCCTTTCGGGCTCGGATCGGGCTCGCTGATCCAGACGAATTCCTCGGCATAAGGCGAGCGCCCGGCGCCGTAGTGATCCACGAAGTACAGAAGCGAATCGCCGATTCCTTTGATCGCCGGCACCTCCAAGGTCTTGTCGGAAGCTTCGTAGGGCTTGGCGCCGCGCTTCACGGCGTGCTCGAAAGCATGCCTTGCATCGACCACGCGCCACGCCATCGCTGGAGCGCAGGGGCCATGGGCGGAAACGAAACGGGTCGCGAATGAACCCGGTTCAGCATTCAGGATGAAGTTGACGTCGCCCTGGCGATAGACCGTGATGTCCTTGGTCTTATGCCTGGCAACCGGCGCATAGCCCATGCGCAGGAACAGCTTCGCCAGATGATCCGGCTGTGGATGAGCAAATTCGACAAACTCGAATCCATCAGTGCCGACCGGATTTTGGCTGCTGATCGTCGCGGGCGGCGCATGGTGCGGAAATGGACCCATTGATCCTCCATAGAACCTTGGGGACCCAAGCAACTTACCGCAACAGCGATGCAATTTCCTTGCAGAATGTGTACAAATGTCAGCAAATCAGCATAATACATGCATTATGGCACGATCTGTGCTATAAACGTGCATGGATCAATTTGACATCAAGCTGCTCAATGTTCTCCAGGAGGATGGTCGCCTGACCAATAATGAGCTGGCCGACCGGATCGGGCTTTCTGCCTCGCAGTGTTCGCGCCGCCGGGCAGCGCTGGAAGAATCCGGCGTGATTGAGAGCTACCACGCTGTGCTTGCGCCCGCGGCGGTCGGTCTCGACGTGCTCGTATTCGTTCAGGTCGGCTTGGCCACGCATTCACCTGATAGTGCACAGGCGTTCGCAAAGCTGATCGACGGCATCGAGGAAGTTCAGGAGGCTTTTTCATTGACCGGCGATGCAGACTATCTGGTCAAGATCGCGGTACCGGATCTCAAGGCGCTATCGCACATCCTCGGTAACGTGTTCCTGCCACACCGCAGCGTCGCGCATGTGCATTCTTACGTAGTGCTCGACCGGGTAAAGCAGACCACGCGGTTGCCCCTGCGCTATTTGTCAGAGTCGGACGGGGGGCAAGGTGCCCGGCCGCGGACCTCCACAATGCGCAGGCGATTGGCCAAGAAGCGGTGACAGGCTTTGCGAAAGCGGCTTTGGTCAGGGGCCAGGTGCATCGTCGCGGCACTGAATATGCTGTTCACCGGATTCTGACAGCCTCACGGGTGCATCGCACCATGCTGCGGGGCATCACTAAAACGTGAGGGTTCTTCATTCCTTTCGCGCCGCCGCAACAGCGGCCGCACCCCCGGAATGCAAGCGAGCGCCTTCCGCGATCAACCGTCGGGTTGCGGATTCGATCTCATCCTGCAGCCTGGCAAAAAACGCATTCGGCTCTGCGCCCGGCGGGATCGGCTCAAGAATGTCGACCCGCACCGTGCCCGGAAAGCGCAGGAAGCGACGACGCGGCCAGAACAGGCCGGAATTGAGTGCGATCGGCACGCAGGGCACACCAGCTTCGGCATAAAGATGGGCAACCCCGAACTTGTATTTCGGGTCAGCCCCGGCGGACCGGCGCGTACCTTCGGGAAAAATGATGATCTGGCGGCCTTCGTCCAGCGCCTGTCTGGCATACTCCATCATGCCAGACAGCGCGGCCTTGCCGGCACCGCGGTCGACCGGGATCATGCCGCCGTGCCAGGCGTACCAACCGAAGAAAGGAATCCACATCAGCTCACGCTTGATGATGAAGGTGGGATCGGAAAACAGCGTGATCAGCGCAAACGTCTCCCATGTGGACTGATGCTTGGCCGCGACCACGATGCCGCCCGGGGGGATTTTTTCGAGCCCCCGCCACTCGACGTCGATGCGGCATATCACGCGTAGCAGCCACAGGGTTGTACGTCCCCAGAGCTTGGCCATTCCGAGGATTGCCCGGCGCGGCAGCACAAGCGTCGGAATCGCTGCGATCAACAGGATCACGAGGTTTAGATAGAACAGGAGGTTGAACAGGATCGATCGAATCGTGATCACGTGGTGATACCTGAGCCGGATTAAGATAGTTAGAGCTAGATTGTCTTCGCGCCAACCGGGAACGCGAGTGCGTAAGGGGCACCGCGTCCGACAATCGACACGTGAGCGGTGCCCGGTAAGCGGCAACCTTTCTCGTCAGATGTTGGCGCGACCCCGATGGGCAACTTCGGTGGCTACGGGCGTCGGCTCGAGCCTGACTCGCGCCGCAGCCACAATGAATTTCAGGTACTCAGAAACGAGGATTTTCGCAGCGCCCAGGCTGGACCACCACGGCTCCGCACGGCGCTGCTCGGGAACCACGGGAAATGGAATCAAGGTTACGTCAGGAAGCCGGTGACCGATCTCCAGCATGGCGCGCGGCATGTGATATCCTGAAGTGACCACGACGAGCGAGCGAAATCCGCGTTCCAGCGCCCAACGCCGCGTCTCCACCGCATTACCGATCGTATTCACGGCGGAGTAGTCGAGATCGATACAACAGCTGAACCACCGCCCGTGATCAGGCACTAAGCGGGCGAGCTCGGCTATATTGGTGGTTGGAGCGACGCCGGTGATCAAGAGCCGCCGCCCTCGCCCCGAGGCGAGCAACTCCACCGCATCGGAAATTCGCGAGGCCCCTCCGGTCAGCGCCACGATTCCGTCGGCCCTGGCATCGAGCGGCGCCTCCTTGCTGGCAATATGCAGCGCAAACCACAGAAACCCGCCGAGCAGGATCAGCAAGGCAACCAGCGGCACTACACAAATGTACCCCCACAACCGGCGGCGCAGAGCAGGCTCATAGCGCCAACGGTCGCCCGGGTCCGCCGCATTAGTTGGGTGGTCCTCGACCATCATGAATCATCGACCATATCCAGAATATTGCCAAATTTGGCTCCTGCATGGCAGCACTTAGTCGATGCGTCTTAGAGTATGGATAACGACCTGCCGCGACGTCAGAGCCGTGATGGCGGCGATCAGCCCCACCTCTGCTGCGACGACGACGTAGCCCATGGAACCCATGGCAAAGCGGCCGAAAAGCGCAGCAGCCTCGGCCTCTCCGGCGGTGCCGACGAACAGCTGGCTGACCCGCCCCGCAAGAAACAAGACCAACATGGCGGCGGCGCCTCCGAGCGCACCGCCCTTGAGACCCAACCACAGGAAATGGCGCTGAAATTGGCTCGCGATATAGGCCTCCTTGGCGCCGACGAAGTGCAGCACTTCCACAATCGGCCGGTTGCTCGCCATGGCGCCACGGGTCGCGAAGGCGACCGAGAGCACAGTGGCGGCTAATACAAGGCCGAAAATCCCCATTCCGCCCGCGATGGCAGCCCTTGCCATTCCGCGCATACGATCGATGCCGGTGCGATGATCGTCGAGCGTCGCGCCGGCCACCTCCCGGGCGAGCGATTGACGCAGGGCCGCAGCGTCCACAACAGCGCCCCTCGCGACTCTAATCGCGATCATCCGCGGCACTGGCAGGTCCTCGAGCGACAGTCCGGACCCCAGCCACGGCTCCAGAAGACGGTTCGATTCCTCCCGGCTGTACACCCGCGCTTCGACCACCCCGGGCGCCGCCCGCGCGAGCGCTTGCGCCCTGCCGACCTCGGCGTCGATATCACGGCCGGGGGTCGGCCGGACCTGAATGGTCATTTCGCGCGCCACTTCCGACTGCCATTCGTTCGCAGACCCGATCACCATGGCGACTCCGCCGCTCGTGATCGCCGCAAGGAACGTCATGATTGCCACAATGGCGGCGAGCGCATTGGCAGAGATCGAATCCTTTGGAACGATGGAGGCGTCGCCGCGTATGTCGCGGCCCGGCCGTGGCGGCCGGCGTATCCGCGCCAGGATTTTGCGCAGCAGCGTGATCGCCGGATTAGTCGTAGACATGAATGTAGCCGTCATGGAGCACGAGACGGCGGGCGTCGTATTGGTCCATCAGAGCGATATCGTGGGTGGCAATAATGACCGAAGTGCCGGATTTGTTCAGTTCGATGAACAAGCGAAGCAGACGCTGCGCCAATTGCGGGTCTACGTTGCCGGTCGGCTCGTCGGCCAGCAGCAATTGCGGCCGCGCGATCACGGCACGTGCAATAGCGGCGCGTTGCTTTTCACCACCCGAGAGCACCGGAGGCAGCGACCACATATGTTCGCCGAGCCCGACCCAGTTCAAGAGCTCGGCCACCTCGTCGTAATAGCTTTCCTCGCGGCGGCCGATGACGCGCAGCGGCAGCGCTACGTTCTCGAAGGTGGTGAGATGGTCGAGCAACCGGAAATCCTGGAATACGACCCCGATCCGCCGCCGCAGCACCGCGAGCGAATCGGAACTCAGGGTCGCGGTGTCGTGATCGAATAGCGTGATCAGGCCCCGGGTCGGCTTGAGCGTCAGGAACAACAGGCGCAATAGCGAACTCTTGCCGGCACCCGAAGGGCCGCTGAGAAACTGGAACGAGCGAGGTGCAATGTCGAAGCTGAGGTCGCGCAGAATCTCAGGGCCGAGCCCATAGCGCAATCCAACATTCTCGAATTGAATCACGCCGCTCTCCGAATCGCCCACCGTGGCAAGTTAGTCAAGATTATAGCGTCTCGTGCCGGCCGAAACATGCGCAACGCCGCCGCGGCAAGCGGGCGTGGCGGTTGGCCGAGGGGCTATGCACCGGGTCGGGCATACCGGCAAAGCGAGCCGTGGTCCGCCAGTGCGCTATCCACAGCGCGAAACCGTGGCGACGCGGAGTAACTGAGTGCGGCGACGCGGTCAAGCGGCCCAGGTCCCCGGACGAAGGGCCGCTCGTGAAAGATCGCGGTGATCGATGGTTTCCGAAACGTTAGTGGACTGGCGCTAGCGTGATCGGACCAGCGTGAACGCGCCTGCGGGTTAGATTCCTTTATCCACGACATCCTGACGAAACCGTTCGCGCTGATGGAGTTGTGTGTGCGGTTGACGGCGCGATCCGGGCGAAACGGCACCACCAAGACGAGCCGCAAGAGCAAGCGGATCGATCAGCCAATTGACCCCGCGGTTTGACCAGATACATTCCACTTGCCGGCCCGTTTTGCTAGGCAAATTTCAAGTATTCTGGACGGTACCATGGGCTTGGTTATCAGAGCAGCAGCCCGAGTATGTACAATCTTAACAGGCCCGACTGCGATCGCCGTGTTTGTCGCGCTAGTGTTCGCCATCAATCTGTTCGCTGGCTTTCCTGGTATTCCTAATGATGACAGCGATTCCCAATATGCCCAGGCAGTCGATCATCATTTCAACGACTGGCATCCCCCCGTCATGGCTTGGCTGTGGTCCATTTTTCGACTGCTGGCAGATGGGAATGGCCCGATGTTCTCGTTTCACATTGCTTGCTACTGGCTGGGCTTTGGGCTGATTGCGGTCGCACTCAGCCGCGCCGGCCGACCGCTCGCCGCCTGGGGGGTAGTCGGCGTCGGACTATTTCCGCCGTTCCTGGCAATTAATGTCAACATTCTCAAGGACGTCGGACTGACGGTCACTTTCCTTGCGGGGTTCGCGGCATCGTTTTGGTACCGGATAGACGACCGGAGAGTCCCATGGGTCGTCGCCGTCATTTCGACAGTCTTGCTTTTCTACGGCGCGCTAGTGCGGGCCAACGCGGTCTTCGGCGCGGTGCCGCTGTTGGCCTACGTGATCAATCCGCAATGGCTCGGCCGCCCCTGGCGTCTTTTAGTGTTTTCGCCCCTGGTCGCAATGGTCATGGTTCCACTATCCGGTCTATTTAACCATACGGTTCTAAACGCGACCCCGCTTGGAATAATCCGATCTCTCGAAATATTCAATATGGCCGGAATAGCATTCTATTCCGGCGACGTATCGGTATTCGGCCCCGGCAATTCGTTCACCCGTGAGGACGTGGAGAGCTGCTATACGCCGATCCAGTGGGACACACTTTCGCCATGGGGAAATTGCCGTTTTTTTTGGGATCGCCTGGCCGTATCCCATGATGTGCAAGAGGTCGAAAAGCTAACCCCGATGGCCGCGATGGAGGCTCCCCCCAATCCGGACCTACCGAAGTATTGGGTCGCGTCGATCATCGCGCACCCGCTTGCATATGCACAGCATAGACTGGCCCACTTCAACTCCGAGATTTATTTTCTCGCCCAGCCACGCCGCGATAACGTAGCGCCAAGCGTACCGATGGGCGAACAAGCCGGTGACGCACCGGCCGTCTCCCTGATGCGAGAACTACCGCAGATGCTGTATGAAGTGCTGAAAACACCGGCCTTCTGGCTTGCAGTCGGGATCTCTTTGCTGGTGCTGCTTGCTTCGCCTAGCTTGCCCAGGCCTCCTGCGGCAGCAGAGGCCGCGCTTTCGCTCGTCATATCCGGTCTGCTCTATACTTGCGCATATCTCGTAATCGGCGTCGCGACCGACCTGCGGTATCAATTCTGGAGCATGGTGGCAACGTTCACGGCACTCGTGATCCGGTTATCGGTGCCGCGGGTGCCGTTTCGGCACGTCTCGCGGGGCATCCCTAGGCACGTCAAAGCAAACTTGCTGAGCCGCAATTCGCGTTCTGAGCGCCAGTGGTGCCCCTACTCCCCCTCCGACGCATAGGGCCGCGGCAGCGGCGCCGGCGGGAGCGATGGACGCGGGCGCCCGAAATCCGCAGCGTCGGAGTCCTGCCCGATGGCGACGATGCCGCGCCGGATTGCGCGAGTGCGGGTGAAAAGCTCGAACAGCGTGTCGCCGTCGGCCTCTTTGATGGCGCGGGTGAGTTTGGCCAGATCCCGGTCGAAACGACCGAGCATTTCCAGAACGCCGGCCTTGTTAGCGAGAAAAACATCGCGCCACATGGTGGGATCGGACGCCGCGATGCGGGTGAAGTCGCGAAAACCGCCGGCTGAGTATTGCAGCACCTCGGAGCGCGTCACTGCCGAGAGGTCATCGGCGGTGCCGACGATCGTATAAGCGATGAGATGCGGCACGTGGCTCGTGATGGCGAGCACGAGGTCGTGATGCTCGGCCGACATGGTGGCGACCTTGGCACCAAGCGCGCTCCAGAACCCGGACAGGCGCTCGACCGCAACCGCATCGGCCTGTTCTGGTGGCGTGAGAATACACCATCGGCCGATGAAGAGTTCCGCAAAACCCGAGTCCGGGCCCGAATGCTCAGTGCCGGCGACCGGATGCGCCGGCACGAAATGTATATTTGTGGGCAAGTGTGGCGCCATGTCGCGCACCACTTCGGCCTTCACAGAACCGACATCGGACACAATCGCGCCTCGCGCGACGTGCGGTCCGATTTCACGGGCAACGGCGCCGCACTGGCCGACCGGAACGCAGACGATCACAAGGTCGGCGCCTTCGACCGCCGCGCCGTTCGTGTCGACCACCTGATCTGCAATACCGAGTTCCATAATGCGACGGCGCGTTTTCGCTGAGCGTGCTGTCGCCACCACGCTGCCAACGAGCTTCTGCGTCCGCGCGGCGCGTGCGATCGAGGAGCCGATCAGCCCGACCCCGATCAGTGCCAGCCGCCCGAACCTGTATGCGGTCATGGCGGGGCGGGCTTTCCCATGAAGTCGGCCAAGGTCGCGACTGCGAGCCGGTTCGCCTCCTCGGTACCGACGCTCATGCGCAGCGCGTTGGGCAGCCCATAAGCGCCGACCTGGCGCAGGATGACGCCGCGCGACGTGAGGGCCTTATCGGCTTCGGCTGCAGACCTACCATTGGTGCGGGGGAAATGGATGAGGATGAAATTCGCCGCGCTGGGTGTGACGTTGAGCCCTAGTTGGCCGATTTCGGCTGTGAGCCAGGCGCGCCATTTCTCGTTGTGGGCGACTGAGCGCTCCACGTGTTCGGCATCCTGGATTGCCGCAATGCCAGCGGCGCTCGCCGGCGCACTGACGTTGAAGGGACCGCGAACCCGATTAACCGCAACAACCACATGGGCAGGAGCGTACATCCAACCGAGCCGTACCGCCGCGAGACCATGAACCTTCGAGAAGGTGCGGCACATCACGACATTGTCTGACGTCGCTACCAGCTCAATCCCGGACTCGTAGTCATTGCGGCGGACATATTCCGCGTAGGCAGCGTCGAGCACCAGAAGGACCCGCGGCGGGAGACCGCGACGCAGGCGCTTGATCTCGTCGAACGGCAGATAGGTTCCGGTTGGGTTATTGGGATTCGCCAGGAAGACGATCCTGGTTCGCGTCGTCACTGCAGCGAGGATTGCATCGACGTCAGCCGTGTAGTTGGTCTCCGCCGCCACCACGGGCTTGGCCCCGGTCGAAAGCGTCGCAATCGGATACACCAGGAAGCCGTGGGTGGTGTGGATCGCTTCGTCGCCGTCGGCGAGATACACCCGCGCCAATAGCGTGAGCAGGTCATCCGAGCCGAATCCGCACACGATACGCGCCGGATCGAGTCCAAAGGCGCGACCGATCGCGTCGCGCAAATCTGTGGCGGCGCCGTCAGGATAATCCTGAAGACGCTCAGCGACGCCCCGATAGGCTTCCACAGCGCGGGGGCTCGGTCCCAACGGCGTCTCGTTCGACGACAGTTTAAAGACTTTCGAGACGCCGGGCGCGCTGCTCTTGCCCGGCACGTAGGGGTGGATCGCCATAACGCCGGGTCGGGGGATGGGGCACTCGCGGTTCGACATAATTGTTGGCTCGGTACTATAGCTTCCGGCGGCACATTCACATCCCGGCCGGCATCGGACGGGCGTCGGCGGTGACCGTATAGCGCCTTGCGTGGCTGCCGACGAGAGTACGGCTGCGCACGGAGGCGCCGGCATTAACCAGCGCGCCAGTAATCTCGTCGAGTGCCTGGCCCTGCAGCACCGGCACCAGCAGCGCGGCGCCGTCAAACCCGCGGTCCGGCACCACCACTGCGTCGGCGAGGCTCGCCAGGGCCTGGGCTGGCCGGCGGCCCCACCCAGCCACCCGAACACTCCACATCTTCACGTCGTTGACGATAGCGTCCGGATGCGGCCGGGCAATCGCGAACACCGGCAAACCGGCGGGATGGTCCTGGCGCTCAACAAACGGCAGCCGGGCGATGATTTTCGGCGCCCCCTCGGGCTCAAGCGCCCCCCACCAGACGCCGCCTCCGGGGCTGCCTTGGACTGGGATCAGACCGAGATCGCCCGGCGCGGCTGCGATTGCGGCCAATACACCAGAGGGTCCCATATGGCCAGCCAGCGGCACCGTAAAGCCGAAGTGGAACCGTTCGCAATCGCGCATCGCGGATTCCCCAGCCGAGAAATCCACATGTACCCGAAACGGCGCCTGCACATAGGTGAAGGTTGCAATGATCACGCGCCAGATGCCTTCGGCGGTATCAAGCGGCAAAATCCCGCTGTGGCGTTCAACCAGGCGCCGCATCATATCGGCCTCGCGCGCCGGCCTAAACGCCGAGCCCGATTCGGTGGTGCGCTTTGCCTTGATGAGGCGGCCGATGATCTCGCCGCGATCCAGCAGCAAGCGGTGCATGGCCTCATCAATGCGGTCGATCTCGCGGCGCAGCTTGGCCAGCATCGGTGTGTCGGTCGTGCTCATTTGCTCAATCTTTATAGGCACTTGGCCAGCGCTCACGGCGACCACATTGATAGGGGGCGCAAGTCCCGAAAGCAAAGAAAACATTGACAGCCAGACCCGGACCGCGACATTTGGCGGCTGACCTCGGCTCCGCCCGATATCTTGGTCTTTGCAGCGGGTTCCGCTGTGGAAGCAGCGGCGTTGGAGAGGACCGGCAAGCGAGATGGCGGAGCTGAAAGCCATTGTGGGCCGCATAGTGGCGGATCGGAAGCGGGAGGCGGATCATCCGCACTCCCCGGTCGCCGCTTTTGGCAAGGACCAGCCGCTCCGGCTCGACGCCGGGCTCGAACTCAGCCCGTTTCAGGTTGCCTATCAGACGTACGGCACTCTCAACGCCGACCGCAGCAACGCCGTGCTGATCTGCCATGCGCTTACCGGCGACCAGCATGTCTTTAACCGCCACCCCGTCACCGGCAAGCCCGGCTGGTGGGAAACCATGGTCGGGCCCGGCAAGTCGATCGATACCAACCGCTATTACGTGATCTGCCCGAACGTGCTTGGCGCGTGCATGGGGACCTCTGGGCCGGCCTCCACCGATCCACGGACCGGCACCCCGTGGGGTCTCAATTTTCCCGTCATCACGATCCGCGACATGGTACGGGCCCAGGCGATGCTGCTCGATCGACTCGGCATCGATTCCCTGTTCGCCGTCGCGGGCGGCTCGATGGGCGGCATGCAGGTATTGCAGTGGGCAGCGAGCTATCCCGAGCGCGTATTCGCGGCACTGCCAATCGCCTGCGCGACCCGGCATTCGGCCCAGAACATCGCCTTTCACGAGGTCGGCCGCCAAGCCGTGATGGCGGACCCCGACTGGCGGGACGGGAGGTACTTCGCCGAAGGCGTAAGCCCCCATCGCGGGCTCGCGGTCGCCCGCATGGGGGCGCACATCACTTATCTGTCGGACGCAGCACTGCATCGCAAATTCGGTCGCAGGTTTCAGGACCGCAACAATCCCACCTTCTCGTTCGACGCCGATTTTGAGGTTGAAAGCTATCTGCGCCACCAGGGTTCGTCCTTCGTGGAGCGGTTCGACGCCAACAGTTATCTTTATCTCACGCGAGCGATGGACTATTTCGATCTGGCGGCCGATTTCGACGGCATACTCGCTAACGCCTTCAAGGCCACCAAAACACGGTTCTGCGTGATCTCGTTCACCAGCGACTGGCTATTCCCGACCACGGAGTCGCGGGCGATTGTGCACGCGCTCAATGCCGCCGGAGCGCGTGTCTCCTTCGCTGAGATCAGCACCGACAAAGGTCATGACGCCTTCCTGCTCGACGAGCCGGAGCTGTTCCAGATCGTCACCGGGTTCCTGGATTCGGCCGCGGTGCCACGCGGCGTCGCCAAGGCGTAGACATGCTGTCGCGAACCCGGCGCGATCTCACCATGGCGGAGGCCGCACGGGGGCCCGGCAATGCCCGTGTCGACCATCTCCTGGTCGCCGACATGATTGAGCCGCGCTCACGCGTGCTCGATGTAGGCTGCGGCGACGGCGAGTTGCTCAAGTTGCTGGAGAGCCGCGGCGTCGACGGGCGTGGCATCGAACTGTCGCGCGAAGGCGTCAATGAATGCGTCGCCAAGGGTCTCGCGGTGATCCAAGGTGACGCCGACGCCGACCTTGCCGACTACCCGGATGACGCCTTCGACTACGTGGTGTTGTCGCAGACACTGCAAGCCACGCGACATCCCCGCGTTGTGCTCGAGCATATGCTGCGGATCGGCCGTCACGCAGTGGTATCGTTCCCCAATTTCGGCCATTGGCGCATCCGCCTGCTACTCCTGTTCGGCGGCCGCATGCCGCAGACGAACAATCTGCCGGACAGCTGGTACGACACCCCGAACATCCACTTTTGTACCATCAAGGACTTTCGCGACCTGTGCATCACGGTCGGGGTCAAGATGGAGCGTGCGCTTGCCCTTAATGCATGGGGACGGCCGCTCCGTCTCAACGCGCCGTGGTGGTTTTGGAACCTGTTCGGCGAGCAGGCGGTGTTCTTACTGAGCCGGCGTGGAGACTGACCTGGCCAAACGGCCGCGACGCCCGAACGGCTCACCATTTGCCCCGCCACATCATGACAAGCAGCGCAGCCACCAATGCGCTGCCGATCACAAGGGCCGACAGGTCGAATTCTACTGACGAAACACGTATCGACAGTATCGCCAGCGCCGCAAGTGCGATGTTCACTGCGAAGACGGATTGCACAACCGTCCTCACGGAAAGTCCGCGGATAACGGCAAGCTGGTAAAAGTGGGTGCGATGGGCCTCGGTGATTGGCTCGCCGCGCACGATCCGTCGTAGCAACGTAATGGTGGCGTCCGCCACGTAATAAAACGGCAGCAGCATTGCTGCGGCGAGATGACCGCTGCCGGCCAGCTGCAGCAGCAGCCAAAACAGAAGCAACCCGATCGGAAGGCTGCCAACATCGCCAAGGAAAAGCTTCGCGACCGGTCGATTAAATGGAGCAAAGCCCAGAGTCGCGCCACACAGTGCGAGCGCCATGGAACCGGCGAGCGACGGCGCAGCGCCGAGCAGTGAGAAGATGAATATGGAGGCCGTGGAAGGCACGATTTCAGCAACCGTCATCAAGTCGATGCCATCCATGAAGTTGACCAGGTTGACGAACCACAGCCCCGCAACGATCTCCGCGGTGCGCTCCACCGCAACCGGCACAATGGGGATCGCGCGCAGTTCCGCCGGCAGGGTTGCAACCGCCAAAATGACGGCTACGGCCTGCACCACCAAGCGCCATAACGGCGCAATCGGGAAGACGTCGTCGATGGCGCCTAGGAGCGTCAACAGGACAACGGCGGCGCCGAGGGACAGCAGATCGACGGACACCGTTCGCTCCGGTTCGATGAATACGCTATCGATGCCGAAAGCAATTGCGACGGCGAGTACAACGGCCACGCCGCCGCCTTGGGGGGTCGGAATGCTATGCGAGGAGCGTGCATTCGGGCGCGCCAGAGCGTAGCGTCGGAAAAACGGCAGCAGCAGCGCGATCAGTGCGGCACTACAAAATGCCGCCGTGAGGATCAACTCAAATTCGCGCCACCCCATCGCGCACCACCTCGCGTCAGTAAGTCAAAAGACGCCGATAGAGTGCGACCATCGCCTGGCCGACCAAGGCGGCGGCGAAGCGCTCTTCGACCAGGCGCCGCGCCGCGACACCGAACCGCACACGCTGTTGCGGCGAGCGGACCAGCCGCAAGATGGCGGCAGCCAGCGCGGAGGCGTCGTCAACCGGCACCAGCAGCCCGGTTTTTTCGTGAATCACGATTTCCCGACATCCCGGCACATCGGTTGCGATGAGGGGGCGGCCGAAAGCAGCCGCCTCCAGCAGGCTTTTCGGCACGCCTTCGCCACCGCGGGACGGAAGCACCGCGATGTGGGCACGCCGCCAGACCGTGGCAATGTCGGCGACGTGCCCGAGCCAGGTGACCCCCGATGCGCGGCCCCATCCGGCGACCTCGATCTGCGGAATGCTGCTCGGATTCGCAGGGTCCGGATTGCCGGCGAGCAGGAGATCGCAAGGGATGCCAGAGGCCCGCAACATCCGCTGCGCCTCAACCAGGGTGTGCACGCCCTTGTCGGCGAGCATTCGTCCCACAAAAGCCATCGTCACCTGTCCGTCCGGCTCCGGAATCGGCCGAAGCCGATCCGCATCGATACCGGATCCCGGGATCAGTGCGATGCGTTCTGGCTTAATCCCGAGTTTCGTGAGCACTTCGCGATCATCGGGGTTTTGAACCAGTCCGACGGAGCGACGGCGATTCAAACCGAAGCGCAGCAACAAGCCGCCCCGGCGTGACCTCTTGCCAGAACCCGCGATGAACGTATGACCTAGCCCGGTGATGGCATAGACGCCCGCGAACTTGGAACGGAACGTTGCAACGATACCCAGCAAGGTCGCCTGCATCGCGACGTGATGAACAATCGCCGGATCGACGGCGCGATAGAGCTTGCGTAATGCGATGACGCTACGCAGAGCCCCGAATGGGGATGGCCGTCTGCGCGCGGTACGCAGCGGGTGAAGAATGAAGCCGTCCTCGCGGATAATTGCCGCATCTTCTCCCACATTGGTGGCGACATGAACCTCGAATCCGGCCGCGCGGGCTGCGCGCGCCATCGGCAGGCAATGCGATAGAAAATACCAATCGTCGGTCACGACATAAATGAGGCGTGGCGCCGGGCGCGTATCCATTCTTGATGGCCGCCTGACCGCTGACATGTCGTACTCTGTTGGCCCCCGAATCCCAGGCGTGCCGCGACGCGGCGCCGGCGCGAAATCGTTAGCATCGATCGTAATCGACGCAACAGGCTTGACGCTCGGGCCTGGAACGTCCTACGCCCTGACTCTGACGCTCGCATCTGTCGTTCCGGAACGCGGCCGCTTGCTCCCGAGCCCAGCATCCAGGATCCCAATGCTATTCGTAGCGTTCTGACCCGTGATTGTGGGTGCAGGTCTCGCTCGCGGGCAGGCCGGATGACGCTGGTGTGAAGTCCAAATAAGGAATTGATCGCATGCCGGCTCCGCCGATCCTGGTCACTGGCGCCGCCGGGTTTATCGGCTTTCACGTGGTACGGCTCCTGCTCGCGGCGGGTCGCGACGTCGTCGGCATCGACAACCTCAACGCCTACTACGATCCCAAGCTCAAGGAAGCACGCCTGGCAGAACTCGCACGCGACAGTGCGTTCCGGTTCTGCAAGCTCGATCTCAGCGATCGCGACGGGATGGCCGCGCTGTTTGCCGAGTATCGTTTCGCCCAAGTGGTGCACCTCGCCGCCCAGGCGGGCGTGCGCCATTCGTTGTCGGCGCCCCATGATTACATCGATTCCAACATAAACGGATTCTTGAACGTGCTGGAGGGCTGCCGGCACACGCAGACCCGCCACCTCCTCTATGCCTCGTCGTCCTCGGTTTACGGCGCCAACACCAAATTGCCGTTCAGCGTGGCGCAGAACGTCGATCACCCGCTCAACCTCTATGGCGCCTCGAAGAAGGCAAACGAGTTGATGGCGCACGCCTATTCACACCTGTTCGATTTGCCGGTCACCGGCTTGCGTTTTTTCACCGTATACGGCCCGTGGGGCAGACCCGATATGGCGATTTGGCTGTTCACGGCAGCGATTCTCAAACGCGAGCCAATCAAGCTGTTCAACGGCGGCGACATGCAGCGCGATTTCACTTATGTGGATGACGTCGCGACTTCCGTTGTCAAGCTCATCGACCATGTGCCGCAGGGAAATGCCGCGTGGTCGGGTACGGACCCGGATCCCGCGACGAGTCACGCGCCCTGGCGCGTCTACAATATTGGCAATCACACGCCGATCGATCTCATCGAGGTGGTGCGCCTGCTTGAGACCGCGCTGGGCAGGAAGGCGATCCGGGACTTGCTGCCGATGCAGCCTGGCGACATTCGGGAAACGTGCGCGGACGTGGAGGATTTACGTAAGGCAATCGGATTTTCCCCCGACACGCCGATTACGGTGGGCATCAAGAAATTCGTCGATTGGTTCCGCACCTTTCATGGCATTTGATCGCGAAGCGTGTCTCGTCAGGGACGGCAAGAAATGAACGAAAGATTGCTCAATCCGGTGTCGAAGTTCGAACTTGATCGGCGTTGGGTGGCAGTTCGCAAGACGATGGCAGACCACGGTGTCGATGCGCTCATCATCCAGAGCAACAACGATTGGCTGGGTGGCTACGCTAAATGGCTGACTGATCATCCGGCCACCAATGGCTATCCCAAGACGGTGGTGTTCCACGCCAATGACTGGATGACGGTTGTCGACATGGGGCCGCGCGGCGGCCGACGGAAGCTCGGCGGCAATGACGAAGTTCATCGCGGAGTCGGCGAAATCCTCACCACGCCGGCGTTCACCACGGTCGCCTACACCGACGAATACCAGGCCGAGTTGGTCGTGTCGGATATCAAGCCGCGGAGTTACAAGGCGGTCGGCGTCGCCGGTGGTGGGGCGCTGCCGCATAAGTTCATCACCCGGATCGAACGCGAATTGGCACCCGTCCGGTTGATCGACATGACCGAGGCCATCGACTGGCTCAAGGCCATCAAGAGTCCCGAGGAGATCGTCGCCATCCGCAAGGTCGCGCGGATGCAGGACGAAATCTTCGCGCGGTTGCTCGGCAAGGTGAAACCCGGCATGCGCGACACCGAGATCACGGCGCTCGCCCAATATGAAGGGCGCCTGCTCGGCAGCGAACAGGGGTTGTTTCTCGGTACGTCGGCGCCGCTCGGCGTGCGGTCTGGTTTCGCTGACCGCTACCAACAGGGCCGCACCCTCAGGCCCGGCGAGCATTTCACCATTTTGATCGAGAACAATGGTCAGGGCGGCTTATACACCGAGCTTGCCCGCACGATGGTGTTCGGCAAGGCGAGCCAGCAACTCCTTGACGGCTTCGCCGCCGTGAAGGCTGCCCAGGACCACACGCTGTCCCTGATCAGGCCGGGCGCACTGTGCCGCGATATCGCGGCTGCCCATGACGCCTACATGCGCGGCAAAAATTTCCCGCCGGAGCGGCGTCTATACTGCCACGGCCAGGGCTACGACCTGGTCGAGCGGCCGCTCGTGCGATCTGACGAGACGATGACGCTCGCAGCCGGCATGAACCTTGCGGTGCATCCAGGTTATGAGACCGACGCCATATTCGCGGTGATCTGCGATAACTACCTTGTCGAAGCGGACGGGCCGAGCGAATGCCTGCACCGGACCGAAAAGAAGATTTTCGAGATTTGACCACCCGTTCCACGCAATCTCACAACTTGTATGTCGTGATTCGGCCCCAGCTGCTCTTGGTTCCCCATAGCCCGGCGCGCAGGCATCCTAGTTGAACGATCTGGCTGTGATCCACGAACAGGTTCACAACGCTGATTCGCGAGGAGCTGCAAGCTGATTCTTGCGAATGCCTTGATAGATCATTAAAGCGCCTCGCGGCGCAAATTATCGCTGATAAACACCCGGCGTCGGTGCATACCAACGAGACGCCGGGCGGCGATTGTTGCGGGATATTTGCCTGGGTTAAGCCGCTAGCGCGCGGCGGTTCACCTCCCGCTTGGCGAGTTCCGTCAGGAGGAGGTCTGTCTCCTTCTCCTCCTCAAGGCTCTCATGCAACATGTCCTGTTCCTCGCGCCGATCCAGCTGGCCCGCAAGCGCCGCGGCGGTGCCGTAGGCTGCGATCTCGTAGTGTTCAAGTTTTTGCGCCGACGCAATGAGCCCTGCATCACGAAGACTGTTCCCCTTCAGCATGTCGACCATTTTCTCGGTTTCGTGTACGAGCGCCTGCATGGCTTGGTCGGTATGGGCTTTCGGATTGGCGCCGAGCCGTTGTAGAATCGATTCGAGCCTTTGCTTCTGGTCCTGAGTCTCTTCCCGGTGGCGGACCAGTGCATCCTTCAATTCCGGGTGGGTCGCCACCTCCGCCATTCGCAGAAGCGATCGTTCGAGCTGTCCTTCAACGCTGACGAGTTCTTGCAGCTCGGTGATGTACATGTCCATGAAATTCGAGATTTGCATGATCGTGGTCCTTCCATCTGCTCGTTGCGCTCAGGTTTCGAAGGACGTCCTCAATGTGTCGTCCACCCTGTCAACGAAATGGCCTCTGGCGGGTTCCTGACCTGTATCTTCATCCAGCGTCATTGCCGCGCTTGAGTCGGCAATCCAGCCCGTTCCTAGCTTTCCGCGGGGACCTATAGGCCGATTCTATGAAACCGTTCATTTGCGCAATGCGGTCATTCCGGGACGCCACCGAAGGTGGCGAGCCCGGAATCTATAATCCTCGGCCGGTGGTTATGGATTCCAGGTTCGCCGCTTCGCGGCGCCCCGGAATGACGCTGCATATGTTCGAAATTCAAAAATGCTGAACTCGGAACGGGAGATGGGCCGGCGGGTCGAGCCCGCGAATAACGGACGAAAGGCTTCATCGCAACCCGCGCGTGACTCGCGTGTCAGGCATGGTCAGCGCTCCAGAAAAATCGCTTCACCGGTGTCAGTTTGGCCGTTGAGACGATCGCGGCCGACCGCAAGGTCCGCCATTTTGCGGCCATGGCGGTTGCTGATCACGACGCGTCCGGCATCCAGCCGCCCCCGCGGCAAACCAAGGAGCATTTGCGGGCAGAAACCCATTGCGGCGACTGTGCCATGCGGGATATCGGGCGCGCCACTGAAGCTCAGGACGCAAGAGACGCGGCCGCCATGGTGCAGCAACCAGCGGCCCGGCACGTCGGCCAAATGCGATGCATGGCCGGCGCCCGACGCGCCGGTGAGCGCCGCCGTAATGAGAACCGACGCGCTCCGCCTTGTCATAGGACGATCCGCCCTGGGCGAAGCACGCCGCTATTCCTCCGGCTCGGTGGTGAACATCAGCGGATACCCCTTGCTGCGGCCGGCTTCGGTTGCGCGCGTGGATTTTGTCTCGGCAACGTCCCTCGTGTAGACCGCAACAACGCACGCGCCACGTCGATGCGCCGTCATCATGACCCGGTAAGCTTGATCGTCGCTCATGCGGAATTCAGCCTTGAGCACAGTGACGACAAATTCCCGTGGCGTATAGTCGTCGTTGACAAGGATAACCTTGTGAAGACGCGGTCGCTCCGTTTTCGGTAAAACCTTGATACGCCGCTTGGTGGCGATATCACTCATCGGATCATCCGGTTCAATTGTGACTCTGCCTTTCCTCATGGTAGGCAAGGCGACCGGTACCGTCAAACTTGGCAAACCGGTCCGCGATTGAACTGGTGACGATGCTGGTCACCTCTGTTAAAAGAGGAAGGACGGTGATGACTGTCCAATCATGGTGAGGCCGGAAAAGGGGGATAGATGCTTACAATAATCGGGATCGTATTGGCTGATCTGATCGTGGTGACGCTCTTCATCTATTACTATCGAAAGGAGCTTGGCCTGACTGTTACTGGCTCGTCCGATTAGCCGGTTGCGCGGAAAAAGCCTGGCGGTAAATAGCCGTGATGCCTCTTGGCAGACGAGCCAGCGAATGTATGGCCAAGTCGTGTGGGGAAGCCGGGCTGCGCGGAACGTGGACGGTTAGATTAGGCGCACCTGCATTCGACAATGTGATCTCTTCTGAGAACGTGGCCGCGTTAACCGAAAATTTACTTTGCCGTTGACGAAACCGGAACTGCCCCCTAATGTGCCGGTCATCGCCCGGCAATAATGAACAAAACGATTTCTGCCGGCCGCCCGGAATTGATGGCGTCAAGCACCCCCGTCGGGATCCCGGCGGGGGTTTGCTGCATTATGTCCGGCTGGTGACCTATGCTACGCGGAAACGAGGCCCGGTTCCTCAGAGGTGCTCATGTGAATCGTCCTGAATTGTTGCAGCGTGCTGGAACTCTCGTACTTGTCGGAGCTGGCAAGATGGGCGGCGCCCTGTTGGAAGGTTGGCTCGCCCTCGGAGTCGACCCGGCGCGCATAGTGGTCATGGAGCCGGAACCGACAGCATCGATCGAAGCGCTTTCGACTCACGGTCTGCGGGTCAACCCGGACGCGGCACCGGTTTGCTCCGACGCAATTGTGATCGCGGTCAAGCCGCAGACCACACCCGAAGTGATGCCACAAGTGGCGTCTTTGACGTCGCCCTCGACAGTTGTGGTGTCGATCATGGCCGGCCGCACGATCGCGTTCCTCGCCGACGCTTTGCCGCGCGGCGCCGCCATCATCCGCGCCATGCCGAACACGCCCGCCTCGATCGGCCGCGGCATCACAGTCGCGGTCCCCAACTCCTCGGTGACCTCCTCACAACAACAACTCGCCGACGCGCTGTTGATGGCCACGGGTGCGGTTGAATGGATTGCCGATGAGAGCTTGATGGATGCGGTCACGGCGGTGTCCGGATCCGGCCCCGCCTACGTGTTCCTGCTCGCCGAAAGCCTTGCGCGCGCAGCCGAGAAGGTCGGACTGCCGCTTGACCTCGCAGCGCGATTGGCACGCGCCACCATCGCGGGATCGGGTGAGTTGCTGCACCGGTCGTCTGCCGACGCCGCAATTTTGCGCCAGAACGTCACATCGCCGGGCGGCACGACCGCCGCAGCCCTCGATGTGCTGATGGCGCCTGACGGTCTTGATCCCTTGATGGAGCGCGCCGTCGTTGCTGCCACGAGACGTGGTCGCGAGCATGCTGGCTAATCCCAAGGGGCGACCTGCCCTGGAACGAACGCCCCTCTGGAACTAAATTGACGCGAAGCGTTTATGAAGGAGAGGAGCAGGTCATGGCGCGCAACCCTGCACGACGTTCCCCGCAAAGACCTCGCACGGAAAACGGATCGCCCAATCCACCTCTCTCCGATCGCGACAAGATTATCGCAGCTTTCTTTGCGCTACTCGCTGAACAGCCGTTCGAGGATATCGGCTATGCCGAGATTGCGGCGCGTGCCGGCGTGTCGCTCGCGACCTTGCGCGGAGAATTCGGCTCGAAGCTCGCAATCGTTGCCGCACATGTCAAGGCGATCGATCGCGAAGTGCTGGCAGGGGGCGATGCCGATATGAAAGACGAGCCGCCGCGCGAGCGACTTTTCGACGTGCTGATGCGCCGGATCGAGGCGCTCTCCCCCGACAAGGCCGCCATCCGCTCGCTTATGCGTTCGGCCCGCCGTCATCCGGGCCTTGCGCTTGCCCTCAACGAACTCTCGGTGAGATCGCAACAATGGATGCTGACGGCGGCGAATATCGACGCGTCAGGGCGCAGGGGCCTTTTGAGGTCACAGGGCTTGGCGTTCCTGTTCGCGGATGTGCTGCGAACCTTTGTACACGACGAAGACGAGGGCCTTGCCCGCACGATGGCGGCGCTCGATCGTGCGCTGGCGCGCGGACAGCGTTGGTCCGGATTCCTCGACGATCTCTGCCGACTGGTTCCCCGCGGCGAACGGCTGTCGAGATTCCGCCGGCGTCGCCGTAACGATGATCTCGATCGAGATGGTGGCGAAGAACCGGTTCGGCTTTAGGGCGTAACTCGTTAACGCGGGCCTGTGGCCAACCTCAACGCGCCCGACATCGCCGTTTATGAGCAACCCAGCTGTAGGCCCGCTTTCGGGGCAAAGTGGACGTGGACAGGCAGGCGAAACCGTGTAACTCGGTCGAAAATCACTCAAAAGCGGCATCAGGAGTGCGAGGAAGGTTCTAGCTCCGTTCGGGGGCGCATCGTCTGGGCATCAGCCTCTTTTGCGCGGTCCGGCTCGCCTTTCATCAACGTAGATTCGGGTTTTGTCGGCGGCGTCCGAGCGGCTCTTCACGTGATCGATGAAGGCTCGCAGCTTCGGCATTATTTGCCGGTGGCCGGGATAGTAGAGAAACACACCCGGCGTCATCGGCGCGAACTGGTCCAGCACGCAGACGAGTTTTCCCGCAGTAACGGCGCCGGCGGCGAGTGGAGCAGGCACCTGCGCAAGACCCACGCCTTCGACGGCCGCGCCAAGCATCGCGGGAAAGTCGTTGGCAATGAATGGGCCCGATACAGCAATCTCGATCGCGCGGCCGTTGTCGTTGAGCGACCATAATGCAAGCGCACCGTTGGATCGTCGTAATCTCAAGCATGCGTGTTGGCGCAAATCGTCCGGGCGCTCGGGCCGGCCGCTGCGGGCGAGGTACGCGGGGCTGCCGACGATGATGAAAGGTAACGGCTTCGTCAGCCGCACAGCGACCATGTCGGCGGCGATGAACTGGCCCAACCGTATGCCGGCGTCGAATCCTTCGGCTGCGAGGTCGACCAGCTCCTCGCTCACGGCTATCTCCACCTCGACCTCAGGATACGCCCGGCAGAAGGATGCGACCAGCGGCTCCAGCAGGATCGGCACCACCGTGCGCGGCACAGTCAGGCGCAATAGCCCAGCCGGCCGTTGTCCGAGTTCACGCGCGGCCCCGCTTGCGGCAACAAGCTCCTCGAAGGCGGGCCTTGCGCGCGAGAGGAAGCGTTCGCCGGCTTCGGTAAGACCGACACTGCGCGTCGTGCGGATGAACAGCAATGCGCCGATGCGCGCCTCGAGTGCGCGTACTGCCTGACTAATAGCCGATGGGGTCACCCCGAACTCCGCGGCTGCTCGGCGGAAACTGCGGTGCTGGGCAACGCTCAGGAACGCCTCCACGCCGTCGAGCGCACCCTGCCTGACTGTGAA
>DATGCX010000189.1:0-3544 GCA_035311445.1 Xanthobacteraceae bacterium | reverse complement strand
AAGAGTTGTTAAAGCGCACCACCTGTGGTAGATCTCCCCCTAACTCTGGAGCGAAGCCATGAAGCGCGCTGCGATCTATCTACGGGTATCGACGCAAGACCAAACCACGTCCAACCAAGAGCATGAGCTACGCCAGGCAGCAGAACGGGCCGGCTGGCAGGTGGCTAAGCTCTACAAGGATCACGGCATCAGTGGCGCTAAAGGCCGCAATGGACGGCCGGCGTTTGATGCGCTGTGCCGGGACGCCACCAAGCGCCAATTCGACGTAGTGATGGCCTGGAACGTCGATCGCCTGGGCCGCAGTTTGAAAGACCTTGTGGCGTTCCTGTCCGAGCTTCACGCGCTCGGCATCGACCTGTTTCTGCATCAGCAGGGTCTCGATACGACCACGCCGGCCGGCAAGGCCATGTTTCAGATGCTGGGCGTCTTTGCCGAGTTTGAACGCTCGATTATCCAAGAGCGCGTTCGCGCTGGCCTACAGCGGGCCAAGCGTGAAGGTAAACGACTTGGCCGGCCGCCGATCGCGGATAAGCTGGCTGAGCGAATCAGAGCGGCTCTGGCGGGCGGCATGAGCGTGCGCAAGACGGCGGCCAAGTTCGACGTAAACCCGAGCACCGTACAGCGTGTCGCCCACCCTTTCGAGGGCGCCGACAACGCAAGCGTCGCCGGCGCGGCCTAGCCAAATAAGTGGTCCGGTCCGGCCTAGGCAAATAAGTGGTCCGGCCCGGCCTGGGCAAATTAAGGGGTCCGGCCCGGCAGCGTCCATCGGATGGAATGCCTCTCGTCCCGGCGTGAGCGAGAGGCCCCCGGGGGGAGGGCGCGCGAAAATCGAAAATTCATCCAGGCGCCATCCCCGGAAATTTGTTCAGAAACGATTTTCTGGCGGTGAGGAGGTCCTGGCGGGGAAATGGGGTGGCCTGTTTTTGCGCTACCTCCTTGGAAAAAATTTTCGGCGGCGTGATCGCGATCAGCTATCCTTTCGGTCGGAAGCACGGGAGGCATCGGGCAATGAGACGCCTTCGTCTGAACCGGGCGCCATCGTTCCAGTGTCGGGATGTTTACCAGGACTGCACCCCGACACACTTGCACTGGTTTGGGACCGGGATGACCGACGTGCCTGTTGCCGCCGTCAGCGGCGACGCCTTGCCGCTTATAGCCGATGCAGCACAATGTCCGCAGTTGGCAACCTCAAGACGCCAAGGCAATCAGCATTGAGTTCCCGACGTCTATTCTGCTGCTTCGAAGGATGCAGAATCTCTCCCCGTCCTACCGGGAAGCAGACGTCATGATGATCGCAGGGCACGGCTGGAAGCGCGTCGCCAATACCCTTCTCAAGATCACTTTGCCCTTGGCAGCAGCCATCGGTGCGCCCCTGATAGCTGGCAGCGCTGCAATTGCGCAGACTTATCCTAGTCAACCGATCAAGGTCATTTGCCCGATGTCTTCAGGGTCGCCGATCGACGTGACGGCGCGGGTGGTGACGAACGACTTGTCGAACCGCCTGGGAAAGCCCGTCATTGTCGAGAATCGTCCCGGCGGCGGCGGCACGATCGGTGTCGGCGAATTCACCAGGGCTGCGCCTGACGGTCATACATTGCTGTGCGGGGCAATCGGTGACGCGTTCGCGTCCAAGGTCATTGGTCGCGACCCGGCCAAAGACTTCATTCCGGTGGCGACGGTTGCACGCATCACCTGGGTTCTTGTTGTGAGGCCCGGGCTGCCGGCAAACTCGGTGGGGCAACTGATCGACCACGCCAAGGCCAATCCCGGCAAATTGAACTGGGGTTTTGGCCAGGGCACCGCTCCGCATATGTTCGGGGAAATGTTCAAAGCCGCGACCGGCATCGATGTCGCGAATATTCCCTACAAGAGTGGCACACAGGCGGTGCCCGACATGCTGGGCGGTCGCATCGACATCAACTTTGGCACGCTGTCGAATCTCCTGCCACTCATTCGCGAAGGGAAGGTTCGCGCCCTTGCGGTCACGAGCGAAGCGCGGAGCCCGGACCTTCCCGATGTGCCGACGATGGCGCAATCCGGATTCCCTCAGTTGACGCGGGGAGATTGGATCGGATTTTGGGCTCCCGCAGGAACGTCGCCGGACATTGTGAATAGGCTCAATCGTGAGATCAACGCAGGCTTGACGACACCCGAGACGAAGGCCGCCATGAAGAAGCTCGGTTTCGAGCCGAGCGTCGGATCGCCGCAGGAGTTTGCCGCGTTCATCCGCGATGAGATTGAGGCTTGGACGCCTGCTGCGAAGGCGGCCGATATCCTGCCCAAGTGAGCACTCGTCTCGCATGAACCGCTTGTCCATCACGATAGCAACTTGGGACTATGATCGTGTGCACGCCCTGCCCGCGCGCGGTCTCAAAGCTCGGTGTTGTTGGAAGGTCGTATGGCTCGCGTAGTCGCTGGATTTGGTACATCGCACAGCACCATGCTGTTCTCCTCGATCGAGAACTGGCAGGCCATGTTCGATCACGTCGATT
Source organism: Xanthobacteraceae bacterium (assembly GCA_035311445.1). Lineage (GTDB taxonomy): Bacteria > Pseudomonadota > Alphaproteobacteria > Rhizobiales > Xanthobacteraceae > JAJPKK01. The sequence continues at coordinate 1,052 of DATGCX010000189.1, read as the reverse complement.
GCCGCGCCCCGATCTACGACTTCGAAGGCAAGCCGCGCTCGTTCGAGGAGCTGCTGAAATCCACATCCGCCAGCGCGTCGTCCAAGATCAGCGCCGCGGCTCAGGCGGAACGCCATCAGCAGACCATGGACGCCATGGACCGGCTGCAGTCCGCCATTGCGACGGCGAAGCTCGATGTTCTGGTCATCATTGGCGACGATCAGCGTGAGATTTTTGGCGACGAGTGCCGCCCGGCGATCGCCGTCTACTATGGCGACAGCATCCGCAATGCGCCGGCACCCGCCGAACCCACGACCAGCTGGTACCTCCAGGACCAACGCAAGCGCATGGAGGAGAAGCACGAGCGCTTCTACCCCTGCCACGCCGGGCTCGGCACCTACATTGCGGCCGGACTGACCGACCGGGGTTTCGACATCACGGCGATGAAATCGCTGAAGGGCGAGCAGTTCGAAGGTCACGCCTATTCGTTTATCCACCGGCGATTTATGCCTGACGGGCCTATCCCCATCGTGCCCATCATGCTGAACACTTATTACCCGCCAAATCAGCCAAGCCCCACGCGTTGCTTCGATCTCGGCACGGCGATTCGGTGGTTGATCGACGACTTTCCGGGCGATCTGCGCGTCGGCATCATGGCGTCTGGCGGACTCAGCCACTTTCTGGTGAACGAGGAGCTTGATCGCGAAGTGATCGAGGCGTTGCAACGGAAGGATCATGCCGCCCTGAAGGCGCTGCCGCCGAAGAAGCTGCTCAGCGGATCCTCGGAAATCCGCAACTGGATCGCGGTTGCGGCGGCGGTGGAGGATCTCAAGCTCGACTGGATCTCATATGTGCCGGGCTATCGCTCTCGCGCGCTGACGGGCGTGGGGCTGTGCTTTGCGCACTGGCATTGAATGCGAACGGGTGAACCGGGGGAGTCTCCCAGTGCGAAGGTGGGTCGCGGCCGAGGTCCCTTTACGCACCTCGCGCGGGAGGGACGTATGACAGTCACCATGGGACGGCGGGAATTGCTGGTCGCGTTCGGCGGCGCGGCGGCCGCGTGGCCGCTCGCG
>DATGCX010000188.1:0-4786 GCA_035311445.1 Xanthobacteraceae bacterium | reverse complement strand
AAGTACGCAACCACGGCAATCCAGAAGACCGCCGGTGTACCCATGGCGGCGAGCCCGACCGGTAGCCGCCAGCGGAGATCGAGCGTAGAGAAGCCGGGTGACGAGGCGATGACGTAGGCAGCGACGCTCAGTGCAAACAGTGCGGAATAGAGCCCCGTCCGCACCCATCGCCGGTCGCGCAACAGGACCGTGGCAACAAGCAGAAGAACCGTTATGGCGCCCCCGCGTATGGCGGCTTCGACGACCGACATGAAGCCCTTATGGCATTGTTTATCCTGCCTACCATAGTGGAATCGCTGTTGTTAGCGTGAAGAGGTTGTGAATGTCTCATCACCTCTGAGGCGCAGAGTCCGCTGGGTGAAAGCCGCGACGGCGATCACAAGTCCCAGCACGAGTATGGTCCACGGCGGCGGGATTCCGAGGATCGGGGTGAAATAAATGCTGAGAATCTCCGACAGGGCGTAGCCACGGAATGCCCAGATCCAGCCGAGCTCAAAAGCCGCTGTAAAAACGCACGAACCTACGGCGAGCAGCGCCAGTGCACCGGAATTGCGTCCCTGCCTGCGCCGGTCCAGAACCCGCCAGACCATGAGCCAAAAGAATATGCCGCTCATGAGGAACTGGTCCGGAAACAGTCCGGGCGACAAAAGGTAGTGAAGGAGCGCCAGCGCTGTAACGACGTAAATCGCATTGTGCAGCTGTTGCCACCCTCGCGGTCCCATCCGCCGGACCGCCCCATCCACCGAGGTGATGCCCAAGGCGATCAGTCCGATCGTCGACACAGTGGCAACGATCAGGGAAAGCCTGGTCACGATTTCGTTGGCAATGAACGCAAAGTTCCAAAACCGCAGGGCGAAGTAGATGATGATATGCGCGACCGTGTAGGCGAGCGCCGTCACCCCGATCATGCGCCGCACGATGAGGAGGCGACGCCACTGAAATATGGTCGCCGCCGGCGTTATCGCCAAAGCCAGCAACAAGATGGCCGTGGCCCACACCCCTGACCAGTAAGTCAGTCCACCAAGCGGAACAGGTCCGAACTGACCGGTCGCGAGATCATGAAGCATTAAGATCGCTGGCACGAACATAAGTGCCAAGGTGCCGGCCTTCAGCCAGGAAAATCCCTGTTTTCCGTCTTGCCATGGCCAGATCATCAGAAATCCGGCTTGTCGGCATGGGGGAGCGGCGCAACGTCGTAGCCAAAGTAAAACTCATTGTTCGGCTCACAAACGTCTTCGATCAGCAGGCGATCGATGCGCCGCCAATGCTGGATCGCCGACCACGGCATGTTGAAAGCGCCCGGATCATCTACGGTGACGAGCACCTGCAGCGTGCTGCCGCCGTCGATCATCTTGAAGCGTTCGACGACATGCAGCTGCTCGGTGTGGGGCGTGCGATAATTGTCAACGAACGTCCGGTCATTCAGTCCGATAGTGTCGACAACCAGCTCGTCGCCTTCGTAGTGTCCCACCGATTCGCCATACCACGACGGCGTCACATGTTCCGAATGCGGCACGTCCAAATAGATGTGGCGCATCTGCGCGTAAAGCTCGTTGATGTAGATGACCATCTTGGGCGTCTGAATGAAATGAACGGGCTGGCCGCGGTTATAAATATCGAGGCCCGGAACGCCCGCCGGCCAGCACCGCTCCCGGGCAATGAACGGGATCTTTCCGGCCAGCACCTCGTCATTGGCCTTACGCATCCGCTCGATGACCCAGGACTTGAGAATCGGATTGGTGAGGTCTGCGACCCGGTAGGTCGGCTGGCCCTGGCCATTGGGAACATAGGGATGCGCCCTGTCGGACAGGACAGGTCCAGGCCCGTTGGGCGGCGGCAGGAAGTCGTCATGGGCGGGGCGGTCCAACGTCCAGGCGGTGCTGTTGTCAGGGGCAAAGTTGGGGATGGAGGCGGCTTCGTGTGTCCCCTCGGCGGCAAAGGCGGGCCACGGAGCCGCGAGGGAGCACACGAAGCCGGCGGTGATGCACATCAGCGAGAATTTGGACATCGGGCTGCTCCGCGCATTCAGGCTCGTGGGTACCGCGCCATGGTGTGAGAGCGCCTTGCTCAAGTCAATCGCGGGCGAAGCCATTGCCAGCCGCCCTTAGGGGCCGATGACAAATAACCATGCCATTTTGGATGCTCTCCTCCGCTTGCGGGGGAGGGCGTCCGCATAGGGCTGACCTCCCCCTCCAGGGGGAGGTCACGTGACCCTCCCATATGCTATTGTCCTGCCCGCCAGCGGGGGAGGGGAACTTTGCTGCACGCCTGGCCGCAGGAAGCAAGCGGACAGGCGGCTCAATTCGTGCCACAATAACCGTATGGACGACCTCCCGATCGTTCCGCCGATCATGGTCAAGGACACGCCGAAACCGCAGCGACTTCCTCGGTTCAGCAGCAGTCGAACCTCCGAGATCGTTTTGACGCTCTAAGTGCGTTTAGTCGCCTGCCGAGAGGAGGAAATCATGACACTTCATGCTAGCGAGCAAGCTCTTGGTGCTTTAAGCGTTTGCGCCGCTATCGCCGTTTGTACTGTGTACATCACAAAGTCCACGGCACAGGGCGCCAAGGAGGGCCAGCCACAGGCTGAGAGCAATGCCTCCCCGATTTACGGCGTCACAATTCCGGCCGGATACCGCGATTGGAGCCTGATCTCTGTGGGCCACCTCGCAGGAGGCAACCTCAAGCAGTTGCGCGCCCAATTGGGCAACGATATTGCGATAAGGGCCTTTCGGGAAGGGAAGCTCCCGTTCCCCGACGGCACAATCATTGCCGCGCTGCATTGGAATGAAGCCTCTTCGGACGAAAACAACAAAGTCTTAGCCAGCGGCTTTCCCGGCGCCGGCCTCCAATCTTCCATTGCCGGGTCCGCCGTGAATATCCAGTTCATGGTCAAGGATTCGAAAAAGTACGCCGCGAGTGGCGGCTGGGGATTCGCCGACTTCACGAACGGCAAACCTGGCGACGAGGCGCTGCACAAAACGTGCTACCCCTGCCACCTGCCTGCCAAAGATCGCGACTTCGTCTTCGCCCGTTATGCGCCTACGCCCTGAACTGAAGCACGCGCCGATTCTTGGCGCGATCGGTTTTTTTGGACGCCGCAAGGATAGCGGTGGTCGCAGCGGCGAAGGAGGCAAAAACGATGTCCAGCAGCCCCAGCCGACGAATGAAGATTGGCGACTTTCTACTTCGCCGTCTCGAGGAGGCCGGCGTCCGGCACCTGTTCGGCGTTCCCGGCGACTACAACCTCGCGCTGTTGCAGCAGCTCCAGGACGCTGGCACGCTGAAATGGATCGGCACATGCAGTGAGCTGAACGCGTCCTATGCGGCCGACGGTTATGCACGGCTAAAGGGCCTGGGCGCACTACTGGTAACGAACGGCGTCGGCGCTCTGAGCGCGATCAACGGTGTCGGTGGCGCCTACAGCGAGCACGTCCCGGTCATCTGCATCGCCGGATCGATACCGCTCAGGTCCATCGACCGCGGCCTGGGAATGCACCACACAATGGCCGACGGCAACTTTGATCACTTCCTCGACGCCTATGCACACATGACTGCTGCACACGCCAGGCTCACCCCACGCAACGCGGCCACCGAGATCGACAGGCTGATCCTCACCGCCTGGCGGGAGAAGCTCCCGGTGTACATGGAGCTGCCTTCCGATATTGCGTACCTCGACATCGAGGTGCCAATAGGGCCGCTCGTGCTCGCGAACACCCCGAGCGATCCGGAACGGCTCCGTTCGTGCATTGCAGCGATCGCGGGGCGACTGTCCACCGCCAAGTCGCCGGCGATCCTGGTAGATGCGGATGCCAGCCGGTTCGGCGTCGCATCCGACCTCATGGAGCTGGCCGAAAAGATGCAGGCTCCAGTGGCTGTGATCAACACAGCCAAAAGTGTGATCGACGAGACGTTCCCGCATTACCTCGGCATCTACAACGGCAGGGCAAGCGCGCCGCACGTACGCGAGGCGATCGAGACCAGCGACTGCCTGCTCGCCATCGGCTACCGGCCGATCGAGGTGACCACGGGCGACTTCTCGGCTTCGCTGCCCGCCAACACGATTCACGCCGGTGGCCACTCAGTGGACGTCGGCGATGACAACTATCAGGCGGTGACGCTCAAGGAAGTCCTCGAGGGTGTCATCGACGCGACCCCGCAGGTCCGAAACCGCGCTCCACGTCCTGTTGCGACAGCGGTGGCGGGCACGCGCGCCGACGGCTCGCACGCCGACCCATCCGCCAAGCTGACTCAGGCTGTCTACTGGCAGGCCATGCAGGGCTACCTCCGGGAGGGCGACGTCCTGTTCGTCGACAACGGCACGTCCTACGCTCTCTTCGGCCTGAAGTTCCCACCGAACTGCACCTTCGTCGGGTCAGTCAACTGGGGATCGATCGGCTACTCGGTCGGAGCCCTGCTCGGCACACTGACGGCAGCGCCAGAACGTCGTCACATTCTGTTCGTGGGCGACGGCTCATTCCAGGTCACGGCGCAGGAGCTGTCGACCATTTTGCGACAAGACCACAAACCAGTGATCTTCCTGATCAATAACGGCGGATACACCATCGAACGCGGCTACCTCGGCAAGGCCGAGCCCTACAACGACATCGCCAACTGGGCCTATGCCGACCTGCCGAAGGTGTTCCGTCCCGACACCTCGGCGCGATCGTTCGTCGTCAAGACCAGCAGGGACCTGCAAAACGCCCTCGGCGCGCCGAACGACACGATGATCTTCGTCGAATCAATCATGGCCCCCTACGACGCTCCCGCCGCGGTCACCAGCAGC
>DATGCX010000187.1:0-3883 GCA_035311445.1 Xanthobacteraceae bacterium | reverse complement strand
TCATCCGGCCGCCCATAGGCGCTGTCAGGCGCATAAAGTAGGACGCCGTCGTATCCCCAATTTCGCCGGCCAGCGAAGTCAGCAATTGGCATCAGTTCGATCGCAGTCACCCCGGTATTGACCACGTGGTCGAGCTTCTCGATCGCGGCGCCAAACGTACCGGCGGACGTGAACGTGCCGACATGAACCTCCAAAAAAACCGCATCCTCCCAAGGCCGGCCGCGCCATCCTTTTGTCCGCCACTCGAATCGGTCGTGATCTATGACTTCGCTTGGGCCGAGCACGTCATGCGGTTGGAAATGCGAGGCCGGGTCCGGAATCTCCATTTCGCCATCGATGCGATACTTGTAGAGCGTCCCGGCGCGCGCGCCTGGTATCGTGACTTCATACCAGCCTTCCGCCTGCGCCTGCATGGGATACGGGCGATCCAGCACCACATCGACGCGCTTGGCGGCCGGAGCCCAGAGCCGGAAGGTGACGCCACTTTGATGCAGTTCGGCGCCAAAGCGCGCGTTGGCCATTATGGCGACCCCGAAAATACCAGAATTGATCGTGGCCGCGCCTGCAGCTTCGAGCCGGACGCCAACTGTGCGCCGAGCCGCGGCTCGGGCGCGGTTTCCAAGAGCGCCGTCCAACGGCGGTATTGCGGAAGGGTAGGAAGCGTGAACTCGATCGTCTCTAGCGCGGCGTTGAGCACGATATAGAGCGGCGCGTCCGCTTGCTCCACCGGACCAAGGACATAGGACAGAAAGCGTCCCTGCGGAAAATTCCAGTCCTGTTCCACCATCTCGGTGGCCTGTGGCGTCAGCCACAACACGCCGAATGAGCCGTCAGTGCGGCGCCCTTCGACCCAGCGCTGTGCGCGCAATTGGGGAAATCGCCGGCGCAGCTCGCTGAGCTCGCTAACCAGGGCCGTCATGTCCTCCTCATTGCGGCCGAGCGCGGACCAATCCACCCATCCGATTGGATTGTCCTGGCAATAAGCGTTGTTGTTGCCGCCCTGGCTATTGCCGACTTCGTCTCCCGCGAGCAGCAACGGCACGCCTTGCGCCAGCATCACGCTTGCAAGCAGATTACGTCGCAATTGCCGCCTAAGCTGGAGAATGGCGGGATCATCAGTCGGTCCTTCAACGCCATAATTTGTGCTGTGATTTTCATCGGACCCGTCTCGATTGTCCTCGCCGTTTGCTTCGTTGTGCTTGCGCTCGTAGCTGACGAGATCGGCAAGCGTGAACCCATCATGAACCGTAACGTAGTTGATGCTCGAGCGCGGGCCTCGACCGTCGTGGTGAAATAGATCGGCTGAGCCGGTCATGCGGCGGCCAACCTCACCGATCAGATTGCCTTCGCCGGACCAGTAGCGCCGCAGCGTGCCGCGAAAGCGGTCGTTCCACTCCGACCAGCCCGACGGAAACGCACCGACCCGATAGCCGCCGGGACCAAGATCCCACGGTTCGGCAATCAGTTTGGCGCCCGCCAAGACAGGGTCCTGCCGGATGGCCGCGAAGAAGGCGATGCCACCATCAAAACCGTTGGCGCCGCGGCCGAGCGTGCTGGCGAGATCGAACCTGAAGCCGTCGACGTGACAAACCTGCACCCAATACCGCAGCGAATCCATGACCATCTGCAGCACGCGCGGATGCGTGAGCTTGAGTGCATTTCCGCACCCCGTGAAGTCGTCGTAGTAGCGAGGCTGATCGGGGAGAAGCCAGTAATACGAGGTGTTGTCGATGCCGCGGAAGCTCAGAGTCGGACCGAGGTGATTGCCTTCGGCAGTATGGTTGTAGACGACGTCGAGGATGACTTCGATGCCGGCATCGTGCAATCGCGAGACGGTAGATCGAAACGCATCGAGCGGCCCGTCCGCGGCATAACGCATCTCGGGCGCGAAAAAGCCGAGCGTATTGTAGCCCCAATAGTTGCTAAGGCCGCGCTCAACCAGATGCCGGTCATCGATAAATGCGTGAATCGGCAGCAGTTCAATTGCGGTGACGCCTAGACGCTTGAGATGATCGACGACCGCCGGTGCCGTCAGCCCGCGGTAGGTCCCGCGCCAAGCGGGCGGCACCTCCTCGCGAAGTTGAGTCAGTCCCTTGACGTGAGCCTCGTAGATGATGGTGTCTTGCCAGGGGATCGAGGGTCGATGTTCTTCGCCCCATGTGAACGCTTCCTCGACGACCACGCTCTTTGGAATTCCCCGAGCATTGTCGCGCCGGTCGAACGAGAGGTCGGCGCGCGCGCTGCCGGCACGATAGCCAAAATGTGCGTCGCTCCAGACGAGGCGCCCGGCCAACTGCTTGGCATAGGGATCGACGAGCAGCTTGTGCGCGTTGAAGCGAAATCCCCGCTCGGGGTGATACGGGCCATGGACCCGGTAACCGTAGAGCTGTCCCGGCACGACATCGTTGAGGTAGCCGTGCCAGACATCCTCGGTGCGTTCTGGCAACGCGATGCGCTCGATCTCGCGGCGACCATGGCTGTCGAATAGACAAAGCTCGACCTTTTCCGCATTGGCCGAAAACAGCGCGAAATTAGTTCCGCGCCCGTCCCATGTCGCTCCCAACGGATGCGGCGCCCCAGCCGAAATCCGCACACTAGCGCTCCGGAACGAGAAAAATTGTCGCAAGGGGCGGAACAACAAGGCTGACCTCGGGAACGGCGCCCCCGTCCAACGTCCTGACCGCGCCCGCGTTCCCGATATCGCTGCCGCCGTACAGTGCGGAATCGCTGTTGAGAACCTCGCGCCAGGTCCCCGAAAATGGCACCTTGATGCGATAATCGCGATAGACCTCGGGAGTGAAGTTCACCACCACCAGGCACCGCTCGTGCGTCTGGCGTCCTTTTCGCAGCCACGCGAATACGCTGCGTTGGGCGTCATGCATGACCAGCCACTCGAACCCGGCGTCCTCACAATCGAGTTCGTGCAGAGCCGGTATCGTGCGGTAGAGACGATTGAGATCACGGACCAAGGCCTGCACGCCCGCATGCCGGGCATGCTCGAGAAGATGCCAATCAAGCGAATGATCATGGCGCCATTCGTTCTGCTGGCCGAACTCGCTGCCCATGAACAGGAGCTTCTTGCCGGGATGACCGAACATGAAGCCGTAATAGGCGCGCAGATTGGCAAAGCGCTGCCATTCATCGCCCGGCATGCGCCCGAGAATCGAGCGCTTGCCGTGCACAACTTCGTCATGGGAGAGCGGCAGGATGAAGTTCTCGAAGAACGCGTAGTGCAAGCCGAAAAGAATTTGGCCGTGATGATGCTTGCGGTAGATCGGATCCTTGCTGATGTATTCGAGCGTGTCGTGCATCCAGCCCATGTTCCATTTGTAGCCGAACCCGAGACCGCCCCAGTCCACCGGCCTCGATACCATCGGCCAAGCGGTCGACTCCTCGGCCGCCGTGGTCGCATTGGGAAATCGTGAGAACAGCTCCGAATTGAAGTGCCGAAGCAGTTTGATGGCGTCGAGGTTTTCGCGTCCGCCGTATTTGTTCGGCACCCAGCCGCCTTCGGGCCGGCTGTAATCGAGATACAGCATGGACGCGACGGCATCCACGCGCAGCCCGTCGATGCGGTAGCGATCGAGCCAGAACAATCCGCTGCCCAACAGGAAGTTTGCGACTTCGGTGCGCCCATAATTGTAGACGAGCGTGTTCCAATCGAGGTGGCGTCCTTGCTGCGGATTTTCATGCTCATACAGTGCCGTCCCGTCGAAACGGCTGAGGCCATGGGGATCGTCGGGGAAGTGTCCCGGCACCCAGTCGATAATGACGCCCAGGCCCTTTTGGTGGCATGCATCGATCAGGGCGGCAAAGTCGGCCGGAGTGCCGAAGCGACTGGTGGGCGCAAAAAGTCCGGTCGGCTGATAACCCCAGGATCCGT
>DATGCX010000186.1:0-19484 GCA_035311445.1 Xanthobacteraceae bacterium | reverse complement strand
CGCAGGCGGAACAGCGCGGCGCCGTAGAATTTGGTGTTGCCGCCGACGTAATAATGGATGCCGGGATGGAAAGCCCGACCGTCCTTGCCGTACCAGGTCTCCCGCGCCTTGTATTTTGAATGTACAAACACGGCGGTCGGGTCCCAGTTGTCCCGCTCTCGTGGCAGGAAATCGCCGCGCTCGAGCAGCAGGATGCGCTTGCCGGTCGGCGCGAGCCGATAGGCGAGCGTACCGCCGCCGGCGCCGGTGCCGATAATGATCACGTCATAACGCTCGCTCGCCATCGGCCACTCCGTACTCAATCAAATGCCTGCGCGCCCGCATTGCTCCGGCTGCGCCTCTCCATCAGGCGCGGCACGTCGACGGCATGCTCTTCGAAGCCGCAGTTACGGAAGATGCAGCGCCGGTGGGTGATGTGGTTGAGCTTGGCGCAGATCGCGCCCGTGCGTCCCGTCAACAGACGATAGGCATCGACGGCGACCAGCATGCCGAGGAGCGGCGCCGAGAAATAGATCCACAAGCCGTCCCAAACCCCGCTCGGCGCTGCCGAGGCAACGGTTCGCGCCGGGTTCATACTCATTCCGGAGAACGGCGCCTCTAGCGTTACGTAGCCGGCGAGCAGAGCACCTGCGAACAGCCCGGTATAGCGCATCAGGCGGATGTGATTGCTCGTGTAAAGTATGACCACCATCAAACCGCACGAGATGACAAACTCGGCCAGAAAGGCGATCAGCGGGCCGCCAGAACCAGGGACCGTCACGACGAATTCGACCGGCGGCCGGCGAAAGGCGTTGCCGAGCACGGCCGAAATCGCCAGAACGCCGGCCAGCGCTCCGACGAATTGCCCGATCACATAGAACACGCCGTCCCAGAGCGCGACCTTGCCGAGCCGCGAGAAGGCCAATGTTACGGCGGGATTGAAATGAGCCCCGGACTGGCGCCCCCACGGCGAATAGATAAGGCCGATCGCGGTCGCTCCCATTGCTATTCCCATCAAGGCGCGCCGGACGAGCGGGTCGGGAAGCATGCCGCGCACCGGCGATTGCGGGTATTCGAGCAATGTCCCGAAGGCGCCGGCCGAGATCATGAACAGCGCCAAACCGGCGGCCTCGATCAAATATTCGGGCCAATGCCCGCGGACAGCCTCGATTGCGCCCGATGCCATTGCTCGCCGCCATCATCCGCCTTCGGTAAAACCGGGATAGAGGGTCATGCCGCCGTCGACGAAAAGCGTCGTGCCGACGACGTAATCGGAATCGTCGGAAGCGAGCCACACGACCGCCCGCGCGATATCCTCGGGCTCGCCAATCCGCTTGTAGGGCACCAAAGTCATCAGTTTGGCGTAGGCGTCCTCCGTGCCCCAGGCCGAGGTGTTGATCGGTGTTCGAATCGCGCCCGGCGCGATGCTGTTGACCCGGATCCGGCGGGGCGCGAGCTCCTGCGCAAGGCTCTTCATCATCAACATGATGCCGCCTTTCGAGGCGGCGTAGTTGGCGTGACCGGCCCATGGGATCACCTCGTGCACCGAGCTCATGCAGATGATCTTGCCGGCGGCACAGGACACCGTCGGCACAATGCCGCGGCGCAGGAACTCGCGCACTGCCGCCCGCGCGCACAGGAACTGACCAGTCAAATTGATGCCGATGACGGTGTTCCACTGCGCCAAGGTCATCTCGTGAAACGCCGCGTCCCGCTGCAGTCCGGCGTTGTTGACCAGGATATCGACGGTGCCGAATCGTTCGAACGTATTGCGGAACATGTCCTCGACCTGGTCCTCTTGCGACACGTCGGCTTTGTGTGCATAAGCCTCGGCGCCCGATCGACGGATCGCGTCGACTACCGCCTGGGCGGGATCGTCGCCTGTCACGTAATTGACCACGACATCGGCACCGGCTTGCCCGAGAGCGATCGCGGCCGCTTGGCCGATGCCGGAATTGGCGCCGGTAACCAGTGCCTTCTGGCCCGCCAGGACCTTCGGAATGGTCCGCTCAGGGGCGCCGGTTGGCAATCCGGTGTCTGGTCGCAAATTACGCATGATCGACTCCCGCTGACCTCAATCGAGTGCCGACACGGCGCTCTGGACGGCCATCGCCTCGCGGTTGTACTGGCTTCCAACCCCGAGATAGTCCGAGCCTGCGGTACTGCACAGGCTCCCCATCTCGGTTTCATTCTTTCGGACGCCGGCCTCGGACCTCAATTGGCGATTCGGCAAATTCTCAACCCTTGCGTTGGTCGAACCAGAACCAATGGTCGAGCGACAATCGTCCCGGCCCCCACGCCATTATCCCAAGCGCCATGGCCGCCCAGGTTATGTGCACTGGCCAGCCATCCGGCACGGTAAGCTCGACCACGAGAGTCATCACCAGGAGCGCGCTCGCAGCCAGTCGGGTCACCAAGCCGAGAACGAGGAGGATGGGAAAGAGAATTTCGGTGGAGGCGACGAGGAATGCCATGGCCTCCGGTGCCGGAAACGAGTACGGGCCACCGGGCAAATGCAACTTGAACTCATCGCTGAAAAGGAGAACTGCAGTATCGTTCAGTTGCAGGAAACCGTCCCATTTGTTGATACCGGATCGCCAGAACGGAGTCGCAAGGGCGATGCGCAGCACAAATTGGGTGAGAGACGGCTGAGCGATCCATTCAATAATCGCATTCACCCGTTGGGCCGACCGCCTGATCGCGTGCCATACGTTGTGGGTAACTTGCGTCAGCATGGTGTCAGCTTTCCCCGCAAATGATTGTTGTGAACGCGCCCGCTTCGAGCAGTCCGCGAATGTTGGCGGGGAGATCGAATGACGGACTTTCCGAGAACGCTGCCGAGGCCGCGGCGCCGAGAGATTCGCCGGTCATGAGGCGGCCGAGAAAAATCGCGCCGCCCGGCGGAAGCCGTCGGACTTCCACCTCCAGGGCGGGCCTGGTCACTAAGGCGTCCTCCGGCTCGACAACCTCGATATGGCTGGCCGGGCCATCGCTCCGACTGGCAGTGAAAACAGTGACTGCCGAAAAGCGCGAACGGATGACCCGCGTCGCCGGATGAGGTTCCAAAACAATATTGGGCAGCTGCTCCGAGGGAATGGCAGCCAACTCGTGCTGCATGAGCGGTTGAACATCGGCGGCATGATAGGCGTTCAGCCATGCCCGATCGATCCGCGCCACGTCGGCCAGCCACGGCACCGATTGCGCATATTCGTACTGCTCGATGAAGTCCGGGAAGTCCCGCCCGTACTCGAACAAGAGCGGCGAGCTCGGTGGTGTGCTACGCACATAGAAGCGCGCCATCGCGCGGAAGAAATCGACGCCGGTGATCCGCAGCGTCGCGGGAAATGCCGCCGCCAAGGCGTTGATGAGACTGACGGTGACGTTGTTGCGGTAGACGTTGTACCGCTTCATTGCCGCCTTGGATTTCGGGCCGGCGATCACGGTCGGTGTGGCAAGATCGGGATCGAGCAGCGCGCGGGAAAAGGCCGCTGCGTAGGGAAGCTCGCCGCAGAAATCTCCCCCGCGACCTTCAAGCGGCATGGGCTTTTCCCCGCTTGAGACCTTGCACATGGCGATCGATGATCGTTTGCGCGGCGTCCGCCTCCACCTTGAGCCCTGCCCAATCCGGAAGGTCGCTGTCCCATTCCACGAGGGTTGGGATGGGTCCGCATTGGCTGATGACGACGTCGAAGAGCTTCCACACGGCCTCGGTGACCGGACAGTCGTGGCTATCAATGAGCAGAAGCTCGCCCTCGTCATCCGCCTGTTGCGTGTGGCCAGCGAGATGAATCTCACCGACGTGCTCAAGCGGAAAATCCGCGAGATAGTCGCGCGCGGCAAAACCATGGTTGGTGCCCGAAACGAATACATTATTGACGTCGAGCAACAAGCCGCACCCTGTGCGCCGAACCACCTCCGCGATGAAGGACGTCTCGCTCATCGTTGATTCCGGAAAAATGAGATAGGTGGATGGGTTCTCGAGCAGGAGCGGGAGTCCGACCGCCTCCTGCACTTGGTCTATGTGATCGGTGACCCGAGCAAGCGTCGCCGCCGTGTAGGGAAGCGGCAGCAAATCGTTGAAATAGGTCGTACCGTGGGTCGACCAGGCTAGATGCTCGGAAACCAGCGCTGGCTCATAATGGTCGACGAGGGCCTTGAACCGCTGGAGATGCGCTTTATCGAGCGGCTGCGGGCCGCCGATCGACATGCAGACGCCGTGGAGCGAAACTGGGTAGTCTTGGCGGATTTGGTTAAGCGCAGCATGGGGCGGACCGCCGGCGCCCATGTAGTTTTCGGCGTGGACTTCAAAGAAGCGATCCCGCTTCCCGTCGGTAAGGATCGCCTGCAAATGTTCGTGCTTGAAGCTCGTGCCAACACGGCCCGCAATGGAATGAGCCGGAAAGCGGAGTGCTGCCGACGCCTGCGCAGCTCCGCGCATCGCCAATCCTTTCATCGCATCTCCCCTTTCCGGCCCGCCACTCAGCTATGATCGAAGGTCGCGACTCAAATTGGGGTGAGCGAACCGTGCTTACCGCCGGGCACCACGATCGAAGTGCAGCTGCCGCCCCGCACAAACTTCCAGGCATTTCCCTGGAAATCGGAAGTTGACGTGCCCTGGCAGGTGGTACCCGGCCCGGCAGCGCAGTCATTCTGCCCCTTCAGAGCGACACCGTAGCATTTTTCCTTGCCCGCAGCCGTCGCCGCGTCGCCTTCCGCTTTCGTCAGTGGCGCGGCGGCCGCCATGGACGCAAGCGCTGTTGCAACGGCGCCGGCGAGAACCGCCGCGCCAACGGTGGACTTCGACATATTAATTCTCCCTGTCGGTTAAGCGTGCGCCGTTCCTTGGTCGCACGAACAGTAAGCAGTTCGCGCAGTGGAGGCGATCTGTTACCCTCCGCTGTCCTCACGATTTCGTGATTGGTCGCTCCAACCGACTCGACCGGCGTCAGCGCCTTGTAGAGCCTTGTAGAATCGGCCAGGACACTTTCTCGCGCGAATAGGAGCGTAGGCCGAAATCGCAACTGATGGTAGACTATTTGTTTGGAAAACAGCCGCGGCGGCCGGAGCAAATCGATCCAATCTGACATGAGCGACCGTGAGGTTACAGGCGGGTGCAAAAATTCATTGCTACCGGCGCGCAGTCGGGTGGTGTATGCGATGAGCGAGACCAGGAGACGGCCGGTGCCTCCCAGGCAGCGCAGATCCAGATCGTCTTTGACACTTGCGGCTTCCTCTGTCCGCACGAGCGCCCCACAAGTCGGCGACCCGAAAATACTCCGCACGCGCGACTGGAGCGGCCTCATGGCCCGTGCACAGGACGGCGATCGGGAGGCCTACAGGGCGCTGCTCACGGATATGACGCCATACCTGCGAGCGATGGCGGCGCGGCGATTCAAGGAACTCAGCGATGCCGAGGATGCCGTTCAGGACGTGCTGCTGACGGTTCACGCCGTTCGGCATACCTATGATCCGGGCCGTCCGTTCGGACCGTGGCTGGTCGCCATTGCCAACCGGCGGATCATTGATCGGCTGCGCCGCCAGATCCGCGCCCGGTCGCGCGAAGTCGAATTGTCGGGCGAGCATGAAACCTTTTCGTCCGATGCAGCGAACCTCCATTTTGATGACGCATTCGCAGACGCCGCGGCCCTGCATGCAGCCATCGCTACTCTGGCGCCCGAACAGCGCCTGGCCATCAACCTGCTCAAACTGAAGGAAATGTCCTTGAAGGAGGCGGCGTCGGCGAGCGGGCGATCGGTGTCGGCCTTGAAGGTAGCGGTGCACCGGGCCATCAAGTTGCTGCGGAAGCGACTGCGACAGACGAGCCAAACGCCGTGACCGCAACTCAGGAAATCATCGATTCACTGGTCGAATGCGCAACGCCGGTGCGGCGGCTGCGCCCGCCGCTCGTGCGCGCAATCCTGTGGCTTGCTTTTGCGGGCCTTGTTCTCGCGCTTATTTGCGCCGGGCATGGCGTTCGTACGGATCTCATGGTGCGCCTCGACGAACCAAAGTTCGCGGCCGGCGGTGGGGCGGCACTCGCCACCGGCATCCTTGCCACCCTGGCGGCGTTCATGATCAGCCTTCCGGATCGCTCGCGGTGGTGGCTCCTGCTGCCGCTGCCGGCGCTGGCGACGTGGATCACGACCATAGGGTATGGTTGCTTCGCCGATTGGGTCACCGCTGGGCCGGACGGCATTCGCTTCGGCGAGGAGGTACGGTGCTTCGCGTTGCTCATTCTTACCAGCGTGCCGCTTGCGATCGCGCTCGCTGCGATGCTGCGGTACGCTGCACTGTTGCGCGGGGGCGCGGTCGCCATGATGGGTGGTCTCGCAGTG
The DNA here is from genome assembly GCA_035311445.1 of Xanthobacteraceae bacterium. Taxonomy (GTDB): domain Bacteria; phylum Pseudomonadota; class Alphaproteobacteria; order Rhizobiales; family Xanthobacteraceae; genus JAJPKK01. The sequence goes on along the minus strand of DATGCX010000186.1, from coordinate 13,170 downwards.
GCGGCCATCACCGCGACCGCGCTGTCGCTGTTCCACGATCACGATGCGACTGTCTTGATCTTGGTGTGGAATCTCGGCACGACAGTGCTGATCGTGGGCCTTGGCGCCCTATTCGGCCGTGGCATGTTGCGGTGGATGGCGTCACGGCTATTGCCATCTCAGTTCAGCGCATGACGGCGCTTGCGAATCGGTCGGACCTGCTGAGCATCCAGATTGACGATCGCGCGGTGCCCACCGGGCACACATGATAATGGTGCCGGTGCGCCTTCGGCCCGGACGAACGCATTGATGGCCCCGTCCGATTGGGCCAATTTGCCATAAATCATTTGTACTCTTGCTAAATCCAGATCGTTGCTTTGAAGCACAGTTGAATCAGCCTTTCGTAAAACCCGCAGCGATTTTTTTTACTTATAGCTCTTCTGCAAGGGCTTCGGATTGTAGCCTTTTACAGATGCAGGGACGGCGAGGTCCGGAAAATGGCGGTTGGCTCCGAGGTCATCGTTCGAGCAGCGTGAGGCCAGCGCTCGTGCGCCGGCCTTCGCACTGAGTGGCGTCACCCCAGCCGCCACCATTAGCGTGGATGCGGACCTCCCTCGTAATACCAAGGGCTCTCGCCGTAAGCGCCGTAATATCCGTAAAGCGGCGCAGAGCTGTACCCTGGGGTGGTGTACTCGTATGTCGGGGCAGGCGCATACGCGTACCCGGGCGCATAACCGTAGCCCGCATAGGAGCCGTCGGCGTACCCGTAATAGCCTGGAGCCCACAGCGGCGCCGTTGCCGCCGCTACGGCGCCGCCAACCACACCAGCCGCGAGGCCTGCTGCGCCTGCGGCAAGGCCGCGGTGCCAACGATGTGCCGAGGCCGATCCCGCGGTCGCCAGAACAGTGGCGGCGATCAGGGCGAGCGCGGAGGTGCCCGCCAAAACTTTCGCTCTCATGATATCAATCCCTGTTGTCCTGATGGTGCATTCGCGATCGGTCAGTGACCAGCTGCGAGTAAAATCCGGCGGGCAAGTTCTTGTTCCGGCTCCAATGCGGGCACTGCACGCGGCTGGACAATTGAGGTGTGCGCCTAAGCAATAAATGGGTTGCGGATTCAGCATGCGCGGGCGGCGCCGTTCAGGCCGCGATCAGTAATCCCCACTCCGCAACACCCGTGCCCGAACAAGACCCGGATCGCAATCGTCGTCCCGGGAAGAGAGACCACGTCAGCGTCAACGGGGCGCCACCCTGAGGCAAATGAAAACCCCCGGCTGTACCGGGGGTTGTTGATGCCTGGAAAAATCGCAGGGCACGTCTTCACTGCGGTATCTCACCCGCTTGGCATTGCCGCATGAACGCCGCGTGGGTGTCCTCCGGATTGCGGCTACTGCCCTGGCTGTGTCCCGCGCCTCTTTGTAGCGCTAGGGCCTCGCATGTCTGATAGCTCGGCTTTTGCGTGGTCTGGCGCGTCTCCTGGGCGAGTGCCGCGGTCGCGACACCGACCATGAGCACCGCCACAATGGCTGGAAATGTCGAACGCATGGATGCCTCCTTGAGTTAAGCCCCCTTGAGTTACGCCCCCTGGGTTCATGCCGTTGACCTAGAACTGCGTTCGGCTTGGTTCAGATGATTAATCGTCGCAGGCATCTGTCTCATTTTGCATTAGTTACAGCCATGTAATGATTGCGCCGACGCTCATGGTGTACGGCCCAGCGGTATGCAGCTATTCTGACCGCGACAATCCGCGTCGCGCAGAACGGAGTTCCGCTGATGTCGCAAGCACCGGACGCATGTGCGCGCCTCGGGCTTCTCGCTTGCCTTCGGCCTTGGCGCCGCATTGTTCGGCACGTTCACCCCGCTGGTCTCGACGTTTCTGATCGATGCCGGCAGCATCCGCGCGGCACCCGGCTTCTGGCTGATGTTCGCTGCCCACTGCAGCCTCATGGCGACCGCCGCGTTCTATCGCACCGGCCAGCGAGCGACGATCCCGTTGGCGGCGGCCGCACCGGCGCCAGCGGCAGTGTAAAGAACGATATCGCTCCAGGTGGATCGACAGGTGCATCAAAATGCTGTTGACGCTCGCGCAGCTGCTTCGCGAATGGCACGACTTCTACGTTCTCGTCGGAACGGCGTCGGCGACACTGGTTGGCCTGATGTTCGTTGCGGCATCGATCGGCACGAGTTTTTTCGACGAGGAGCATCGCGCCCCGATGGCGACGTTCATCACGCCGACCGTCGTGCACTTCGCCGCTGTGCTGTTCACCTGTTTGCTGGTGATCATTCCGACCCACAGTTGGCACACGCTTGGCCTGCTGCTCGCAATCCTGGGGTTTGCCGGAACGATCTACTGCGGAAGATTGTTGCTCTGGCTTACCGTCCAACCTCGGTTCAATGTCGATTGGGAGGATCGGGCGTTCTACGCGTTCATCCCGCTGGTGGGGTATGTGCTCTTGCTGATAGCGGCGGTGCTGCTGTTCATGCAGTCCTCAGTGAGTCCCGAGCTGATGGCAGCGGCGATATTGACGTTGCTCGTCGCCAGCCTCCGCAATGCGTGGGACATGACCGTGTGGATGGTGATCAAGACGCCGACCGGCACCGGGCGGCCACCTCCCTGAAGCGCAGAGCAATCGCATCTGACAGGGTGGCTTGCACCTTTCCCCGCTCGCGGGGAGAGGTTGGAATGAGCGCGTCCTTCGCGCTCATTCCGGGTGAGGGGACCGCTCCGCGCGTCTGAGCTTGTGGCAAGGCCCCCGCGCCCCGCAAGCGGGGAGAGGGAGAAGAGGGACCCCGCCGAATGCGATTGCCACGCCGTGAAAGGCGGCCTAATTCCTCCCGGCACTCCCGGCCCGGTTCCCGGCAATGCGGCCGAACACCGAGCCCGCCATCAGGCCCGTTCCGCCGGGATAATTGAAATAGAACAGCCCCCCGACCAGCTCGCCGGCCGCATAGAGGCCGCGGATCGGCCGGTAGTCGGTGTTGAGCACCTCCCCGTCGGTGGTGATGCGCAACCCTCCGAACGTGAAGGTAACGCCACAGGTCACCGCATAGGCCTCGTACGGCGGCGTGTCGAACGTGTTCGCCCAATTGCTCTTGTTTATGGTCAGCCCTTCGGTGCGCCGGCCATCCTTGATGTTGGGATTGAACGGAATGTCCGTACGCACCGCCCTGTTCCATTCCGCGATGGTCTTGATGAACTCGTCCGCATCGACGCCGTCGAGCTTTGTGGCCAGCTCTTCGATAGTGTTGCCAGTCGCCTTGGTGATCTGCTTGATGCGGTATTCGTCGCGTTGCAGATGCTTCACCTTCTGGTCGAAAATCTGCCAGGCGAACTGGCCCGGCTGCTCCAGGACGACGCGGCCGTACTTCGCGTAGGTGTAGTTGCGAAAATCCGCGCCTTCGTCGACGAAGCGCTTGCCGGTCGCGTTGACCATGATCGAGAACGGGTAGGAATGCTTCTGGAACTGGTCGCCGACCGCGAGATCGCCAAATTCCGGCGCGTTGCGCTCCCATTGCACCGCGTGGCAGCCGGACCAGTTGCCGGCCGGACTCGCGCCGATCCCCAGGGCCATGCGGATGCCGTCGCCGGCGTTCCAGCGGCTGCCGCGCACCTTTGCCAAGTCCCAGCCCGCCCCCAGGTAGCGCGTGCGCATTTCGGCGTTGGCCTCGAAGCCGCCGCAGGCGAGGATCACCGACCTGGAACGCAGCTCGTGAAGCCCGTCGTCCCGGCGGATGCGCACGCCGTTGACGCGGCCGTTCTCGTAGATGAGTTCGACGGCGCGGGAGTGGTATTGGATCCTGATGCGGTTCTTGAGCGCTGAGTCGGTCAGCATCTTGACGAGGCCCGGCCCGCCGCCGACAGCCTCGACCGTGAGGCCGCCCCAGAATTTGAACTTGCCGTCAATTTTGAACGCCTGCCGGCCATAGATCGGAATCAGGCGGATGCCCTTGGTGGTCATCCATTTGAGCGTATCGAACGAGCGCGTGACCAGAAGCTCGACAAGGTCGGGATCGGCACGATCCTGGGTCACCCGCGCCATATCGTCGAAGAACTGATCCTGCGTGTACGTGCCGAAATCGGTGGTACGGATTTCCTCATCAGTGAGGTCCGGCACCAGCGCCCTGATGTCGTCGACGCCGTTATAGACGACACGGATCGACCCCGCGGTGAAACGGCTGTTGCCGCCGGATTCATCTTCGGGCGCCGCCTCCAGCATCACCACGGACGCGCCCTGCTCGCGCGCTGCCAGCGCCGCACAGAACGCCGCGTTGCCGGCGCCAACCACGATTACGTCCGCCACTTCGCTCGTCATTTCCACCTCGCACGTCACATCTTGAGGTGGATGCATACCAAGGCTGGTAGGCCCGCGACAAGCGACCGCGCCGGACTGCCGGCCCCGCCGTCAATCGACGGCACTCCCGCTGATCGCCGAGGAAGGCGTGTTGCGGCGTGTTGTGCAGTGTTGCCGAACTCAATCAACCAGTCGTGAAGTCCGACAGGCCGGGGGAACAGGGTCTCGCCGGCAGCAGGGGTAATTTCGGCTAGCAAGCGGAACCCGCTAAGGAGCCGGTCATCCCATCATCCGCAGCATTGGAAGACTACGGCGAGATTGTCGCGCGCAGTGTCGACGTTGAGTCGCTGCCCGACGTTCCACGTGGTCTGAGCATTATGGATATGCACTAATTGCGACTCGTGGATAGGTCGACGACTCGCCGAGATCATTCCCTCATGCAATCACATCCTGCTGCAGCCTCGTGATCACACGCCGCCGCCCGGCACGAAGCAGCGGATGTAGTACGTGGTCGCCCCTTGCTTTACGTACCAGACCACCGCTTCGCCAACGGGATTGCCTGCATTGTACACGACCGACTCTGGCGGAACCTGTTGCCACTTGCCTTCGATCGGCACCCAATACCCGTCGGTGCGCATGTCGTATTCGGTGCGATGGCCGTCGGCGATATCGCAGCATGGAACGCCATGCGGACTGCGGACGCTCTTGAACCACGACCGAATATTGTCGGGGACATTGTTGTATTGACCGTTATCGAAAGCCGCCGCCGCAAAGGGCAGGCTTGACAGGGCAGCAACAAACACTGCACGCGTGACGATACGCATGTTCATAGTCCTCGCATCCGTTGGCCGCCATAATGGTGACCAGAGGCACACGCATCCGGTCGCGCTCAGGCAGCAGTTCCTGATGGCGTCCTCCCGGGCTGCTCACACCGGCCATTAGGCAATCATCGCGCCAACGCTGCCGAACGTTACAGACGGACACATGACGTGGCGGCTGTAGTGCCATGCATCACTTGAGATGCAATACATTTTGAATGAGTATTGTGGGGCGTTGCGATTCGGACAACGTCCCGAAGGGCAATACCAAAGTGCAATATTTTTCGCGCCGCAAAGACAGGTAGGTAACCTCATGGTTGCATTTCAGCTTTATTGGCTGGGGTTTCAAATACCCCGCCAATAATTCCTTGCCCAATTGGTTTTTGGCGTGCTCAGGTGCTGCGGCGGACTAGCAAAAAACCTAACCGCGCCCTAACACATTTTCCGGCGGCTCGCGATCACACGCCGCCACCCGGCACGAAGCAGCGAATGTAATAGGTGTTAGAGCCTTGCCGCACATACCAGACCACAGCCTCGCCAACAGGATTGCCGGCATTGTAGACGATCGCCTCTGGCGGAACCTGTTGCCACTTGCCTTCGATCGGTACCCAGTAGCCATCGGTGCGCATGTCGTATTCGGTGCGATGGCCGTCGGCGATATCGCAGCAAGGAACGCCATGCGGACTGCGGACGCTCTTGAACCACGACCGGATATTATCGGGAACATCTTTGTATTGGCCATTATCGAATGCCGCAGCGGCAAATGGTAAGGTCGACAAGGCAACAATGAACACTCCACGCATGATGATGCGCATGTAGTTAGTCCTCGCATGTGTTGGCCGCTATGACGACAACCGGAATGGTTCGCATCCGGCCGCGCTCAGGCTGCGGCGCTTCCTGGTGGCGCCTTCACAGGCGCCGCTTACGCCCAGCTGTTAAGCAATAATCGCGCCAACGCTGCCGATTCACGGACGCCAGATACATGGCGTGGCGAATACACTATTTGTCTAACGCCCATGATGCGCGTCGAATGTGCTTTTTGTGCATCACTTGTGATCACTTTCGATCACTTGGATTCAGGATGTGCGTGATTCGCGTGCACGCGTTCGCTTGACGACAATTTACGGATTTCATGACATCCGTGGCGGACGTGGTGACAATTCCCGCCTGCAGTTTGCTGCTGTGCACGTCCGACGAAGGGTTGTGTGCTACCGTCGCGCTTTCGATCTGGTGGACAGCTGCTTGCGGCTGCAAGCGCGGCCCGGCAAATCAGGTTGTGCGGGCGGCTAAAACCGTGAGCGTCTGTTGTCCACCCGTTTCGAGTCGCCCGAGACCGAAGAGAGGCATCAAGGGACGTCCCATGAGTCTGCCGCCCGCTAGCTTCCCGCCGCCATTTCAGATCACCCGCGCGAGCCACGTGGTGATCGGCGTAAACGATCTCGCGAAGAGCCGCGCTTTCTACGTGGACGGAATTGGTCTTGTGATAAGTGACGAGACGAAGGACGCCATCTACCTGCGCGGCGTTGAAGAAGCCGCGCATCACAGCCTGGTCCTTAAGCATACCTCCGCTGTGCCGGCAGCCGAGCGGGTGGGGATGCGCGTCTTTACAGAAGACGACCTTGATCGCGCCAAGGCCCATTTCGACAAAGCCGGTCTGCCGACGAAGTTCGTCGAAGTGCCCCATCAGGGGCGCACCCTCCACGTCTCCGACCCTCTCGGTACCCCGCTTGAACTCTGTGCGACCATGGAGACAATGCCGCGCCTCACCGTTGCGTTCGACAAGTGGACCGGCGCGAGCCCACAGCGGATCGATCACTTCCAGATCCTCGTGCCCGACGTGCCACGCGCCTGCGCGTTCTACGTCGGCATGGGATTCCGATTATCCGAATATGTCTGCCCGGACGATTCCGATGAACTGTTGTTCGTGTTCCTGCAGCGCAAGGGCAACCCGCATGACTTCGTGTTCGCCAACGGGACCGGACCGCGGCTGCACCATTTCGCCTTCACGGTCGCCGAGTCAGCCCGTCTATTCCAGGCCTGCGACATCCTTGGCAGCCTCGGTTTCGGCAAACAGCCCGAGCACGGTCCCGGCCGACACGGTCCCGGTCACGCACTGTTCGTCTATTTTCGTGACCCCGACGGCCATCGTATCGAGTTGTTCAACTCTCACTATCAAATGATGGACATCGAGAATCAGCCGGTGCGCTGGAGCGCCGCCTATACGCGCCAGCGTGGCTGGGGCCTGCCGCCCCAACGCAAATGGCATTTCGAGGCATCACGGTTCTCGGACGTGATCCCATGCGATCCGGCCCGCATACCTGATCCCTACACGCTGGAGAAATTTTTGGCCGAACAGGCGGCGTCGTGACAGCGCTAAAGTGCTTTAAGGTCCGCCGCGTCCCGCACCCAAAACCGAAGGAATTCACGTGAAGCTCGCGAGCTATATGGTCGACGGTAAGGCGAAGTTCGGGGTTGTGTCAGGCGACGGCATCATTGACGGGACGCGCTGTCTGGGCGGACGATTTTCGACGTTGCGGCAAGCGCTTGCCGCGGATGCGCTTGATGAGGTCCGACGCGCCACGGCCGGCCAGACGCCCGATCACAAATTATCCGACGTCAAATTCCTCCCGGTGGTGCCGGACCCACGGCGGATCGTGTGTGTTGGGATCAACTACCGCTCCCACGCAGAGGAGACCGGGCGCGAGATCTCGCCCGCGCCGAGTGTGTTTTTGCGGCTCGCCGACACCCTGGTCGGACACGGCGGCGCCCTGGTGCGCCCGAAGGTCTCCGACAAGTTTGATTTCGAAGGCGAGCTCGCTATCATCATTGCCCGCCCGGGCCGCCACATAGTAGAAACCGATGCGTTGAAGTACGTGGCCGGGTACACCTGCTTCGTTGATGGCAGCGTGCGCGATTACCAGAAGTTCTCGGTGACATCGGGCAAAAACTTTCCCGGTACCGGGCCGCTCGGACCGATTCTCGTGACGACGGACGAAATCCCCGATCCGACCAGACTTACCCTGGTGACGCGGCTCAACGGAATAGAGATGCAGCGTTCGGGCACCGACATGCTGATCTATTCGATCCCGCAGGTCATCAAGTTCATCTCGGATTTCACCGGCCTGGCCGCGGGCGACATCATCGCCACTGGAACGCCCGCCGGCGTCGGCCACCGCCGCACGCCTCCGGTTTGGATGAAGGCCGGCGACGTATTGGAAGTGGAGATTTCGGGGATCGGCACGCTGCGCAATCCGGTCGTCGACGAATGACGTTATGGATGGTAAAGGGGACTTCCTTATATATGTAGGTACCTTAATGAGGTTATTATAATGTGATATTAGGTGATTGCAGCCCAGATCACCGCCACACCTGCTGTGCCGTCGCCTATTTTTTGAAATACTCTAAGTTTGAAATTATCTAATTTGAAGGGGTGAGCATTGCCCCTTTCCAGGTGCCGACCGATACTAGCCTCATGGCGATGGATAAAATGTCCCTGCGCAATGAGTTGCACGGGGCACTTGAAATACTCTTCGATGCCGGGCAGAGCGGCGGCGTCGCCAGGGCGGCGACGATGGTGCATGGCTTCTCGGCCGAGATGCTGGCAAGTCCCAGTGCGCGCCGGGCTCGCGACCGCAAGAACCGAGACAAGGCGGCGCCCATGCGGCGGTCGACACCATCGGACGACACGCTTGTTATTGTTCTACATAATGGCGATGAGGAAATCGAGCGCGGAATGGCACCAGCAGGCGACGCTGCTCTCGGCGTGGCCCTCATGATGTTGGCGCGACGCGGTGAATTGCGGCCAGGGGATACGCTGCAGATGCTGGCGCCAGACTGAGGGCGCGAATGTGAGGCGCGCGAATACGAGCAGCTTGTGGATCACAGGCTCGCGAGGCGCACCGCAGCATAGACGGCCACCAGACCGAGGATGGTCATTGCGGTCGTTCCACCGGTTGGATGATCGTGATAGCTTTCAGGGAGAAGATCGCTCGCACCGATATAAAGGAAAAATCCGGCAAACAGTGCCAAGGCGAGCCCCAGCATGTCCTGCGGGACCGGAAGCACGAGTGTTGAGACAGCACCAGCGACGGGGGCTGCGGCATCGATCAGCAGCCAGCGGAACGCAGATCGATTATCGCCCTTGTTACGAAGAATTACGCTGACCGTATTGATCCCGTCGGAAAAGTCGTGGGCAACCACCGCGGCGGCGACGATGGTGCCGACCGCAGTCGAAACTTTGAAGCCGAGACCGATCGCGAATCCATCGAGAAAGCTATGGGCCGAGAGGCTCGCCGCGCCGAGCACGCCGCGATGCCACAGTTTTTCCGTCCGTGGACCTTTGTCGCCATGCGGTGCGACGGTCCGGTCCAGGAGCATGTAGCCGGCAAACCCGGTGGCTATGACGCCTGCAACGGTTTGCCCGCTAGCCGTGCTCGCGAGCTCGAGTGACTCGGGGATCAAGTCGAAGAAGGCGACGCCGATCAGGGCGCCCGCGCTGAATCCCAAGATCAGATGCAGTCGGTCTTGCAAATAGAGGGCGAACAGTCCCCCGAGGAGGGTCGACAGGAACGTCCCCAGACTGAGCACAATGGCCATCGGTGTCCCGTGCCTCTGCGGAACCGCTTACCTTCGCAGCACCAATTGGTGAACCGTGTTCGAGGTTCCTCCCTCCGGAGGCGGGTTGAAGACATGCACCGCAACGGCGCGGTCGCCGATGATTCCGACGTCCTGCACGGGCCCTGGCGCACTGTAGGGGTTCGGTGTGGCCCGCGCGATCGCGTTGGCCGGGAGATCAAACTCCAAATGCCGGGGGTCGCGGAAGATCGTCTTGACCGAAATGCCATCGACCCGGACTAACGATGTCATTATAAATCCGCTTCCTTCCAGGACCACCCGAACGGGCGGAGACCCCTCCTTCACGCTGCTTGGCTGGATCGAACTGATCACCGGTGCAAAGGTTGACGCTGCCAGCGGAGTGGCAGGCTTGAGAAGCGTGACATACTCGGGATGATAGGTAAGTTCGACCCAGTGCCCATTCTTCATCACCCGTTCGATCTTCTTGGTGTTCGAGATATCGCTTAAAGGATCTGCGTTCACGACGACGAGATCGGCAAAATTGCCGGGGCGTATCGAGCCTATCTTCACCCTGCCGCGCGCCCCGTTCTTGCCCTCTAGCAATTCGGCGGACCACGAGGTGGCCGCCTTCAGGGCTTGCATGGGAGTGAGGCCCGCCTCGACCAGCATTTCCATCTCGTGATGCTGGCTCAGACCCGGCGTTCCTCCGGTTATAGTATCCGTACCGGCGTGAATTTTCCCTCCCGCAGCCGCGAACCTGCGCGTGAACTCGAGCACGTTTCGGAATCCCGCCTCAAACTCTTTGCGATCTGCCGCCGGCAGGCGGGCAATCCGCGGCATGCTCTCGTAGCGCGAGGAGAAATTCTTGATCTGCCGTTGCCTCGCGAGAATGCTGTCAGTGATATTCCTTGGAAAATACACGAGGTCAGGATTACTCAGCGTGAGATAGTCCTCGTACTCTCGCTGCGGGGCTCGCCTGCTCATGCCGCCCCACTCGTAATGCAGCGTCGGATTAAGATAGGCGCCCCGCCGAGCCGCTTCCTCGATCATCCGTTCCAGCTTGTTCCAATCTGTCATCGACGTTGCCCAGGTCAGCAACTTGCCTTCGCGAAGCGAACTCAGCTCCTGAGGCGACATGGCGGCCTCTGCGAAGCCCCAGACATGCTCGAAAATATCGATCCCATCCCGCAGTGATCCCGGCGCATCATCGGTATGGCCGAAGACGAGAAAGCCTGCCTTGTGGGCTTCGTCGGCCGCGATCGCATAGGCGCGGGCTATCCTGTCATTGTATTGGGGAAACCACGCCAGATCGGGTTCGTTCAAAAGCCAATTGCGTACCGCTTGCCGGATATCGGCATCTGAGGAGCTTTCGGTGAATGCCGGCCGGCCTCCGCTGTGGAAGAACCGCGGAAGATCGCGTGCTTCCTGGCTTTTTGCGCGCAACGCCTTGGGGGTGTTCTCCAGTGCCATCACGGAAGTTACACCATGATTGACGTAGAGCTCGCCCATCCATTCTTGCCAGTGCACATGCGAATCGAATAATCCCGGAATAATGAATTTCCCAGTTATATCAATCACTTGCGCTCCCGCCGGTGCAGCTGCGTCGGCGGCAGGCAGGTCGCGAATAATGTTCCCCTCAATCAGCAGAGAGCGCTCCCGAAGGGGCGCGTCGGACAGTCCGTCAATGATCGTTGCCCCTCTGATGATAAGCGTCGCAGGCGCCTGCGCCTGGGTGGCTGTCAGGGCAGCAAACACGAGAAATCCGCTGCCAAGGACGCCCAGAAGAATAGCTCTCACATCCATCTTTGGTCTCCCTTAAGCAGCTCACGTCATGGATTAGCCATTACCTGCTTGGCCTGTTGAATGTCTCCTCCGGTGGAATCAATAGACTATTGCATCGTTGCGAGCTGATCCAGCGATCCGATATCGGGCTTTCGGGCATTTGCTGCGCTGGCCGCGGCCTGATGCATCGTCTCCGGACCGACCGCTGGGCGTTGTTGGACATATCATTTCGCGTACAATAGAACCGCCAGTAACCGATCGCAGCAGGAGATGCCCTATGCGCCGCGCGATTATCAGTTCTCTCATGCTTGCCGCCGCCTTCGGTGTGGGCCCGATTCACGCACAGTCTGCTCAGCCGTCGCCCGCCGAGGTTGAACGGCATTTCGACGCGTCCCTCAACGCCGCCGAAATGGCCTCCTGGATGAAGACTATGGCGGCTGAACCCAACCATGTGGGCTCACCACACAACAAGGCGAACGCCGAAATGGTGCTTGCCCAATTCCGGGATTGGGGATGGGATGCGCACACCGAAACGTTCGAGGTGCTTTACCCGACGCCGATCAGCCAGACGCTGGAGCTTGTCGGCCCCGAGCCTTTCAGGGCGACGCTGACGGAGCCGCCGATTCCCGGCGACGAGACCTCCGGACACATGAAGGACGCGCTGCCCGCCTACGTCGCATATCAAGGCGACGGCGACGTCACTGCGCCGCTCGTCTATGTCAATTACGGTATGCGGGACGATTACCTCCAGCTCGAACGCCTGGGTGTTTCGGTCAGAGGCAAGATCGTGATCGCCCGCTATGGCAGTGGCTGGCGTGGATTGAAGCCAAAGCTCGCGCAGGAGCACGGCGCTGTCGGCTGCATCATCTTTTCCGATCCGCGCGACGATGGTTACGCGACCGAAGATGCGTATCCGAAAGGTCCGGCGCGCCCCGCGAATGGCGTGCAGCGCGGCTCCGTCGCCGACATGACGCAATACCCCGGCGATCCGCTGACGCCTGGCATCGGTGCGACCGCGTCTGCCAACCGGCTCGCCATTTCGGATGCGCCGACGATTCTGAAAATTCCGGTGCTGCCGATTTCCTACGGCGACGCGCAACACTTTCTCGCCGCGCTTGGCGGCCGGGTCGTGCCTCCAAATTGGCGCGGGGCGCTCCCCATCACGTATCACGTCGGCGGCGGTGAGGACGCGCGCGTCCATATCGCGGTGAAATCCGATTGGTCGCTCAAAACCATCTACAACGTGGTCGCGGTGATGAAGGGAAGCACCTTCCCGGACCAGTGGATCATGCGTGGTAACCACCACGACGGATGGGTGTTCGGCGCGGCCGATCCTATGAGCGGACACATCGCCATGATGGGCGAAGCGAAAGCCATCGGCGCGCTCGCGAAAACGGGTTGGCGGCCGAAGCGCACGCTCGTCTATCTCAGCTGGGACGCAGAAGAACCGATGTTGCTCGGCTCCACCGAATGGGCGGAGACGCATGCGGCGGAACTGAAAGAGAAGGCGCTCATGTACGTCAATACCGACGGCAGCGGGCGAGGCTTTCTCAACGTGGCCGGCAGCCATTCCCTGCAGCATCTCGTCAATCGCATCGCAGCCGATGTGACGGACCCGGAAACCAGCGTAGCGGTCGCGGCGCGTGCGCGGGCCAGGATGCAGGTCGCAGGCGCCGCTCCGGGCGCGAACGAGGAAACCCGGGAGAACGCCAAGATAGCCGGCGA
>DATGCX010000185.1:0-3571 GCA_035311445.1 Xanthobacteraceae bacterium | reverse complement strand
GACCGGTACTCGTCGGTTGCCCGGCGCGGATTCTCGCCGTCGCGAACCACACGGGGGCGAATGATGATCAGGAGTTTGGTGCGGTTGATCTGGTCGTCCTTCCAAGGGCGACCACCTCGCCGTCTCCAACGGCGACCGTGGTCTTGACACAGCGCTACTGGGTCGTCGGTGAATCGATATTGGAGGTCGTCGTCGGGCGTCGCCCTGGAGCCCACCGACGGCTCCGCGCAGTGGACCGCCACGATCACTGCCCAAGAGGGTATCCGCAACGGCCCGACGCCAGTTCCGTTTGGGCAAGAGTTGGGGGCAGCGTCAACTCGTAACAACACGGCGCCGACTGTTTGGTGCGCGACAATGATGGCGCCTATGGGCCGGCTTTCACACGTCGAGTCTGGGCGATGGGTATTCGAGACCGGCCGATATCACCGAAATCTCCTGGCAAAACGCACTGTTATCCGCATTTGGGCCAAAACCGAAAAAACGTCACGGAACGCCGACCTCGCGCCGCAGACGCTCCACGTTCACGCGCCGGATATACCGTGGGATGTGGGCCCAGACGGCGTGATAGCCAAAGTCGCCGTTCTGCATTTCGTCTAGCGCGGCGTCCTTGCCCCAGCCCTGATAGAGGATGCGATAGAGCGCCGTGATCAAGCCAGTGCGGTCGGCGCCGTGCTGGCAATGCAGCAGTACCGGCCCCTCCCGCCTGGCCCGGCGCAAAGTCTGCAGCGCACCGACGACATCCTCTCGCTCGATATGCCAAGTGTGAATCGGGAAGCGTACCAGCCGCAGATCGAGCCCGCGCGCGAGCGGCTGATCCGAGTGATAGGCGCGCAGGCTGATCACTGTGCGCAGGCCGTGCTGCGTCGCAAGGTTCTGGAAGCCTTGGGCATCGGGCTGCGCGCTGCGAAAGAAATTGTCGTCGACAAGGTGCAGGTTCGGCACACCTCCGACCGCGACCGGTTGCGCCCAAGTCGGCGGCGCGGCGCCCGTCGCGGGCTCGGCCTTCTGCGCCACCGCGTGGGGCGCGGGGAGCGGGAGCAACAAGAGCCCCATCACGAAAGTGCGCCGGGTCGGGATGCGTCGTCGGATCATAGCGGCCTCCTCGAAACGGTAGACTATCGCGGTTGCGTCGCGGCGTCCGCATCCTCGTGGTGGCTCACGGTAACCGGCCTCGCCAAGGCGTCGCCGTATCGATACCCACGCCGGGTTGCCGAGCGCGGTGCGCGCCGTCTCGACGCTTTTCCCGGTGCTCGTACTCCCATCGTGGAACGCGCCGCTCGCCGGTGTATCGAATGTTATCTAGCATGTATGCGGTGAAGAGCTTGCCTGAACAGGAAGCTGGTTAGCGTGCCGGTACGGCCGGCGCGATCGTTCAGTCAGCGCTTCCGGGCCGCTGTCGTTGCAGCGGCCGAGAGTCTTGTAGCCGGTCTTGCGGGAGATGCCGAACTCGCGGCCGTTCGCTTCGGGCGTGTTCGTCAGCATAGCACCAGAAAGATTGTCACTCCTTTCGCGAGCGATATGACACGCAGCGGTTGCCTCCTAATAGCCCTACTAATGCCCGTCGTGTGTCGCCGGCCTTCATGAAAGTGCCGGACTGTTCCTGTTCATTACGGAGCAGCGAAACGTTCAACCATCGTCGACGACCATCTGACGAAGGGGCATTACCGTCGAATGCCCCGGCGCGCTTGCTTTCGTTTCAATCCGCTTCGGCAAGTCAATCGCATGGGAGGCCTTGAGGTTTCTCTAGGGGGAATCTTCGGGCCTGAGAGGAGGACGTAATGGCAACGAACGGACTTAATCCGGGCGATCTCTACTTCGAGAATATGTTCAACGACGCCACTCGAATCCTCGAGGGCGGGCTATGGCACAACAATGTCCCGGTCGGCAACCAAGGGAATGGCACGGACGGCAGATACGTAGCTGATCTGCAGTTGGTTCAGACGGGCCTGACCGCCGATGTCGCTGCCGGCGATTTTACCGGCGACCAGCTCACTCATGTCAACACGGTGCTGGCCGACATCAAGACCGCCATTGCGTCGGTGCCGGGCGCCGTCAACAATGATGCCGGCGCCGAAGCTGCCTTGCGCACGGCGCACCTGGACATAATCAATACCATCGAGAACGATCCAACTCTGCAGACGCTCAGCATCAAGGACGATAATCCGGGCTTCAACTTTGCCCCTCCGAGCCTGGCGACGCCCCTGAACGCCAACACACCCCATGCGACGTTCGCCGAACTGGGGGCCATATTCGACGATGCCCAGTCCAAGTCCCTGGGCGGCATCAACGCACAAAATCTGCCGGAGATACAAGCCGATCTGCAGACCGTGCATGATGGGCTTCAGGCGCTGATCAAGAACGACCCGCAATTGTTCGGCGGGATCACCGGAATACACGCGTCCACGATCGTCGATCAGATCAATCTTCAACTGACCAACTTCGACCATCAATACGGGAGCAATCCCGACGCAGCAAAAAGCACCAACGATAATTTTCTCGACATCACAGACATCGTTGCAGGCGACCCAAACCTTGCCAACATGGCTTCCGCCAACGGAGTCACCGGATGGACGCCAGCCCCGGATACCGACGTCGTCCCGGTGCCGTATCAGGACAATGCCGACCAGACCAACTTCTGGGCGGATTTCATCGCGTCCAGCAACACGCTTGGAGCGAAGGCCGAGCAGCTCGTCGCCGCGGGCAATTCACACGAGATCAATGCCTTCATCCACACGCTGCAAGGCTGGGAGAAGAACGTCACGAACTTCGACGCGGCTCAGGGCGGCATCTTCGAGGCGCGCTTCGATAACGAACTGCTGGGGAAAAACTCCACCGTGGGTGCCGACGTGTCGGCAATGATCAAAGGCCTTCAGACGCACAACGCCGCGCTGGTCACGGCGGCGGCGGAAGGGTTCCATGCCAACGCCGCTGATGTCAGCGGCAACAACGTTCCGCTCAACGGGGGTACCTATAATGCTGACGGCCAGAGCGTGACTGACGCGCTCAGCACTGCAACGGGTCCGTTGCCGCCTGCCCCGGTCGCGCTGCTGACGCCGGTATCTCGGGCGACCGCCGCGGTTGCCTCCGGCGGTTCCGGATCCGCCGATCATCACGACCAGTCCGGACAGGCGGCAGCAATGCATGTATCGGTCGAACATGGGCATGGCCACGACCATTGGGGCTTCGGCTAGCCCACAAGCACCGGGCATGCGCGGCCGAACCGGCTGACGTCGGCCAAGTGCCACAAGCAGTCCTCTGTCAAACCGAACCGAGAGGGGACTGCACCAGCCCAACCAAATAGTGCTTGGCTTGCACTCGATGGAAGCTTAGCCGTTTGTTCGCTTTGAGCGCGGTGGACCTAGTGGACTTGGTGGAAGTGGTGGAAGGGCGCCGAGCCGGCGGAGCTCGCGGCGGGCGTCCTGGTGGCCATTTGCAAGTGCGACCTGGAAATAAGCGATGGCTTTCTCATTGTCCGGCGGGAGGCCTCCAGGGGTTGAGTAAAGTAGCCCGAGAGCGAATGGAGCGAAGAATTTGTCTTCGACAAGTGCGCGTTCATACCACTCAGCGGCCT
>DATGCX010000184.1:0-4137 GCA_035311445.1 Xanthobacteraceae bacterium | reverse complement strand
CTCGAGGCCTTGGCTCACCGAGGTCCAAAGGTTGGCGTGGATCGGACCCTGCCCCGCGTGGGTGTCGAAGCTGCCGTGATCGCAGTAGTACACCCGCGTCCCGAGATCCGCGAAATGCACCTGGGCAATGCCCCTCAATTTGCGGGCGATCGGGGTGTCGGGATATTTGATCTCGGATGAGTACTTGCCGGGAGCCACCTTAAGGATGTCAGCGCCCTTGAGCGAATCCAGTCCTGTGGTGCCCATGTATTCCATGACGCCGCTCCCCGGGATCGGACTGTACATCCGGGAGAAACGATCGAGCACCGCTTGGCGCTGCGCCTTTTCCTGAATGGCCGGCAGGAAGCCATAGGTCTCGAGGGGGCCAGCGACACAGGCGACCGGTACGCCCGGCATGGCGAGCGCTCGGAACAGGCACGGGCCGAAGCTCACCGCAGTGACCACGTTCTCCTTCTTCGGATCGATTTCGCGCACCACGCGGCCGAGCCAGCCTTCGGTGCTGACCTTGTCGGTCTCGCAGGTGTGCCAGATGTCCATCGAGCGGAAATGCGAGCGCGGCGAATCGAGGTAGCCGACGCCATGCATTATGGCGAGCTTGCCCTCGTCCCAGAATCTCTTCATCGGCGCGAGAAACGATGGGACGCCGTAGTCCCCATCGAGCCGCAATATCTGGTTGTCACCGATTCCGACCGCCTTCCGGTTATCGCGGTAGAGCGGGTTGTTGTACGGGACGACCGTGTTGAGATAGTCATTGCCGCCCGTGAGCTGGACAACGACCAGCACGGGGTCATTTTGCATCGCCGCCATCGTGCGTTCCTCCGCAGCCGTCAGAGTTCCTGTGTCACGCGAATTGATACTCGCGCGTCGCCACAATCAGTTGCAGCAGTTTGCCGGTATGTTCGGTGGCCGCCTGGGCGTTCGCCGCTGTGTCCCAGCGTATCTGGCCCCATTCCTTCGCCTGCTCGACCAGCTCCCTCTTGGTATCGGCGCCGACTTCCACCGGTCCAAGCAAATCGAGGCACGAATCGACTAGCTCCTCCGGCTCCAGCACGCCCATGGCCTGCAGCCGCTTGATGATCGCCTGCACGCCGGGCGACGACGTATTGCCAACCTGCTCGGCGACGAAGTTGATGCGCGCCATCAGCGACCCGCTGTTGATCCACTCCTGGCCGGTATGCCAGCCTTCCACCGACGGTGGATTGAGCAGATCCTGGCCCATATAGGAGGGCTGCATGGACAGCTCGCCATAGCCCGGCATCGCAATCTCGTAGCCGCCCATCTGGCGCAGCGTGCCCACCACGACCTCGGCCGGCGATTTCATGTGCCTGTAAAGGGCGTTCTTGAAGAAATCCGATGTGAACAGTGTGCGCAGCACCGGCTTCATCTCACATTTGTTTTCGCGGAACGTCCGTGCCAACAGGTCGATCGCCGCCGGATCGCGTGGCGGCTCCAAACTCCAGGCAGGCACCTGCGGCTCGTCGGCGACGAAGAAGTTGTAAAGATGCCGACAGATGAATCTTGCGCAGGCTGGCTGCTCGACGATGATGTCGATGATATCCTCGCCGTTGAAGTTGCCCTTGTGTCCGAGGAAGGTTTTTTCGCTGTCGTCGTGATCTTCTGGGCGGTACTCGAACTTCCAGGGAAAGCGTCCGTACGGCAGCCGGGGAAGTTTAGTCTCGAAGCTCCAGCCAGTGAAAGAGCGCGACGCCTCGCGCACGTCTACCTCGGTGTAGTTGCCAGCGCCGAGGCTGAACAATTCTAGCAGTTCGCGGCCCCAGTTTTCGTTCACCTCGGTGCCGTGGTTCTGGTTGTTGTCCAGCCAGAAGATCATCGAGGGATTCTTCGCTACCTTCAGCAGCAGGTCGCGATAGTTGCCCATGCCGTAGTTGCGGAACAGATCGATCTGCTCCAGCATCTGATCGTAATTGTCGACCTTCGAGTTACCGGTCGCGAACACATGGTGCCAGAACAGCGCCATCTTCTCTTCCAGCGGGCGCTGCGTGGTCACCAGGTAGTACATGTAGTTGATGTTACCCATTGGCGGCACCCCGCCGGGTAGCAGCGCCGAGGGCTGGTGGCGAAGCAAGGTATAATGATCGACAGGCGGCTGTGTTTCAGGATGCAGCAGTTCCTCGACCGTGGCGTCGTAACCTTTGGCAACACGCGCTTCGAGCTCGTCCCTGCCCGCGCCGAAGCCGGCACGCCGCATCAGATGGGCCATCAATGCGATGTCGCCTGCCATGGTCGGATCCTCCCGTTACCTGTCGTGAGGCGAGGCCAAACTGCGAATGCCGTTCGGCGCCTGTGTCTCACTGGTGTGATTGCGATTGTGATGGGCGTTGCGCCGGAGCGCGGTTGCCGGGGCCGGGGGTAAAGTCGTTCGCCGCGCAGAAACGCGCGAACTGAAATGCGCTTTGAATCTGCCGACCGTCATCGGCCAGACCCCCCAGTCGCGAAATCGCGGCGACCGAACAGTCCGCTTCCCCGTCGTTATAGGAGGAAGCTGGGAATCGCTGCTTTCATTGGGCGGCACATATTCAACCGTTCTTTTGGCAATGATGTCAACGCCCGAGTGACCCCCTGCTGCCGTTTGATGGGCTGTTTGCTTCTTCGCGCTGACGTCGACGCCATTGCGCTACCTCATTTGATGACCTCGTTAGCACGCGTCAAATCCGGACAAGCCTATTTTGAATTGTTCCTTGTCGAACCGTCACAGTAGCTATCAGTAATTTGGCAGGCGTTGCGATGGGTCGGACCCGACAATTGGACAGCGCCGTTCACTCGATAGCCCTCATCGGACGCGGCCTAGTCACGCCGCCGCCACGCCCAGACCCGTGGGCTCGACCCGCCTGCGCGGCGCTCGAACCGCAATGAGAGTCATGATCGCCGAGATCAGCGCGCAGCCAGCCATCGCGTATAATCCTGCCTCGAAGCTGCCGGTACTGTCCTTGAGCCAGCCAACCAGGTTGGGCCCGATCAGGCCGCCGAGGTTGCCCAGTGAATTTATCGCGGCGATGGCGGCGGCAGCGGCCGTCCCGCTCAAGAAGGTGGAAGGCAGCGGCCAGAACGACGTCTTCATGCCGTAGAAGCCGATAGTCGCCACCGACAAGCCAGCGAGCGCCCAGAAGCTGCCGCTGAGTAGCGCGGCCGCGAGGAGGCCGACCGCGGCGGCGAGGCAGGTGAAGAACAGGTTCCAGCGGCGCTCATGCATTCGATCGGTGATGTAGCCGCAAATGACCATGCCGATGGTGCCGACGACGTAGGGAATCGCCGTTGCGAAGCCAGTCATCAGGTTCGACAAGCCAAGCTGCTTGATCATCAGCGGCAGGAAGAGGACGAGGCCGAGGCTCGCGGTGCCGATCCCCAGGTAGATTATTGCGAGCGCCAAGACGCGCAGATTGAGGAGCGACTGGAGCACGGTGTAGACGCGGATCTGCTCGATCGCGCTGCGTTCGGCAGCCAGCTCCGCGATCAGCCATTTGCGCTCACGCGGCTTGAGCCAGTGCGCTTTCGCCGGCCGGTCGGTCAGATAGAACAGCACCGTGAAGCCGAGGATGACCGCCGGCACTGCCTCGCAGAGGAACAACCAGCGCCACCCGGCGAGACCGAAGAGGCCGTCGAGCTGGACGAGCAATAAGGTCGAGATCGGAGCGCCCAGAAAGATCGCGACCGGAATCGCGGTCATGAACCATCCGACCACCTGCCCGCGACAGCGCGCCGGAAACCAATAGGTGAAGTACAGGATTATACCGGGGAAGAACCCGGCTTCGCAGACGCCAAGGAAGAAGCGCACCACGGCGAAGCTAGTCGCGCCGGTGACGAAAGCAGTAGCAGCGGAGAATAGGCCCCAGGTGATCATGATGCGGGCGATCCACATCCGCGCGCCGACTTTTTCGAGAATGATGTTGCTCGGCACCTCGAACAGGCAATAGCCCCAGAAGAACGCGGTGGCCCCCAACGCATAGACCGTGGCGGTGAAGCCGAGGTCCGTGTTCATGGTCAGCGCGGCAAAGCCGACGTTGATGCGGTCAAGATAGCAGATGAAATACGCTACAAACAGCAGCGGCAGGAGTCGAATATAGATCTTACGAATGGTCGTCTTTTCGACGGAATCGATCATGATGGACCTCCCCCAAA
>DATGCX010000183.1:0-2301 GCA_035311445.1 Xanthobacteraceae bacterium | reverse complement strand
GACCTTGACGTCCTTCGCATAGCGCGGCGGCTGGCCGAAATGAAAGATCCAGTTGAACCGCGCGCCCATCAGGAAGACGACGTCGGCGTTCTGCAGCGCAAGCGTGCGCGCCGCCGCGACGGACAGTGGATGGTCGTCCGGTATTACGCCCTTGCCCATCGGCGAGCGCAGGAACGGCAGTTGCGTGCGCTCGATGAAAGCGCGGACTTCGTCCTCGGCGCGTGACCAAGCCATGCCCTTGCCGATGAGAACGAGCGGCCGCTCGGCCCGTTCCAGCAGGTCCAGCGCAGCCTCGATGTTCTCCATCGGCGCCACCATGCGCGGCGGGTCGGGTGCACGCTCGACCTGGACGACCTTGTCGACGTCGCATTTGCCGGTGATGATGTCGTCGGGCACGTCGAGATAGGTGGCGCCGGGGCGGCCATAGATCGCGTTCCGGGTTGCCATCTCGACATAATAGGGGATGCGTTGGATGCTCTCGATGCCGTGTGCGAATTTGCAAAACGGCGAGGCGATTAGCACCTGACGCTCTTCCTGGAATGCGCCCATGCCGCCGCGATAGGTCTCTGAGGCGCCGCCAAACAGGATCATTGGCCAACAATTTTGCTGAGCATTGGCGAGTCCGGCGAGACCGTGCACCACGCCTGGGCCGGTCACAACGATGCAAGCACCGGGGCGGCCGGTCAGATAGCCATAGGCTTGCGCCGCGTAGGAGGCGGCTTGCTCGTTGCGCATGCCGATATAGGCAACGCCTTCCTTCTGCGCGGCTGCGGCGATCGGGGTGACTGGAAACCCGACGACCCCGAACAGGTGATCGATACCCTGCTGTTTGAGGCTCCTCGCTATCAGGGTGGCGCCGTCGACTTCGCTCATGCTTTCCTCCGACGGTGACTTACCGGCAGGCGATTACAGCAGGGATCAGTATCGTACGGAATGGGGTTCGGAGGTCACTTTGCACAGCAGCAATCTTGATCCGTCGATGTCCGCTTTGGGTCAAAAGCGGACATTGGCCTCTTACTCGATCACGTCGTCGGCGCGGGCGAGCAAGGATTGGGGCACTGACAAGCCGAGCGTCTTAGCTGTCTTCAGGTTGATGGCGAGTTCGTACTTGTTCGGGGCCTGCACCGGCAGATCCGCCGGTTTTTCGCCTTTGAGGATGCGATCGACGTAGGAAGCCGCACGTCGGTATTGGTCAGCAAAATTCGGCCCATAGGACATCAATCCGCCGGCAGCGACATAAGGACGTTGAACGTAAACCGCGGGCAGCTTGTAGCGGGCGGCCGCTGCGATGATCAAATTGCTGTGGACCGGCGTTATCGCGTTCGCCGTCACGATCATTCCTCCATTTGACGACTGCGCGAAGTCCGCGATAGCGGGTTCAATCTCTGCTGACTCGCGCAGGTCGATTGGACTTACCTCGATGCCGACCGATGGCGCCACAGATTGGATGACGGCGAATTGGCCGATCCCGGCAGCGACGGCAGGATCGCGAAGGACCGCCGCGTGCGTCACGCTTGGGGCGATCTCCGTGAGCAGTTCCAACCACTTTCCGCACAAGTTGTATTCAAACATCATAAAGCCGGTGGCGTTACCGCCCGGTCGCGACAGTCTCTTGACGTAGCCGGAGCCTACGGGGTCTGGGACGACGACAAATACAATGGGAATGGAGTGGGTGGTTTTTAGCATCACCTCGGATGCCGTGGTGCCGCCAGCCAAAATCACGTCCGGGGCAAGCGCCGTTAGTTCCGCCGCATGTTTGCGTGTTTCAGCTTCGTCGCCTCCACCCCAGCGGACGTCGATCCGAACGTTGCGCCCCGGAGTCCAACCCAATTGCTGGAGCCCTTCCAGAAATGCCAGATGGCGCGCCTTCGCGCCGGGCGCGTCTGCGCTTACCCCTTCCAAGAAACCGACGAGGCGAACTCGCTCGCCTTGCTGCGCACGCGCCGCGAGCGGCCATGCCGCCGCTGCGCCACCGATTAGTGCAATGAACTCGCGCCGCCTCAATCGATCACCTCGTCGGCGCGTGCGAGCAGAGAAGGTGGGACGGTCAGGCCCGCTGCTTTCGCTGCTTTCAGATTAATTATCAGATTGTACTTGGTCGGCGCCTGTACCGGCAGGTCGGCCGGTTTCTCCCCTTTGAGGATACGATCGACATAGCTGGCTGCGCGCCGATAATCGGTGATTTGATCCGATCCATAGGAGATCAGACCGCCGAAGGATACGAATCCAAGACTCGCATAGATTGCCGGCAAATGATGCTGGACCGCGAGCCTGACGATCAAACTGCGATTAGACGATATG
>DATGCX010000182.1:0-10966 GCA_035311445.1 Xanthobacteraceae bacterium | reverse complement strand
GCTTCAGCCAATCTGAAATGATCGGACCGTTATGAAAGCGATAACAATGGACTCGTGCCGACGGAAGGATGATGTAGGGGCGACCCTCATTGGCGCTAACTTAACGCTGTGCTGTGCTGCTGGGACTCCCTCCCCCCTTGTGGGGGAGGGTTGGGGTTGGGGGGTCGTGCCACGGGGCACAGCCTTGCTCCATTCCTCGACCCCCACCCCCGACCCCTCCCCACAAGGGGGAGGGGAGGAGTTCGCGGCGCCGTTGCAGCGTAAGTTAGCGCAAATGGGGGTCGCCCCTACATCATCCTTCCTTCGGCACGAGTCCATTGTCGCTTTCATGGAGGTCCAATCACTTCAGATTGGCCGAAGCGATCGATTAGGGCGGATTGCGCTGTTGCTAATACGTCCTACACTGCGCGTCACTTCCGCGTCTGCTTGAAATAGCGCAGGTCGGGCGGCGGCTGGCCCTTCTTGGAGGGCATCAGCAGGCCATCGGCGCTCAGGAAATAGTTCTCCTTGCCGATGCCGACATGGGCGTTGCCCTCCGCGCAAACGTCCTCGCGCCACCAGATCGGCTTGTCGGTGATCACGCGACGATAGGTCTTCGCCACCACCCAAGGACGCGTCAGCGCATTATCGATTGTGGTGATGTCGTCGTGCAGCAGATTGGGGTTGGCTTTGTCGAGATAGATGCGCTCCCTAACGATGGTCTTGTTGTCGGTGTGCAGCGGAATGCCGCTGGCATCGAAGACGCGCGGCCCTTTCAAGCCACGTGTCTCGACCTCAAGCACGTCGTACTTGCCGTCGTTATCCTGATCCAGCCACCGACCGATCGAATAGCCGGAGAACTGCGGATCCTCTTCCATGTTGCTCGGAAAGGGCCGGCCGTCGGTATGAATGCGGCGATTGTCGTGGATGTGCTCCATCAAGATGTAGGTGGTTTCCGGCGTGACGACGATTTCCATCGGCGCGTAGGCGATCATGACCCGCGGCATGCCGGGCGACAGGCACGTGTAAGTCGGATCAATGCCCTGCCCTCCCTGCGCCTGGTCCGCAAGATTGGCCTCGTAGATGACTTGATATTCCGGCGTCAGCGGGGCTTCCTGTCCGAGACCGACAGGCTTGCTCTCGTCCCATGGCAGCCCGATGCGCAGGGGATTGCCGGTGTTGGTCCGCCGCCACTGTCCTTTCAGGTCAGGGTACTTGGATTCGTCGAACGCCTGGGCGTTCGGCACCGCCGCCGACGCGGCCATGAGAGCGATTGCACCGATCAGGCTCCCATAACGCATGCGCTCCTCCCTGGGGATTGTTATGCGCAGAAGCTACATGACATACGGTTGCGGCGGAAGAGCGGACCGGAGGGTTCAGGCCTGACCTTTTCAACACAGAAACAAGAGGGCATCCTCTGGCATCAGGACAATGCGCCGGAACCAGGACTTTGACGGAGCGAAGTATGTACCAGGTTTGCTCGTGGTGGCGGGGACTTGTGTCGATGGCCGGTCTGGGGCTTGCATGCTCGATTTTTGCGATCGCGCCGGCGCCTGCCGCCGAGAATGCTCTTTCCGGCCAGTACGTAGAACTTCCAGGCGTCAAACTGTGGTTCACCGACAGCGGAGGCGCCGGCACTCCGATCGTGCTGCTGCACGCCAACACCGGCACCAGTGAGAGCTGGGAGGCTCAGGCGACGACCTTTGCACGGGAAGGCTATCGCGTGATCGCCTTCGATCGCCGCGGCTGGGGCAGGAGTTTGGCCGATCCGGCGACCGGCCCACAGCCCGGCAGCGTTGCGGGCGATCTCGATGCGCTCGCGGATCACCTCAAGCTCGACAAATTCCACCTGGTGGGGGTCGCGGGCGGGGGCTTTGTTTCGATCGACTATGCGGGGTGGCGTCCGGAACGTCTGCGAAGTCTCGTGGTGGCGGCAAGCACCGGACAGTTCGCCGAAAAGGAAATGCGGGATATCACCGCGCGCGTCGAAATTCCCGAGTTGCGCAAGCAGGACGCGGTCTACCGTGAAGTCGGCCCCTCATACCGGGCCACCAACCTGGAGGGCACGAAACGTTGGATGGAAATCGACGAACATGCCCGGCAGCCTGGGGCGCCGGCTCAACCGCTGCGCACGCCGAACACCTTCGCCAAGCTTGGCAGTGTCACGATGCCGGTGCTTGTGATGGCGGCCGACGCGGACCTTCTTGCGCCACCGGCACTGATGCGCGCCTGGGCGGCCCACCTGAAGAATTATGAATGGGCCACGGTGCCGGATTCCGGCCATGCGATCGCCTGGGAGCATCCCGACATTTTCAACGGGCATGTTCTGGCGTTCGTCAAGCAGCATTGAGACTACTCCGGTTTCCGGTCGATTTGACTTTGGCGTGCGCCCATCCACCGGCCGTCACCCGCGGGTCAGGCCCGCGGGTCCATCCATTTCGCATAGGTTTTCCAAGACGATGGATGCGCGGGCCAAGCCCGCGGGTGATGGCCGGTGGATGGGCGCACGCCAAAGTCAAATCGACCGGAAACTGGAGTAGCCGGCGGTCATCTGGTCGGCCATGGCGGGGATGCTTAGATGACCGCAAGCCAAAACCCGAAGCACGAGGGCCTCGTGTCGAGCGCAAACTACGCTTGGTTCGAGCAAGCCATGCGCATGCGCAAGCAAATCGTCTGCATGTACGGTGGCTGTCGTCGTGAGCTATGTCCGATCATTCTTGGACACTCGCAAGGGCAAGAGAAGGCGCTGACGTACCAATTCGGCGGCCAAAGCAAGTCGGGCCTGCCGGCTCAAGGCGAGTGGCGGTGCCTCTGGTTGTCGAAAGTCACTAACGTTCGGCTGCGCGACGGACCGTGGTTCGCGGGCTCCAGTCACACCCAGCCGCAGGGCTGCGTCGAGATCGTCGATCTCGACGTGAACCCGTCGAGCCCATATCACCCAAAGCGTCCCGTCGAGTCACCCGGCCGGCCGGCTCCACGCCGGCCTATCCGCCGCAGATGATGAGCCGGAGCGACGGTCGTCGCCGAACACCTACTTCAGCGTTCTTTAATTCCGAATCATATGCTGCGTCATTCCGGGGCGCCCCCAACGGTCCGGCCTTCGGCCGGCCCGATGACAGGTTCCGCGGCGAGCCCGGAATGACAGCATTGCGCATATGATCGGTTTCATGGGATCGCTCTATTACTCACTCGCGGCAATGCATTGCCGTCTCGGTACCTGCCGGGAAGGCGCTTTGGTCGAGACTGCTCCCGCTCCGCACATTACCAAAATCTAATCTAGATAAATCGAGAATGAATCCTCGGCACACCCGCGGTTCAGGGTGCGTGCGCTTCAATGGCGCCGTCTGAACTTGCGTGTCAGAGGAGGATCGTCATGGTTCGCAATATGATCTTGGTACTCGCGACTGCAGTTACGGTCGGTGGTGCCGCTCTCACCCCGACCGACGCATCGGCGGCGTGGCGCGGAAACGGCTGGTATGGCTACGGACACCGCGCAGACATCCGTGCCGATCGACGCGACATTCGCGCCGACCGTTTCGATATCCGACGTGACCGCGCCGATTTCCACCGTGATTTCCGCGATCTCCGTCATGATCTGCGCTCCGGGCATTTTGCCGACGCATCACGGGATCTGGCGGATCTCCGCCGCGACCGCCGGGACATTCGGCTCGATCGAAGGGACCTGCGACGCGACCACCGTGATCTGTTCTTCGATCGTTACGGCTATTAGCGGATATCCCGACGGGGTCGATCCAGTCCCTCATCCGTCACCCGCGGGCTTGGCCCGCGGGTGCTCTATCGCGCGCCAGCCCAACCTCCTTTGGCGGCGGGCCGCGGTCGGCCCGCAAGGACCGCATCGGAGCAGCCCTTGCGGCGGATCAGGTAAATCGGCGATTCACCCCGCCAGCACCTCTCAGCCGGCGCGCACGTAACCGTAGCGCAGGTTCGACGGTTCCTTGGCGGCGAGTTCGTACTCGTTCTTGAGCCGGGCCAGGCGGTCCTCCGAATAGGCCGGCATTCTGGTATTTTCCGCCGCCTTGAGGTTGATCCGGTAGAGGCGGGTTGCGTTGGCGCCTAAGATCAGCTGCTTTACCCCGCTGTTGGCGCCGCCGAGCGGCGCGAAGGCGTATTTCTTTTGCATATCGTCAGGAATCTCTAGCCGTCGCAGCGCCTCGATCTGCCACTGCGGCGAGCCGTACCAGACCGAGTCGGTGCCCCACATGACGTGATCCGCCCCCATGCCCTTGATCAGCGTGCCGACGAGGGCGGCAGAGAATTTCGGGTGCGCGACGGCGGAATTGGCAAACGACGTGCCCAGCTCGGCGTAGACGTTGGTCACACCGAACCTCTGTGGAATTTCCGCGAGATCGCTGGCCCACTTGATGCGGCCGGACGCCTCGAACTCCGCCCAGGCCTGGTCGGGCAGTTCGAGGAACGCTCGCAGCGCCGAGTGATAGACCACGAAGTTCATCTGCGGCCAGTCCTTGGCGGCTTTGCCGATGTCCCAGGCGGTTGCGTATTCCCACACGCCCGCGAAGGACTTCTCGTAGTCGGGCGGCAGCAGGCCCTTGTGGATGCAGATCGTGGTGATGCCGGCTCTGACCGCCTTTTCGTAGAACGGATACATCACCTGCTCGTCGTCGAGGCGCCACGGGAATTTCGACGGCGCGAGCGGATCGCCGATCGTGTAGGACTTCCAGGAATCGGGTTTGTAGACTGCGATCGCCTTGTCGACCTCCTCCATCCAGCCGGGCTGTTTCGGCGTGATCACCGTGTGCGCGAGCAGCCGGCGCGAGCCGGCGAAGTCGTTGATCATCTCGCGCGCGCTGACGATCTGCTCGTTGGACAGCAGCCACCAGCTCGGGTCGTCAAACGGCGCGCCGCTCAAGAGAGCCAGGTTGGTGTCGCTGTCATAGTAGATCTCTTTGACGTAGTTCTGGAATTTGTAGCGGGCGAGCGAGCTCACCCCCTCTTCCTTCATTTTCGGATTCCAGTGCTGGCTGGCAAACTGGGCGAGCCCCAGCAGTTCCTCGTGCTTGAAATCGTCGCGCACGAAGTGGGTTTGCACGTCGAAGATGAACTGGCCGGCGAGGCTCTGTGCCCGCGCCAGCATCATCTCGGGATCACGCGACTCGGCCGCCTCGACCTGAAACACCGGGCCGTAGATCTCGTTCATGGCGAGGAAGGCCGCCGCCATGCCGCAACTCGTGCGCATGAATTGCCGACGGTTCAAGCCGAGCCGCTTGCCGTTGACATCGGCCAGTTCGTTGATGCGTTCCTCGACCCGCTTCTGAGTCGCGCTCTGCGGCGGCGGCAGATACTCGCCGTTCGATACGATCTGGGTCGGTATCGGCGTCGCAGCCGACGCCTCCTCGGCGCCTGCGACAAGGCGCTGTTCTCGTTCACTGAGCCAACTACCCATCGTCGTCCTCCCTGCGTGTGATTGACCAGTCGGGAGCGCGTTCAGCGGAAGCGGCCACCGGTTTTGCGGCCGAACGTGGTCTAGCCGGCGACCACCCGAACGCGCGCTATTGGCTACTGGCCAGCTAAACCTACGCGCTCCGTTTGCCGAAATCATGGCCTTGCCGGGCGTGGTCCGCGCGTGCGGCAGCTCCGGGCTTGCAATTTGCCCGGAGCATGATGAACGCGATGAGCCTGGTGGCCTGAATAAAGCGGTTCGCTTGCGCTCGCCTCTCCAAGCAGTTCGCTTTGACAAATGTCATGGCCCCAACGCTCGGTGCACTTACTAAGAAACCAGGTAGTGAAGAACGATCGTCGATGGCGCGAGCGTTACGATTGCGACCGAACTGGACAGTGCGAGAAGCCCGGTGCACCCGGGCATCTAGCAGGTTACTCAAAGGGGCGGCAGACACCGTGGGTCCGTTATTCAAAGAAATACGACGCAACCCGTTGCTGTGGCTACTCGCCCTGGTGCCTGTGGTCCTGGCAGCACAGATCATCGCGCCCGAAGCGCATACGCTTCTGTTTGTACTGTCCGTCGTGGCTATCGTGCCATTGGCCGCTCTGCTGAGTCTGGCCACGGAATCCGTGGCAGCCAAGACTGGCGATATGGTCGGCGGCCTGCTTAACGCGACATTGGGCAATCTGACCGAATTGCTCATTGCGCTGGCGGCGTTGCGCGCCGGCCAATATGTGCTTGTCAAAGCCTCGATCGCGGGAGCGATCGTCACCAATGCGTTGTTCATGTTGGGCGTGTCGTTTCTGCTCGGCGGGATCAAGCATCACGTTCAGGAATATAACCGCAACAGCGCCCGCCTGCAGGCCAGTCTGCTTTTCCTGGCAACAATCGCCGTTCTGATTCCATCGGTAGTCGTCGAGGCCGACGCGCCCGCAACAACTGCAGTATTTACCCAGACGCTGAGCACGGGCCTATCCGTGCTGCTGATCGTCACTTATGGACTGGGGTTGGTATTCTCGCTCAAAACACATCGCGAATTCTTTACCGGAGCGGATCACGCGGAGGCCGGCGAGGTGCAATGGCCTTTGAGCCTTGCATTGCCTACGCTGGCGGGTGTCACCGTGCTGGTCGCGCTTGTGAGCGAGGTGTTCGTCGAGTCCGTGCAGCAGGCGGCGACGGCGCTTGGGCTCTCCCCCGCGTTTGTCGGCTTCATCATTGTGGCGCTGGTGGGTGGTGCGGCGGAAATGGTTACGGCGTTATCCGCCGCGGGCAAGGACAGGCTGGATCTGAGTGTGGGCATCGCCCTGGGAAGCGCGTCGCAAATCGCACTGTTCGTCGCGCCGGTGCTCGTTCTCGTCAGTTATGTCATCGGTCCGACGCCGATGAATCTGCAATTCTGGCCGGGCGCAGTGGCAATGATGCTCATCTCGACAATGACCGCGTCGCTGGTGACCAACGCCGGCCGTTCGGCGTGGTTCGTCGGGGTGCTGGTCGTGATGGTGTACCTGGTTTTCGCTATGGCGCTTTACCTGCTGCCACCCCGGGTCTAGCGCACCGGATGCGCCCCCGCGATCGGGATGCGCGGGGCATTTGCGGCGTAGATCGTTGAGAGGCGTCATGTTACGGCAATTTTTGGTGGGCGGCGGCGTGAGTGTGTTCAACATTGCAATCCACGCACTCGTCATGACAACGGTGGTGCGGGTCGCCCAGGCCGCGAGCGCCAAGGATAAATCTCACTCTTCCCTGCTTTTGATAGCCGTCATGATTCCGACCGTGCTGGTTTTGATGGTTACGCATGCGCTTGAGGTCATCGTTTGGTCATTGGCGTATTCGATCGTCGATGCTGCAGCTGCCGGTGCCGATGTCGTATATTTTGCATTCGTCAATTACACGACACTCGGCTACGGCGACGTCATTCCGGTGGAACGCTGGCGCCTGCTTGGCCCGATAACGGCGATGAATGGCGTGTTGTTGTTTGGGTGGTCGACCGCAGTCATTTTCGAGGTGCTGCGAAGGACAATGGCGTCCGCCTCGATGTCCCAGATGAACTACCCCGATGCTGGGCGAGTATAAGCACCTGGCTTCTTTCCCGGGTCGTGGCCGGGCTTGGTCGCCGGGACAAGCTCCTGGCGGCGACGGGGTAAGTGATTCGATGCGACCCAAATCCGATCTAGAGGTCCGACGCGTGCTAACGATCAATGGGCTCCAGGTGGACGTTCAGGTCGGCAGCGACATTCGCAAAGCCCTGACGGTGCCTCAGGCGTTCTGAAATCGCGTGGAGCAAGCGGACGCTCCTCGTTCTGAGGCGGCTGGCGGGACAATTGGGCTTCACACCGTGATTACATTGCAAATCGTTCGGCTCTAACATGGCGGCCACACGATCGATCGATCGTGTCATGTCAGGAGGAGATGCCATGCAGATTTCACGACGCGATGTTTTGGGCGCGGGGACGATCGCCGCCGCGGCTGCGCTGACGTCGACGATCACGTTCGGCGGTTGGGAACCGAGCGAACGGTATCCAGACCCCACCATCAAGGTCCTCGATCCGAGCTTTTTGAAATATCGCGTGTTCAACGCCAGCGTCGAGCGGCTTTACACCGGGGCGCGCTGGAGCGAGGGGCCGGTATGGTTCGGCGACGCGCGCTGCCTGCTGTGGAGCGACATTCCGAACAACCGCATCCTGCGGTGGGATGAAGAAACCGGCCGAACCTGGGTGTACCGCAAGCCGTCGAACTATTCCAACGGCAATACACGCGACCGTCAGGGCCGTCTCGTCACCTGCGAGCACGACGCCCGGCGCGTGACGCGCACCGAATATGACGGCACCATCACGGTGCTGATCGACAAGTTCGACGGCAAGCCGCTCAATTCTCCCAACGACATCGTCGTCAAATCTGACGGCTCGATCTGGTTCACGGATCCGACCCCCGGCATCTCCGGCAACTACGAAGGCCATGTCGCCCAGCAGGAACTGCCGACCAATGTGTACCGCCTCGACCCGCAAACCGGGCGCGCCACCGTGGTGGTCGGCGACATCCGGCCGAACGGGCTGTGCTTCACGCCGGACGAGCGGAAAATGTACATCGTCGATTTCAGCAATGTGCCGCGCCTGATCCGGGTCTACGATGTCGTCGACAACGGTACCAAGCTCGCCAATGGCAAGGTGTTCGTGACCTGCGAGGCCGCCGAGACGCCGGACGGTTTCCGCTGCGATACCGACGGCAATCTGTGGTGCGGCTGGGGCACCGGCGAAGGGCTCGACGGGGTCGTGGTGTTCAACCCGGAAGGCAAGCGGATCGGCGCGATTTCGCTTCCGGAGCGCAGCGCCAACATCTGCTTTGGCGGCGTCAAGCGCAACCGCCTGTTCATGGCGGCGAGCCACTCGCTCTATTCGCTTTACGTCGGTGTCCAGGGTGCAATTGGGGGGTAGCGCGTATTTCCATGCATCAGGGCGATTCCGGTCAGGTTGAAACACCTGCCACCTCTCCCGGAACGTAGCCGGGCTTGCCCCGGCCATCTCGACTACAATTGTTTTCTAGGCCTCAAAATTCGCGGTCGCCAGGACAAGCCCCGGCAGCGACGCCGGTATGTGATTCAAGGCAAACGAAATCCGCTCTGGAAAATTCCGCGGCGGGTCGCTGTACCTCCTCTGCTGGCAGCGATCGTCGCGGGCACTTAGTATGAGGCGAGTCAAGCGATGATTTGCAAGTTTGGCGTACCACCCAACTCGCCTTGCTCAATTCAATTGCAATCAGGCAGTGGGCAAGGGCATCATCGTGTGCCGTCGACGTGGTGTCTATCAAGCGGGCTTCCATCGGTCTCTCCTATGCGGCTGTTGGTGGTTTGCAAACCGCACTGATACCACCACGTTGACCGCGCCTGCATAGGATCTTGTCCCGGCTTGACCCGCGCATCCATCATCTTCGCAAGAATTCCTGTGAAACGGATGGACCCGCGGGTCGAGCCCGCGGGTGACGGCGGTGGACGAACAAGCGCCGACTCAAAGCGACCGGGAACCGTAGTGTAGCGCGGCGGCTCCGATCCGGATGTGAGCAGGTATACGGCAGCCCGCACTGTTGCCATTCTTGCAAATCGAGAAGGCGGACGAGGCATCTGCGATGCGGACGCGGCGGATGCGGGCGCGGTACGGCGGCTTGCGCGGCGCGCTGATCCGGGCTATTTCGGATCAACCTGCTCCCTTCGTCTAGCGGTCTAGGACGCGGCCCTCTCAAGGCTGAAACACGGGTTCGATTCCCGTAGGGAGCGCCAGCCTCGCCTAAATCAGAAAAATGTCGTGTGAACTTAGGCTTATGCGAGCCGACAAGAGCGGCGTTGACTGTTATCAAATGCCTTGAGCCGGCCACGTGTCCAACAAATGTCTAATAACCATGGTTGAACGATCGTGCACGCCGGACATTTGGTGCGGTTCGCTAATACTACTGAGTCAATTGGCTGAGTCGGTTGGTCGCATTTGATCTTGATTTAGAATCAAATGGTTGTCGAGACTGCTATCAGCGGGAGGCTGGGATGGGTCTCGGGAACGGAATGGCGATTGCGGATCGCTTTGCGGCTTACGTTGGTGAACTGAGGAAGGTGATCGGGCATGCGGACCGGGAATTCGGTGGGGATGCATCATCAGTACTGCGGGCAGCTTGGCAAGCAGGCCAATTGCCAGGCGGCGGTGACGCTGTCGATCGCCAACCATCAAGCCAGCCTGCCGATCGCCTATCGGCTCTATCTGCCGCGGGCGTGGATCAACGATAGGTCCCGCCGCGCCAAGGCGCATGTTCCGCGCGCGATCAGGTTCAAGACCAAGCGGCAGATTGCGCTGGAACAGATCCGCGCGGGCGCAACACTGGCATCGTTGAAGGGTCGGTGCAATCGCGACGGCCATCAGGCGACGGATGGTGGCGATCGAGTTGGGAACGTGGCGCTGGGGCCAGATCAAACTGGGCACTGGGAAATCGTCATTCCGGTGGCTTTCGCGTCGTCTTCCGGTGGACGGGATCGGGCTCATCCGATCGGTGTCAAACCGTCGGCACCGTCCCGCCATCGATGACATATTCGGTGCCTGTAATGGCCGCGGCACGGGACGAAGCCAGAAACACGATGAGATCAGCAACTTCTTCGGGTTTTGCCGGACGGCCGAGCGGTATGCCTCCGAGGCTGTTCATGATGATCTGTTTTCCGCCCTCGTAATCCGTCCGGGCCTGTTCTGCAAGCCGCTTCGCCAGGCGGACGGCAGCTTCCGTCTCGACCCAGCCCGGCGCGACACGGACGACACGTATTCCCTTGGGGCTCACTTCTTTGGACAATGCCTTGCTGTAGTTAGACAGGGCGGCCTTGGCAGCCGCGTAGGCGATCGTCCTCTATGCCTTGCGCCAAGTCCTGAAATTCGCGATATTTTTGAGCAGCTTAGGGACGAGCCTCGTAAGAGGGGCAAAGCCCGTGGCGATCAGAGCGGTCGGGCACTGGCAAGGATGATTTCCGGCAGGTAGGGAATGGCTGTCGTGCCTGGGACGTCCAGGCGGTCGCCGAGGTAGTCCCAGAACGCAATTTTGAGCTTG
>DATGCX010000181.1:0-42408 GCA_035311445.1 Xanthobacteraceae bacterium | reverse complement strand
TCGCGAGGTGCCACGCAGCTGCCGGCAGATGTCGCATCCGATTTTTCCACAGCATTCGCGTGGGTTTTCGTGGCTGCCTGTATGTGTCTTGCGGCGGCGTTGATCGCGCTGGCGATTGTCGAAGAGCGCACATTGCGCGGGCCGGCTTCTGCCCAACCGAAGTCACACTAATATCCAAATTAAGATGCCGGCTTCTTGGGCATTGTGTGCGACCACATTGCATCGAGATTTGACTTGATGACCCCTGTCAATCGGCGCAGCATGAATAGTCCGTTGTGATTAACCCGTTGTCAGTTCATCTATCGTTCAATGACGCGACGAAGACGCCGCGCTACACGCGAATGCAGATCAACCGTCGAGGACAGTCATGCGAACTTGGATGATGCGCAGAGTCGCGCCTGTGGCGCTGATCGCGGCAGCGGGCGCGGCGCTTTCCTTTGCCATCAGCTATCAGCGACCGCAAACACCGACTAACGCCGATCAGGTGAGTGCCGCAACGGCGAATTCGCAATCTTCAGGCGTCCGAGACCGGGCTCAGTCCGCCATTGCGGCGGTGAAAAACGAAGCAAAAGATGTCGCCGCCGCACTTGCGGCGCCCCCTGCCTCGCCGGGTGATGAGCCGCGGCCCGCCTTCGATGTTGCGCGCATCGAGCCCTCGGGTGACGCAGTCATCGCCGGCAGAGCTGCGCCGGGGGCAAGCGTGGAATTATTGCGCGACGGCAAGCTCCATGATCGCGTGGTGGCAGACAGGTTCGGGCAATTCGCGATGGTGCCTCCCCGCCTTCCGCCAGGGGATTATGAGTTGACCTTGCGATCGAGACTGCCAGACGGCACGGACGCGACCTCCAAAGACAGCGTGGTTGTCGCGCTTCAGCCGAACCGGCAGGAACGACCGGTCGTGGCGTTGATGAGGCCGGACAAGCCAAGCATCGTGCTGTCGAAGCCTGCGGCGCCAAACTCCACCGGCGGCGCGGTTACGGTGGAGACGGTTGAGACCGAGCCGAGCGGGAAGCTGCATGTCAGCGGTCGCTCGTCCTCCGGCGCTGCGATCAGGCTCTATCTCAACGAAAGCTATCTTGCTTCGGCGACCGCTGCCGCGGATGGACGATTTGCGTTCACCGTCAATGGGGGTGTCTCACCTGGTGGTTATCGGGTTAGACTGGATGAGGTAGAAGCCGGCTCCGGCGCGATCCGATCGCGTGCTGAGGTTCCGTTCAACATGCCTGCGACTATGGCGGCGAACGACTCCGGTCTGAATCAGACTGTTGGGGTCTCGCAATCACCGCAAGCGTCGCAAGGTCCTCACCAATGGGCGAAGTCGCAGAACGCTGCCGGTCGAGCAGTTCCGCAGGAAGGAGCTACAGCTTCGACGCCAGACGCGGCGTCGCCCGGCGCGGTGACGGTGCCCAGGGTCACGACGGCCGTCGTCTCTCGTGGAGACACCCTGTGGCGCATCAGTCGCAATACCTATGGTGCGGGAGAGCGGTATACAGTCATTTACGGCGCGAACCAAAATCAAATCCGCAATCCGAATCTCATTTATCCGGGCCAGGTCTTTGTCCTTCCCGAGAAGGCGCGCTGAATTGCTTGCGGCCTCGATCGTCTGAATTCGTTCCAGATATTTGCGCACTGGCCGCCACGCCCGATCTGTGGTGACCCTAACCGGTTAGGGCGCGAGCGATGATCCCGCGTTGCCTGCAGTTTCGACGATCCATGCCCGGTATCGTGCCAGCGGGGTGATGCCTGTGAGCCCGCCGCAGCCGTCGGTGAGTTGCGGCCCGGTGGTCCAACTGACCACGCCGACCACGGCATGGCGTTGATCGGTCTCGAAGGCCGGCGCACCAGAATCCGCCGTGCAGGCGCCAAGGCCCGCACGCTCATTCCTGGTGGCGGGATCGAACAGCCGGATCTGCAGCATGCCGGGCTGGCCGGTCGCCACAAGCGTTGCGGCGCGTGCCGTGCCGCCTGTGCGGCCGTCGCCCCGCAGCGTGACGCCGTAGCCGGCGACGATGAATTCATCGCCTACCGCGACCTTGCGGTCGGGCCGCGCGAGCGGCGCCGGAGCGAAGGCCGGCGGAAGATCCGTGGTGAGCTTGAGGAGAGCCACGTCGGCTGTGGCGCGATGGGCCAGGAGCGTTGCAAGATTAAATTGCGGATGTCTGGCGACTGTCGCGATGTCCTTGAATTGGGGCTGGTGCGCAGCGTCGAAGGTCACGAGCTTGTAGTCGGCGCCCGGCAGCACGCAGTGTGCCGCGGTCAGCACGAGATCGCGCGCGATTGCGACTCCGCTGCATGAATTGCCACGTGAGCCGACCAGGAGCACCAGGTGCTGTGCAATTTCGGGCTCGGCCGGGCGCGCACCGCCCACCATCGCGAAGGCGAGGCGGGACACGGGGAGGATCGCAAGCCAAAGCGCGAGCGCGGCGCGGTGAAGGATCATGCGTGCCGATCAGCCGGACGGAAAGTGCAACGTCAACTGTCTTCGAATTCGAACGACACTCTTTTACACCGCCAGCTCCTCGCCGACACTCCACCTGATTCTTCTGGAGAGACTCCATGCATGTGCGTGACGCCGTTGCTTCGCGGTTCAGTTGTCGGGCCTTTCTGCCAGCCCCGGTGTCGCTCGCGACCGTGCGCGACATACTCGATCGGGCTGCCCGGGCACCGTCGGGTGGCAATCTGCAGCCGTGGCGGGTGTATGCGCTCGCCGGCGCGCCGCTCGAGGAGTTGAGGGCCCGCATTCGCCCGCAGGCGCCGACCAATCCGCGCGGGGAGGGCGCCGAATATCGCATCTATCCGGATCCCCTCAAGGAGCCCTATAACGGGCGGCGCTACGAAGTTGGCGCGCTGCTCTATCGTACCCTTGGAATTCCGCGCGAGGATCGCCCCGCGAGGTATCGTCAATATGCGCGCAATTTCGAATTCTTCGGCGCGCCAGTCGGACTGTTCTTTTGCATCGACCGGACGATGGGGCCGCCGCAATGGTCGGACCTCGGCATGTTCGTGCAGACCGTGATGCTGCTCGCCCGTGGCGAGGGCCTGCACACCTGCGGCATCGAGGCATGGACCCATTGGCATAAGACCGTATCGACCTACCTCGATCTTCCGAGCGAGCAGATGGTCTTCTGCGGTATGGCGCTTGGTTACGCCGATCCGGCCGCGCCGATCAACCAATGGCGCGCGCCGCGCGGGGGCGTCGATGCCTTTTCGGTTTTCTCCGGATTTCCCGACCTCCGTCCGTGAGCGCGGAAATCACGCGGGGCGCAGCAGGAATGCGGTGCAACATGCGTATCAACGGCCCTACTACGCAGCCCGCTCTGGCGCTAGTCTTTGACCCCTGCGGCCCGTATGAGCGTCATTGTGCCTTACTGCCCGCCCCTTTGAGCTTGTAACTGAGAAAAATACGTCTTGTTCTCAATGCCGGCGCAATGGCAGATAATGGGCTTGGAATGGACTTGCCGCGCCTGCCGTCGGGGCGGCAAAGGGGAACATCTGATGCGCCTCCTCGTGGTCGAGGACGACCCTGATCTCAATCGCCAGCTTACCGCTGCGCTGACCGATGCCGGCTATGTGGTGGATCGCGCCTTTGATGGCGAGGAGGGGCATTATCTCGGCGATACCGAGCCCTATGATGCCATCATACTCGATATCGGCCTTCCCAAGATGGACGGCATCTCGGTGCTGGAATCGTGGCGCCGCGCGGGCCGCATCATGCCTGTGCTGCTGCTGACTGCGCGCGACCGCTGGAGCGACAAGGTACAGGGCTTCGATGCCGGCGCCGATGACTATGTGCCAAAACCGTTCCATCTCGAAGAGGTGCTGGCGCGCATCCGGGCGCTGCTGCGCCGGTCCGTCGGCCATGCCAAGAGCGAGTTTCTGTGCGGGCCGGTACGGCTCGACAGCCGCACCGGGCGCGTTACCGTAGGCGGCACGCCGGTGAAGCTCACCTCACACGAATACCGGTTGCTTTCATATCTGATGCACCACTCCGGCCGCGTGGTATCGCGCACCGAACTGGTCGAACATCTCTACGACCAGGACTTCGACCGCGATTCCAATACCATCGAGGTGTTCGTCGGCCGCATTCGCAAGAAGCTCGGGGTCGAGATCATTCAGACTGTGCGCGGCCTCGGTTATTTGCTGACGCCACCAGCCGATGCACGCTAGCTCGCTTGCGCTGCGCCTGTTTCTGTCCGCGACGGCCTGGACTGTCGTCATCCTCGTCGCCACCGGCGCCATCCTGTCGTCGATCTATCACGACGCAGTGGAGCGCTCGTTCGACCGGCGCCTCAGTGTCTACTTGCGCACACTGGTGGCCGATGTTGCAGCGCCGGAGCAAACCGGCGATCGCGGAACCCCGACGCTCGGCGAGCCGCTGTTCGAGCTGCCGCTGTCGGGATGGTATTGGCAGATCACGCCGCTCGATGCCGCCAAGCCGGAAGTCCGCTCGTCGCGCTCGCTTTGGGACACCGGGCTGAACCGCCTGCGCGACGAGGACGCGACGACGAGCCCCGACGGCACGCGGCGCGGTTATGCGATCGGACCAGAAGATCAGAGGCTACGCCTGCTCGAGCGCACCGTCGACCTTGGTGAGGACGGTCGCTACTTGCTCGTGGTCGCGGGCGATCCTCAGGAGATCGACGACGAGACGCGCGCATTCG
Source organism: Xanthobacteraceae bacterium (assembly GCA_035311445.1). Lineage (GTDB taxonomy): Bacteria > Pseudomonadota > Alphaproteobacteria > Rhizobiales > Xanthobacteraceae > JAJPKK01. The sequence continues at coordinate 37,747 of DATGCX010000181.1, read as the reverse complement.
ACCGCGCGCTGATCGTCACCTTCGCGACCTTGGCGGTCGTGCTTCTTCTTATCACAATGTTCCAGGTGCGGTTCGGCCTGGCACCGCTCAAGCGGATTTCCGAGGCGCTGGCCGCGATCCGGGCCGGAACGGCCGAACGTCTCGAAGGGCGGTTCCCGGTCGAGATCGCGCCGCTTGCACGCGAAACCAATGCGTTGATCGATGCCAATCGTGAGATTGTCGAGCGCGCGCGTACGCATGTGGGCAATCTCGCCCATGCGCTCAAGACGCCCCTTTCGGTCGTAGTCAACGAAGCCGCCGGACGCGAGGACCCGTTCGCCGCCAAAGTAACGGAACAAGCCAATATCATGCGCGACCAGATCGCGCGGCACCTGGAGCGCGCACGGCTCGCAGCGCGGCTCAAGGTGGTCGGCAGTGTCACCGACATCGTGCCGATCGTGACTTCACTCACCCGCACCATGGAGAAGATCCATCAGGGCCGCGGCATCGCGATCGACCTCGATGCGTCGGCCGAGGTGCGCTTCCGCGGCGAGCGGCAGGACCTTGAGGAGATGGTCGGCAACCTCGTCGACAACGCCTGCAAGTGGGCGCAGGGGCGCGTGAGCGTCGAGGTGGTGGGCGAACGCCACGAAGGCGCGGCGCCTGCCGCGGTACGCATCATCGTCGACGACGACGGTCCGGGCCTCAACCCGGCGCAGCGCGATCAGGTGGCGCGACGCGGCCTGCGACTCGACGAAACCAAGCCGGGTTCGGGGCTTGGCTTGTCCATCGTGCTGGAACTCGCGGCGCTGTACGGCGGCAATCTGCTGCTCGGGACCGCGCCCATCGGTGGCCTGCGGGCCGAACTGGTCCTGCCGGCGGCGTAGGAGGTAACGACCGCGATCAGGCGATCGCGGCATTTTTTCAACACCTGCCCGGAAAACGACATAAGGACGAGTGGGAAACCTTGTCTACCGCCGTAAGATAGAGCATGCGGTTGCACATTACGGTAGAACATAAAGCGACTCACTGAGGATTCATCGCCGGGATTTCATAGTCTGCGGGGGGAAGTCATGAAGACGCCAGTGATGTCGCGGCTTGCACGTTGGGGAGGCGCCGGGGTCCTCGCTCTCTACGCTATTGCGATTGCCCCCGGTCCGGCCGACGCCGACGAAGGCGGGGTGAGCTTCTGGCTCCCCGGCCTATACGGCAGTCTTGCGGCCGCGCCGCAGCAGCCAGGATGGTCGTTCGCCGACATCTATTATCATGCGACCGTGAGCGCCGGCGGTGACGTGGCGGCCGCACGCGAAGCCACTATCGGGGCATTTACACGGACGGTGAACATCAACCTCAATGCCAGTGTGAATGCGCGCCTCGATGCGGATTTCGTGACCACCAGCTATGTGTTCGCGAACCAGGTACTGGGGGGGCAACTGGCCGTGGGGTTAGCCGGTGCGGCTGGCCATAATCACACTTCGATTGATGGCACGTTGACGGTTTCGGTCGGAAACCTGACCGCTACGCGTAGCGGGAGCATCACGGACGACCGATGGGGATTCGCCGATCTTTACCCAACAGCATCTCTGCGCTGGAACAGCGGCGTCAATAATTTCATGGTTTACCTGACAGGCGACCTCCCGGTCGGGACCTATGATTCGAGCCGGCTGGCCAATTTCGGCATAGGCCATGGCGCCATTGACGGAGGGTTTGGCTATACCTACTTCAATCCGCAGACGGGGCACGAATTTTCTTTCGTGACCGGACTTACTGGAAATTTCGTCAATCCGAGCACCGATTATACAAACGGAATCGATTGGCACCTCGACTGGGGAGCCTCGCAATTCCTTACCAAGCAATGGCAGATCGGCGCGGTCGGATACTTCTACGAACAGCTCACTGGGGACCGCGGCGCTCCTTTAATTTTAGGCGAAAACAGGTCGGGGGTCATCGGAGTTGGTCCGCAGGTCGGATATTTGTTTCCAGTCGGCAGCATGCAGGGGTATCTCAACCTGAAGGCCTATTGGGAATTCGATGCCCAACGGAGAGCCGACGGCTGGAACACCTGGGTTACACTTGCGATATCGCCGCCGGCGCCGCCGGCCCCAGTGGCGACGTCGAAGCCGATGTTCACGAAATAACAGCTTTCGGACCGCGGGATTCGGAACGGCTAGTTCTTTTGAATTGGAACGTGGTCCAATGGTGCGCCTGCCGGGATTAGCGGCTCGCGTTTCACGCTCTCCTCAAACTCGTTGAGGATTTTACCGAAGTGAACCCCCGTCCATGAGTGCATGTACGGCAGGTCGCTCGCCTTTCGTTCCTTCGGGTCAACCGTCAGGTTTTACGATGTGCGGGGTAGCAAGCTTCAGCGACGGCTCAGTGAGGGTCGCAGGTGTCGATCACGGTCAAGCCCTCTCGATCGCTGCAAGATGATGTCGACGTGCTTGCGCGCGCACGTCAGCTTTGCCACCGGGAAAGGGTCGGCGGGCATCTCGGCCGGCCGACCCGAAGCTGCCAACCGCTAGTGGCTGAGGCCCTCCCTGAGCTTGTCCACCGCCTGGTCGATAGTGAAGCTGCCCGGACGCTGGCTTGGCGGAAATTCCTTGAACGTCTCCAGAAACTCAGTCGCTATCGTCAAAGCGCCGTACATGATCCCACCGTTCGATATCATCCAGTCGTAATAGGTGTTGGAAGTGATGTCCGCCCGCTCATACGGATCGGCCCGCAGGTCGAAGAACTTGACCATACGGAGCTTCGTGAAGGGCTCGGCCCAGATCCGCAGCGTGCCTTGCACACGCTGCTCCTCGAACACGATCTTCCAGTTCTCATAGCGCAGGGCGACGAAATCGCCATCGTCGTTGAAGTAGAAGTAGTCCTTGCGAGCGCCGCGCTCTTGTTGGCCGGTGAGATGCGGAAGCTGGTTGTAACCGTCGAGGTGAATCTTGAAGGTTTTGCCGGCCGCCTGGTGACCGCCGCGGAGCAGCTTCTCCTTGATGTCGGGGTCGCCGGCGACCGCCATCAGCGTCGGCAGCCAGTCGAGGCCGCCGATGATCTCGTTGGATATCTCGCCGGCCTTGATCCTGCCCGGCCAGCGGACGAAGCACGGGACGCGGAAGGCGCCTTCCCAGTTGGTGTCCTTCTCGCTGCGGAACGGCGTCATGGCGCCGTCGGGCCAAGTGTTCATGTGCGGGCCATTGTCCGTCGTGTAGATGACGAATGTGTCGTTGGCGATTCCCAGATCGTCCAGCGCCTTGAGCAGCAGGCCGACATGTCCGTCGTGTTCGACCATACCATCCGCATACTCGGTCCTCGCCGTCAGGCCGGGCGGGCTGCGATGTTCTTCACGCACATGGGTGCGCAGGTGCATGCGGGTCGCATTGAACCAGCAGAAAAACGGCTGGTTGGCCCGTGCCTGCCGTTGGATGAAGTCGATCGCCGCAGCCGAGGTTTCGTCGTCGATCGTTTCCATGCGCTTCCTGGTCAGTGGCCCGGTGTCCTCGATCGTCTGCTTGCCCACCCAACCGAAGCGGGGATCGACGGTCGGATCGTCGCGGTCGCTCGCCTTGCATCTGAGCACGCCGCGCGGTCCGAACTTTGCCCGGTAGGCAGGATCACGGGGGTAGCTCCGCTGCTCCGGTTCTTCCTCTGCGTTGAGGTGGTAGAGATTGCCGAAGAATTCGTCGAAGCCGTGCGCAGTCGGCAGGAACTCGTTGCGATCGCCGAGATGGTTCTTGCCGAATTGGCCGGTTGCATATCCGAGCGGCTTCAAAAGCTCGGCCAGCGTCGCGTCCTTTGCCTGCAGCCCCTGAGGTGCGCCCGGAATGCCGACCTTGGAGAGGCCGGTGCGCAGCGTCGCCTGGCCGGTGATGAACGACGACCGTCCGGCCGTGCAGCTCTGCTCGGCGTAATAATCGGTGAACATCACGCCTTCGCGGGCGAGGCGATCGATGTTCGGCGTCCGGTAACCCATCAACCCATGGGTATAGGCGCTGACGTTCGACTGGCCGATGTCATCGCCGAAGATGACGAGGATGTTTTGCCGCCGGCCGGACGGCGCGGGCTGCGCTTGTGCCTGCGCGGTCTGGAACGGGGCCGCGGACGCGATGGCCGACGCGGCGGCAAGCGTGGTGCCGGCAAAAACTACGTTTCGCCGGTTCAACGCGCCGCCACTTGGCTTGACGTTCGGGTTTTTCTTCACGACTGCATCAACGCCGGGGGGCTTGGTAGTCATCACGTCCTCCTCCTCACTGCGAATCGTTATTCATGAGTTGCTCCTGTTCGAACGACGCCCTCAGATTCGATCTGCCGGTCGATGCAGGCTTGCGATCCGCGCGTTCGTTGGCGCGCTCCGTACTGCTCCCTTCGTGGTCCAGGTCGCAGACCAGGTTTTCACGAGGCCACGGGATTCCGCGCCGGCCGGCATCACTGCCGGCCGGTCGCGCTTGCGCTTTACGCCGGAGTGTGCTGGTGCTTCCTGAGACGTAGAGACAGCCCGACCAGCAGGGCGCCAAAGACGATCGAATAGGCGCCGATTGCCCATATGAGACCGAGCGCGCCGGCGCCGGGCATTGCGAGGACCAGGACGCCGAAGAGCACCGACAGTGCGCCGGCCAGGATCAACATCCATTCGTTGTCGATCTCGTGCCGAAGCTGGATGGCGCCGATGATCTCGAAGATGCCGTGCGCAATGGCCCATGCGCCGATGAACAGGATCAGCACAAAGGCAGTGATGCCGGGCCACAGGAAGGTCGTGAGCCCGGCAGCAATCCCCAGCAAGCCGATGACGATGAGCCACCAACTCGGAATCGGTTTGGCGCCCCCGGTGAAAGCAGCGGCAAGCGCGACGACGCCGTCGATCAGGGCGTATGCACCGTAGAACAGGACAAGCGTCAGAAGCGTGAGCCCCGGCCACGCGAAGGCCAATAAGCCAAACACGATACCGGCGATGCCCCGCAGCAGTACGAGCCACCAGTTCTTGGCAAGCGCGTGCAACATCGGTCGATGGAAGTAACCGGGATGCGTTTCGATAGTCATGACAGTCTCCTCTTTTCTATACTCACGACTTGCCCCCTCTCTCACGGCACATCGGAATCCGACGTGGCTCGTGGACGTTGGGTTTGGACAGGCGGATGCTCCTTCACGACCCGCCCAAACCGCTAAGAGTCAGGAACGGCTGAGACTCGCGAATGTCATTTGCGCGGCGAAGTGAAAGGCCAATGTCGAGCTGACATATGGGCTGGCGCTCCGCGGCTCGATTTCTCAAGGACAGACTTCCCGGAAGCCCTGATGCTGGCTGGCGTCGGCCTAGTACCAGCAGTAGCCCGGAGCCGGAGCGGCACCGGCCCACGCCGACGCAGTCGCGGCTGCTATCGGACATATGCTGCGGCTCCTCATACTAACGAAGCATTGAGGCGCGACCTGAGGCAGAGATGATGTATTCAACCCCAGACAGAAAAGTATCGCAACCTGAAGATTTGGAGGTTTGACCAACCGAGAGCACGAATGAGGCAGCGTCACCGCGAGTCGTGGCCGTGCTTGTCCCGGCCACCCCGATTAATTCACTGAGTGCCGTAACGTTCGCGGTCGCCGGGACAAGTCCGGCGTCGACATCGGCTTATGATTTACAGTGACCGAAATGCCGTCCGGGTGTTCCGGGCGCGTCAACTGAATTGAAGGTCTGCAAGACATTCGCCATTGTAGGGGCGGCCCTTGTGGCCGCCCGGCAGGCCACAGCCTGCGGCAGCGCGAGGGCGGGCACAAGGCCCGCCCCTACGCAATGCGCTTCCCCTCAATTTTGATGAAGCACATGGCTAGAACATCCCATTGGGATTGGCCGCCTCTTCCGGGGCGATCTGCAGCACATCCCAGTGCTCGACGATCTTTCCATTGTCGTCCACTCGGAAGATGTCGATACCTGCCCAGGTGTGTTCACCGGGCCACACTTGCCGACAATGAAGAACCACATAATTTGCTTCGGCGATGACCCGTATGAACTCGACTCGTTTGCCCGGGTATTCGCGCGCCATGCGTTCGAAATAATCTATGAATGCCTGCTTTCCGTCGCCAACACCGGGATTGTGCTGGATGTAAGTGGCGCCGGTGTAGCGCGCGACCGCATCCCGCGGCTGGCAATGATTGAACGCCAAGTCATAGAAAGCCACGACATTCTGTTTGTTTCGTTCCAAATCAGACATTGCCGAACCAGACATCGCCGCTCCGTTCAGGCGCGATCATGACTCAGGGCGCGATCATGACAAGCTGAACGCATGTCAGATGCATGGATCTGCCATTCCTGGCAGCGCCATTCATCCTGTGTTCACCTTGGATCGGGCATTTATGCGGCGCGCTGTCGCGGGGGGAATTTTCTTCAAAATCGGTCCGGTCGTTTCCTTGACCCCGTGGGGGCGCGGGCCTGCTTTTCATTGGATATCAGCCGCCGATGGTCGAGTACGCGCATTCCTTTGATACGCATTCCTTTAACGCTCATGCATTTGACACTCATTCTTTTGATACGTTTGAGGTCGGTGCATTGAGGCCGGATTCGGCGGTGCGCTCGCCGAGGTTTGCACACAAACTCGCCAGGGGCGGAAAGCCGCAAACCTTTGATTTTTCCAATCGGCAGATTGCTGCGCTGTTCGTTCTGTTTGTCGGCATTACGGCAATTCCGATTCTGCTGCATCCGCTGCCGCCACTTTCGGATTACATCAATCATCTCTCGCGTATGCACGTTATCGCGGCAATCGCCGGGGATTCCAATCTCGCCCGTTTCTACCAGGTGGACTGGCAAGTTATCCCCAACCTGATGATGGATATGATCCTGCCCGTCCTGGTGCGGGTGATGAGCATCTATGCGGCGGGGCAAGCCTATACGATCGCGAGCTTCGTGCTGATTTTGTCCGGTACGTTTGCGCTCAACCGGCAGCTTTATGGACGTTGGTCGGTGCTTCCGCTGGCGGCGTTTCCACTGCTCTACAATTACGTTTTTCTCGTCGGCACCATGAACTATGTCAGCGGCATCGGGCTTTCGCTGTGGGCGCTGGTGGCCTGGATCGCCTTGCGCGACCACCGTCTGCTGCTGCGTTTGATAGTGTCGATGCTGTTCGTCACGGCATTGTTTTTCTGTCACCTGTTTGCACTCGGCACCTACGGTCTTGGCCTGCTGGCGTTCGAGCTCTACCGGCTGTGGCTTTCGCCCTCCCTCCCCTCGCCCGCTGGAGGGGGCGACAAGCATCCAGCGGCTCGCACGCTGCCTGCGCGGCTGTTCGATTTCGTCGCCACCGGTCTGCCGTTCCTGCCGGTGCTGCCGTTATTGATGATGAGCCCGACGTGGGGACTGCGCGGTGACATCAGCTGGGAGTTGGCGGGCAAGATCGACGGGCTGATCTATGCCGTCGATGTTTACTCCAATGCGGTGGCTGCACTGCTCGCCGCGATTGTAGCGATCGTGGCTGGTTTTGCGCTTTACCACCGCGCTCTCAAGTTCCACGTTTTCGGATTTGTGCTGCTCGCGGTCGGCACCACGGTCTACGTGGCAATGCCGCGCGTCATCTTCGACACCTACATGGCGGATCAGCGCTTGCCGATCTCGCTTATTTTCATGTTGATCGCCTGTGCGCAACTCGACCTTCGCCCTCTCGGTCTGCACTACGCGTTTGCGCGGCAGGGCGTGGTGGCGGTCCTGGTTCTGCTTCTCGCCGGACGAGTGCTGGAGGTGCAGACCGTTTGGAGGGAGCTGTCACCGGGCACTGCTTCCTTTCGCGAATCCATTGAGCTGATCGATCGTGGCGGCAAGGTGGTGGTCGCCTACGCGGATCCCGACGGCGGCGACGATGTGCGCAATCTCGGTCTCGTGCACGCTGCGTGCCTCGCCGTGATCGAGCGCTCTGCCCTGGTAACGACGGTGTTTACGGTTACCGGCAAGCAGATTTTGCATGTCCGCGCCGATTATCGCGATCGCGTTGACACTCAGGACGGTAGCCCGCCGACTGTCGACAATCTGGTGCGCGTGGTGCATGCGAATGCGAATGCAGAGGATTATTGGCGGCGCTGGACTTCAGATTACGATTATCTCTATGTGCTGTTCACCAACGGCCGTCATGAAAATCCCGATCCTGCGCGCCTGACCCCGATTTTCCGTGGTGAACGGTTCATGCTTTATCACATCGAAAACGCGCAGATCGCCGACGCCGGCGGCTCCGTGAAGTGATTCCTCTTCTCCCTCTCCCCGCTTGTTGGGAGAGGGTCGGGGTGAGGGGGCGTGCCCTCACGCTCAGACTTGGGGCCAGACCCCTCACCCGGCGCGCAAGAGCGCGCCGACCTCTCCCCGCTTGCGGGGGAAAGGTAAAGGCGCGTCAAACGCGTTTGCCTTGCCTCAGGGCGTGCCCGCGGCCTGACGCTGTTCCTGCAGGAACGCAATGAGCAGCTTGTTCACCTGCTCGGGCTGTTCCTGCTGCACCCAGTGTCCCGCCCCATCCAGGAGATGAAAGCCCACCATGCGCGTGCAGGCGCTGGTCTGCATGCTTTCTACGACGCCCGGTGTCTGATAGACGCCCCAGTCGCTCTTCCCTGCGATGAAGATCGATGGCACGTCGACGGTGCGGCCCGAGAACGTCTGCAATTCCGCGATCGTCTTGGGGTCGCTGCCGCGCCGGACCCGATAGCCTTGCAGGGCGCCGGTGAAACCGGTCCTGCTGTATTCCGTGACGTAGACGCCGACCTCGGCGTCGGTCAGCCATTTGCACGCCGCGATCTCGGCCGCGGAGGGCATTTCGGCCGCGACCGTCTCGGCCATGCTCTTGTCCTTGTCCATCACATAGTAAGTGGGAATCTTAGCCATTTCTTCGGCCGTGCGCGCCTTGAGCGGGAACGGCTTATTTCCTTTCCAATCGGCGCTCTTGTAGTGGTAGTAGGCGCGGAAGAAGGCATGCAGGCCCTGCGGGGCATGCAGCATGTCATCATTGGCGCCGCGGGTACGCTGATGGTTCTGGTAATATTTGCGTGGGCGGTCGAGCTTTGCCAGCTCGGCGTCGAGTTCGTCATCGGTCGAGGCCGGGCGCGGTGGTGGAGCGCCGTTGGCGCTGTTGAACGGCAGGCTCGGTGCGCCCGCGAACGGTGAACTCATCAGCGCCAGCGAGCGGAAGATATCGGGTCGGATGAGCGCGGACCACGACGCCACCGGGGCGCCGGCATCGTGTCCCACCACGGCGGCCACGGACCGGTAGCCGAGCGCATACACAAGCCCGATGGCGTCCCGCACCATGTTCAGCGTGCGGAAGGGATCGGGGTCGGCATCATAGGAATCGTCCCAACCGGCGGTTCGGCCGTAGCCGCGCTGGTCAGGAGCGATGACGTGATAACCGGCCGTCGCTAGCGGCAGCATCACCTTGCGCCAGCTGTAGGCAAGTTCCGGGAAGCCGTGCAGCAGCAGCACGGCGGGCCGGCCTGGCTCGTCGAAGCCAGCCTCCAGCATGTGCACCGTCAGGCCGTTGACGTTTGCGACCGCGCGGGAACGGATGCCCGCTAGCAGCGTGCCATTGCCATAGGGCGGAAGGCTCGCGATGTCGGTGCGCACGATGGCGGCGCGTGCGGCGCCTGACGCAAGCGCTACGCCGCCCGTGCCCGCGGCCACCAGAAAGCCACGGCGCGATAGACCGGAAATGCTGCCCGTTTCTTCGAGGCAGTTGAGGACCTGCGTTGGCATAGCCGACTCTCCATATCGCCGGCAAACGTTGCCAGCCGATATGGAGCAGAGTAGAGCGCGTTCCGGTAAATTGGAACCAGTACGGGCTTGCAAAGTCATCTTCTATTCAGCGCAATCGAAACGTTGGTGACATCGGTCCCTTGCGGCTGGATCTCCACTGTCTGGTAGCGCCCGCGGGTCATCAGCGACAAACTGGCGGAGAAGCTATTGCCGCGGGCAGCAACCTGGATGTGATTGCCGCTGGCTCGCCCGGAAATGGTCCCGCTGGCGTTGCGAGTGGCTTCACTCCACGATCCGGAGATGACCCCGTCCTGGTATTCGGCTCGGCCGGCCAAGTCGAAATTGTAGCTTGGGCTCGCACAGCGGATGTTCAGCTGCAGGTCATTACGGTCACTGATGACGCCGTATTGCGCCCGGCAGCGCAACGGTTCCTGCATGCCGCTAGCCATCGTCAGGGTGCCGCCACCAGACCAGCTTCCCGCCATGGCGGTGAATGGCGTAACGGCTGGCCAGCCGGCGTAGGACGATGCGGACAGCAGCAGCAAGGCCATGCCGGCCAGCCGTAACTTATGACTGAGGATCATGCTTGTCTCCCGTTTTAGCTTTGCCTCTTAACGTCCGAGCGGACGATGGGTTCTGTCCGCTAGTCAAACCACCACTTGAAGCGCCGCCAAACAGGCCTTTTTGGTCGGCGGCAAGAGAGCGCGAGCGGTCCGAAAACACGCAAAAGGGAACCCCGGACGATGCGCTGCGTTTTTCAAAACACGCAGAAGCTGAATCCGAGGTTGATACGCAGAAGGGTGAATCCAAGAATGACTTGTGCTCGCACTGGATTGATTGGAATTGTGCTGTTTGCGACGCTCGGACAAGCGTCCGCGCAGCTATCACCGAACCCTGGAAACGGATCGCCGGGCATTGATCCGCGCAGAGGTGCCGTTGCTCCGGCCGCGCACCTTGAGCTTACACCTGAACAGAAGACAGCTATCTCCAAGGCGGTGCGACCGACCGAAGGAAAGGTTAAAGCGCCAGGAAATGTTCCGGCAGTGGTCGGCGCACCGGTGCCGCCCGCGACCGAACTTCACTTTCTGCCTGACGACGCGCTGGCGACGGCGCCTGAGGCGAAGGGCGTCAAGTACACCGTGGCGCAGAATCAGGTCGTGTTGGTCGACCCGACGACAATGCGCGTGGTCGACGTCATTCCGCCGTAGAGAGCGATCGGGAGCGTGGATAGAATGAGAGTCGCCATGCTCGGTGCCATCATGCCCGGATGACCCCGTGCGCGAATTCACGTATCCTCCATGGTGTTGCCCTGAAGCGAAGTGTTAAGAATTCTCCTGGGGCGATGGGCGCCCACGCATGGCCATGGAGGGAGCATGATTTCCATTCTCAAACGCGCTGCCTTGCTGTTCGAGCCGGCTGTCGGGTGCTTGCTGTGCCTGGCTTTGACGGTCGGCATCCCTGGCCATTCGGCCGCGCAGGCCGGCGGCGACACCATTTATGGGGTCACGGCACTTGATGTCGCCCCGAGTGCCGTAAGCCAGGGTGTGGCGCTGCTGCGGCAATACCGCGATGGCACGCTCAGGCAGGCCGGCAACATGGGTGTCACGCTGCTTCAGGAGGTGGGCTGGCCCAATCGCTTCGTGATCTATGAAGGCTGGAAAGACCAGTCCGCTTACGATGCCAACGAAAAGGCCGGCCACACGGCGGAATTCCGCGACAAGCTCAAGGCCATTGCCGGAGCCCCCTACGACCGCCGCGACTACTACGTTGTCACGGTCGGGCCGTCCCGGCCGGCATCGGGAGCCGATACGATCTACATGCAGTTGCATCTCGACGTATTTCCACCCGGCATCGAGCCGACATTAGCGGCCGCGAAGTCGGTGGCCGAAGCGGCGCGCAAGGGCGAAGGCAATCTTCGCTTCGATGTGGTGAGATCGGTCAAGCCGCCGCAAAGCCACACCACGTTCCTCGCCGCCTGGCAGAACCGCAAGGCGTTCGATGCCTATGAAGAATCCGCCTATGCCCGGCAGTTCCGCGATACAGTGGGGCCGCTGCTCGGCTCACCGTTCGACGATCGCCTGTACGTGCCGATCAACTGATCGCCGACTCATCGGGGAGGACCCATGCGTTCCTTGACGCTGCCATCGGGGCGTTTATTCGCTGCGTTCGGCCGCTGTGATGCGGCCGGCGCTCTCATGGTCGCCGCCGCCATCGCGGTCGCACCCGGCGCAAAGGCCCAAAGCGCCGATGCGGTCTATGCTGTGACTTATCTCGACGTTGGGGCCAGCGCAGTGTCGCAGGGCGTCGAACTTATCAGGAAATATCGCGAACTGAGCCGCCGCGAAGCCGCGAATTTGGAGTTCACGGTTTTGCAGGAGACTAGCCGGCCCAATCGCTTCGTCATCATGGAAGGATGGAAGGATCAGTCCGCCTTCGAGGCCCACGACAAAGGGGCTGCGAAGGCGGATTTCGAGGGCGCGCTCAAGCCGATCCGCAACAGCCCTCCGGATCGCCACATGCTGCAACCCTTTGCCAACGCGCCAGCGCAGCCTGTACCTGCGGGCGCGCTCTACATGGTGGAGCACGTGGATTTCCTGGGCGGTGATCCCGCCATCGCGACGGCCGCCGTGCCCATGGTCAAGGCACTGGCCGAGTCCAGCCAGAAGGAAGCGGGTACGGTGCGCTACGACGTCTACCGGCAGCCGCCGCCACGCATCAACCATTATGAGATTGTGGCCGCATGGACGGACGCGAAGGCTTTCGACAGCCACGAGACAGCCGCTCATACACTGCAGTTCCGCGCCGCCACGGCCCAGGGCGGCCGCGCCTGGCGGGCCAATCTCTATGACCAGCGCCTTTACAAGGAGATCAGTCTCGGGACGCGCGAGTGAGATCGCAGCTGCCGAGGCGCCGTCCGGTCTGTACCTCGGTCATGGTCATGTTCTTCGCGCCCATGACCATGGCAATCCGCCCTTTGAAGTCGCCGGATGACAGAGTGTAGGTCGCGTGGGCCTTCGCGGCATCCCGGCCCGAGCATCTGATGTCATAGTTTAGTGACGGGCCGTCCTGCTGAATGTTGATGGCGGCACATTGCCCAAACGGGTTGTTGTCGCTCAGAACCGGCATTGCCGGACCTTTCCACTCCGAAACACAAATCGTCGTCGTCTTGTCGATGGCCCATCGTTCGACGTGCGGCAGCTCCAGACGATAAGCGACCTCATAGGAGCCGCCCTGCAGGAATGGTGCCGGCTCCTCGGCCGCGACAGGCATCCCCGAAGCACTTAGAAGAAGAAGCGATGAGATCAGGCGAAGATGCATCCTGTGCCTCCCGCAGCGCAACGCGTTTCCGTTATGCTACACCACGTGAACCAGCAGGGTGGGCAAAATCGCACGCTTTTTGGCAAGTGGGCAGGGTGGGCAAAATCGCCTGATCTCGGGGAATTCGCCAAACCGGAACCTGTGTTTTTGCTATCTAACGCTACGACCTGATGTCCCCCAATCACCCGTGCAGCTTCATCACCCCGGGGGCGAACTCATACACCACGCCCTGGAGAACTTCGCCTTGGGTCGCGTCTTCGGGCGCCCGCACTCCGAACAGCACCATAAGCGTACGCGCAACTCCGCCATGGGCTGCCATGATGGTCTCGGTTGTGAGCTCCGCCTGCCAATCGCGCACTCGCGCCAGGAGCTCCGCGTAGCTCTCACCCCCGGGGATCGCGAAATTCCACTTGTTGCGCTCGCGCACTGCAAGCGCCGAGCGGTCGAGCGCCTGCACCTCCTCATAGGTCAACCCCTCCCAACGTCCGTACGACAGCTCGACGAGGCGCGGGTCGATAACGTAGCCCTCGCGCGTCAGCCCAAGCGTGTCGCGCAGAATTTCCATGGTCTCGCGGGCTCGCGACAGCGGGCTCGCGACGAAGGCGAAGTCGGCCGGCGCCCTGTGGCGGGCGGCGATGAGACCACGCAGCGTGCTGCCGCAATGCGCCGATTGCCGGCGGCCGACGCCGTTGAGCGGAACATCGAGTTGGCCCTGCAACCGGCGCTCGGCGTTCCAGTCGGTCTCGCCGTGGCGAACGAAATAGAAAAGGGGGAAGCTCACAAGGCTGCGGCGCCCGCTCAATCACGGCGGACCGTGATATCGGGCGCGTCAGGATGCTTCATGCCGACGATGTGATAGCCTGCGTCCACATGATGGACTTCCCCAGTAACGCCGCGCGACAGGTCGGACAGCAGATAAACCGCGGTGTCCCCGACCTCTTCCGCCGTGATATTCCGGCGTAGCGGTGAGTTGTGCTCGTTCCACGACAGGATGTAGCGGAAATCCCCGATGCCTGCCGCGGCCAGCGTCTTGATCGGCCCCGCCGAAATGGCGTTGACACGAATTTTCTTGGCGCCGAGATCGGCTGCTAGATAGCGTACCGAGGCTTCGAGGCCCGCCTTCGCGATGCCCATCACGTTGTAATGGGGCATCCATTTCTCAGCGCCATAATAGGTGAGCGTAAGCATGGCGCCGCCGTCGGGCATCAGCTTCTCGGCACGCTGCGCAATCGCAGTGAACGAATAGCAGCTGATCACCATGGTGTTGATAAAATTATCCTGCGTGGTCTCGATATAGCGGCCGCTGAGCTGGGCGCGGTCGGAAAACGCGATGGCATGGACGACGAAATCTATCGACCCCCACTTAGCCGTAGTAGTGGCGAACACCGCATCGATCGACGCCGGGTCGGTAACGTCGCAATGACCGACCACGATGCCCCCAACCTCGGCGGCAAGCGGCTCCACCCGCTTCTTCAGGGGGGCGCCCTGATACGTGAAGGCGAGTTCCGCCCCATGCGCGCGCGCCGATTGCGCAATGCCCCACGCGATCGATCGGTTGTTGGCAACGCCCAGGATCAGGCCGCGCTTGCCCGCCATCAGCCCCGCGGTTTCCGGCATAAGGTCCTCATCACGCCGGTCCCGGCCGGCGGCCTCCTATGGCATAGGGCTTAAGGAGCCACAAGGCGGCGCGCCGCTCCCCCCGCTTGCGGGCGCTGGAAGGGCAGTCAGCGTGAGGGGCTTCACGCCGCTCAGACTTGTAGAGAGGCCCGCTAACCCGCCCTGCTTGGCCCTCGCCCGCTCGCGGAAAGGGTTTAGCCCTGGGACGTTCTCCCCCCCGCGGAGACCTGTCGAGCCGTGGCTGCAGGAGACTACCGGCCCCGCGAATTGAATGTCTCGGGAAAATCCCCTTCCTTACTTCAAATCCTTGCGCGGATCGTAGGGGTTGTCATGGCGCCACTTGCGCATCAATTCCTCAAGGTCGCGGTCGCCCTTCTCAGGGAGTGCGATGCGCACGGTGGCGTATAGATCGCCGGCCTTGCCTTCGGCCGGCATGCCCTTGCCACTGATCCGGAAGGTTCGCCCGCTGCTGGTACCGGCCGGCACATTGAGTTCGACGGCCCCGTTCAGCGTTGGTACCCGCACCTTGCCGCCGAGCACAGCCTCGTACAAGGTGATCGGTACATCGACACGCAGATTGTCGCCGTCGCGCACGAAATAGGGGTGCGGCGCCACCCTGATGGTGATCAGAACATCACCCACCCCGCCAGGACCCGGCAGGCCCTGACCTTTGAGGCGAATCTGCTTGCCCTCTGCAAGCCCGGCAGGGACCTTGACGTCCACCTCTTTGCCGGTTGGCAGGTGCACGCGCCGGGTCCCCCCCTTGGCGGCCTCGGCAAGCGAGATCGTCACCTCTGCCGTCACGTCGCGGCCGCCGGATTCCTCCGGAGCGAAACCGCGCGCCCGCCCGCGACCGCGTGGCGCGTTCGCAAAGCCGCCGAAAACGCCACTGAGCAAATCATCCAAATTGGAGAAACCGCCCGGCCCGCTTGAACGCCGTACGCCCTCCGGCCCGAATGAAAAATGCTCAAAATTGAAATCCGCACCACCCCGCCCGAAATCGCGACCGAAATCGCCCTTGGGGCCGAAGCCCTCGAAGCCGCGAAACTTGGGCTTGCCTTCGGCGTCGATCTCGCCGCGGTCGAACGCTTTGCGCTTGTCCTCCTCGCCGAGGATTTCGTAGGCCGCGTTGACCTCGGCGAAGCGCTGGGCTGCCTTGGGGTCGTTCTTGTTGGCGTCAGGGTGCAGCTTCTTGGCGAGCTTGCGATACGCGCTCTTGATTGCCGCCGCATCCGCATTCTTTTTTACCCCCAATACCTCATAGGGGTCGCGCATCGTTGATTTCTCCGCTTGGAAACCGGCATACAGCACCGGCTGTTCGGCCTCAATGTGGGGGCAAAGCGCCGTTTTTGCAACGCAACCACGTAGGTTTGGCCGTTGTTTGCGGCCATTCCGGTCTTACCTTCTCACACGGCCGGAAGGAAGGTGCGGACAATGCCAAAAAGCAGACGCCTACTGCCGCCACGGCTTGAAGTTGCGCACTTCCCAGCGGCCGAAGCCGTTGCGGCAGGCCTCGCCCTGCATCCAGGCTTCCGCTTTTTCGCGCACATAACTGGCGAGGAAGTCGTGGCACTCGATGCCATTATCCCGGTAGGCGGTGGCGACCGGCGTGACGGTGCCGTGGGCGCCGGTGAGCGGATTCTCCCACGGCCCGCTGGCGCCGTCTTGTTCCAGGAGCGCTGTGGTAACGGCGCTGGCGACCGCGAGATCGGCATTCGAAAATATCATCGCGTTCTGTGCCGAAATCGATTTGATGGAATCGCTCCTGTCGTCCGGGCCAAAGAACCCGAGTCGGGTCGGCATGCTGCAACCCTCGGTGAAAAGCACAATGACCGCGACGCAGACGGCCCGATGCCAACCCGATATGCAGCACGGTCGGGACCATCGCACGGCGTGTCGCCGCCGCAAAACCCGCGGGAACGCCCACCATAGGCGCGATACAGCACATGCACTATAACCGGACCCACGATACGAAACGCGATACGTAGGCCCCGGCACATGACCGGTCACCAGGAACCCCCGTCGATGTCCGATACCGTTCCAATTGAACACCTGGCCTGGTTAAAGAGTGGTGATTTCACCGAAGCCGAAGAGCCGTTGCGCCTGTTTGCCGCCTGGTTCGAGGATGCCAGAAAGGCCGAGCCCAACGACCCGGACGCGATGGCGCTCGCCACCGTGGGCGCCGACGGACTGCCCAATGTACGCATGGTGCTGCTCAAGGGCTTCGACGAGCGAGGGTTTGTGTTTTATTCCAACGAGGCGAGCCAAAAGGGCCGGGAGCTCGCCGCAAATGACAAGGCGGCCCTCGCCTTTCACTGGAAATCGCTGCGCCGCCAAGTCCGCGTGCGCGGCACCGTCACAACGGTGAGCAACGACGAAGCCGACGCCTATTTCGCCAGCCGCCCGCGCTCCTCCCAGATTGGCGCCTGGGCCAGCAGGCAGTCGAGCCCGCTCGAAAGCCGCCTCGCGTTCGAAAAGGCGATCGCGCTCAATGCCGCCAAATTTGCCCTCGGGCCCGTCCCGCGCCCACCATTCTGGATCGGCTACCGGGTGATGCCCACCATAATGGAGTTCTGGCACGACCGGCCATACCGGCTGCACGATCGCATCGAGTTTCGCCGCGCCAATGCCGGGGCGGCGTGGACGAAAACGCGGCTTTACCCATAGCGACTTTCTTTACCCTCACCGTCTTCGAGGAGGGTGGCGAGCGGAGCGAGCCGGGTGGGTTCACAGGCATGGTCGTGCCGTGGAAGGAGCCCCACCTTCTCCCTCCCCGAAGACGGGGAGGGAGAAGAAGATCAGCTATACTTGCGTCAAATGGGCAGCCCCGCCTCGAAGACCCGAGGGAAACGGCGGGGGAGAAGGGACACCCTGGCTCTCGTGCTCCAAAACCATCCGCTAGGCCACACATAATCCGCGACGCCACGCTATCACGACGGGAATACACGACCCCTATATAATGCGGGCAGAATCGCAGAAGGGTTAGCCGATCAACGCCATGCCGAACACCGCCGCCTCGAACCAGCCGCGCCGCACGCTACTTCTCACCGGAGCCAGCCGCGGCATCGGCCACGCCACGGTGAAGCGCTTTGCCGCCGCCGGATGGCGTGTCATCACCTGCTCGCGCCACGCATTCCCGGAAAACTGTCCATGGGCGATGGGACCGGAGGACCACATCCAGGTCGATCTCGCCGATCCTGAGGACACGCTCCGTGCCATCGAGGAAATCAAGCGACGGCTTGGCGGCGAGTTGCATGCGCTGGTCAACAATGCCGGCATCTCCCCCAAGGGGAACGGAGGCAGCCGCTTGGGGACGATGGATACCACCTACGCGATGTGGCAGCAGGTGTTCCAGGTGAACTTCTTCGCACCCATCATGCTGGCCCGCGGTCTGGTGGAGGAGCTTGATGCGGCGAAGGGCTCAGTGGTCAACGTCACGTCGATCGCGGGCTCCCACGTCCACCCTTTCGCTGGCTCCGCATACGCCACCTCCAAGGCGGCGCTAGCCTCCCTCACCCGCGAAATGGCCTCCGACTTCGGCCCGCGCGGCATCCGCGTCAATGCCATCGCTCCTGGCGAAATCGACACTGCGATTCTGTCGCCCGGTACCGACAAGATCGTGGCGCAAATCCCGCTGCGGCGCCTGGGCACCACTGACGAGGTGGCGAAGATCATCTACGTGCTGTGCACCGAGATGTCGTCATACGTGAATGGGGCGGAGGTGCATATCAATGGCGGGCAATATGTGTGACGGAGAGCCCCACCTGTACGATGAATTGAGCGCTCACGAAACCCATCATGAGTGCCCGCGTGCATTGGCGCGTGATGCGCGGCAACGAATTGACCTTCGAATAAACGAGGGTGACATAACGACACGCGAAGCCAGACGCCTGACTACTATTCAAAAAATGGTTGGAGTGCTCAGAGACGAGCTGGACCTATGTTATCGATTTCTGGCTGAGCATAAGCTCTTGTCCGAGCTTAGGGACACAAAGAGGAACAAGGTCACCAAAAGCTCCGGTTCGACCTGAAGCAACTCACCCGAATGTTCGTTGCGCTGAGCGTGCGGGCGGGACACCCGTGCTCCCCTACAACCACTTCATCCACCTGAAGAAGAAGTACGGCAGCACGGCCGCCAGCAGCATCAGCACGATGGCGAGCGGATAACCGAACTCGAATTCGAGCTCGGGCATATGCTTGAAATTCATGCCGTAGATTGAGGCGATCAGTGTCGGCGGCATGAACACGACGGCCGCAACCGAAAAAATCTTGATGATGTTGTTCTGCTCCAGACTGACCACGCCCAGCATGGCGTCCAGCAGGAAACTGATCTTCTGCGACAGATAGGTAGCGTGGTCGGACAACGACTGCACGTCGCGCTGCATGCCCTTGAGGGCGGCGCGCTGGTCCTTGGCCCATTTCATGCTGTCGGCCTCGGCGGCGAGATAAAGGATCAGGCGTCCGATCGAGACCAGGCTCTCGCGCGCTTTGGACGTATGGTCGCCGCGGCGGCTGATCGACTTGAGAATTTCCCTGAAACTGTGGCCGCGACCCACGCCGTATTCGGACTCCAGGATTTGGTGGGATATGCCGTCGACATCGCTACCGATCCTCTCCAGGATGTCGGCGGCCCGGTCGATTACGGCGTCGAGCAGATCCATCAGCACGGCCTCGCCGGTGACATTCGCCGGACACAGGCGCGCCAGCTTAGCGCCCACGATGGTGAAGGGCTTGGGCTCGTCGTACCGCACGGTCACAAGGCGGTGGTCCGACAAGATGAATGTAACGGGGGTGGTGCCGGGCACGTCGGTGTCAGACTGACACATCAGTGTCGCCGTCATGTAACGCGCGCCGCCCTCGACATACAGGCGGCTCGTGACCTCGATCTCCTGCATCTCCTCGCGCGTCGGCACCGCGATGCCGAGTGTGCGCTCGACCAGCTTGTCCTCCGCCTGGGTCGGGCTGTAGAGGTCGATCCACACGGCGCGGTCTGGCACTTCGCCGTTACAGGTGATGCGTTCGAGGATGGTGCCGCGAGGCACGTTTGCTGACAGCATCCCAAACCCTTAGAGTCTGGCGCGCCTCGAAAGAGGCAGACGTGGCGATAGCATCGCCCGCATCCGGTCAAGTCGGCAAGCGATTCGTGCGTCATCGGGGTGTCATAGAAGCGGTGCACGCAAAACGAAATGAGGATGAATTAGCGAGCACCGCTCAAGAACGGGCACATTACGCGTGTCGTGCCGGCGGTACATGATCCTCTTTGCCTGCGCCATGCCGCCGATCTCCAACGTGAAATTTGTGTAAAAAACTTATTACTTCAAGGCGTTAAGTTAGGTGGTGCATGGTTGCAACAGATTTGCGCATTGATCATGGTCAAGGCGCGGCAAAACTGGAATTAAAACCGAGATTCGATTATTCCTTTAAGGAGTGATAGGTTGACCATGTGGTCCGAGGGCGGAGAGGCGGGTGATGGCGTCCTGGAAGTTTGTATTCCTTAGCGTTGGATTGCTGCTCGGCGGCTGCATGCAGACAACACTTGAGCCGGCGCCGACGGCATCGCTCAAACCCCGCGACAAGGAATTGCTCGCCAGAGCGCCTTACGCTCAGGCCACCATTCCTGAGCCGTTCCAACGGCACATTGTGGACTATCACCGCCGAGAGGCGCCCGGGACGATCGTCGTCGATACCGATAACCGCTATCTCTATTTTGTCCAGCAGGACCATAAGGCGATCCGTTACGGGGTCACGGTGGGCGAGGAGGCGCAGAACTGGTCCGGCGTCGCCAAGGTCGGCAACATGACCGAGTGGCCGGATTGGATCCCAACTCCCGGTGAGCAACAGCGCCTCGGCCCGTTCCCGGCACGCGTGCCGGGTGGCCCGCAGAACCCCATGGGCTCACGCGCCCTGTACCTCTACGCCAACGGCAAGGACACGCTGTACCGGATCCACGGGACCAATCAGCCTGAATACATCGGGCAGGCGATCTCATCGGGTTGTATCCGCCTGACCAACGAGAACGTCATCGACCTTTACAGTCGGGTAAAGGTCGGCACGCCGGTCGTGGTTCTGGCGCCTGGCCATGGTGACTCACCATTCAGTGCCAAGGTCGCGCTGGGCGGCGGGACGCAACAACAGTGACCGCAGATCGGTTGCTTGCCGATCAATAGTCGGTCGCCACCAGTCGCTCGCTGCTCGCCCAGGCGAGCGTTCTGTCGAGCGCACGGCCCAGCCGTTCGAATAATAAGTCCAGCTCTTGCGCCGAAATGATGAGCGGCGGACACAGTGAAATCGTATCGCTCGCAATTGCGCGTACGATGAGGCCTTCGGCCTGGGCCGCAGCGACGCAGCGCGCTCCGACGCCGATCTTGGGATCGAAAGCGCGTTTGGTGCGCTTGTCGGCCACGAGTTCGATCCCACCGATGAGCCCAAGACCGCGCGCCTCACCCACAAGCGGGTGCTTGCCGAGCCGGTTCAGCCAGTCCCGGAACTGCGGTATCAACGCTACCACTTTGTCGACGATGCGATCGCGGGCGAAGATTTCAAGCGTCTTGAGTGCGACGGCCGCCGCCGCCGGATGGCCGGAATAAGTGAATCCGTGGCCGAAGGTGCCGATCTTTCGGCTCTCGTCGACCAGAGCGTCGTACATGCGCGCCGGCATCAGAACGCCAGCAATCGGCAGATAGGCCGAGGACAGCGCCTTGGCAATTGAAATCGTGTGCGGCCGATAGCCCACGACCTCGCTGCCGAACATGCGGCCGAGTCGACCAAAGCCGGTAATGACTTCGTCCGCGATCATCAGAAGATCGTACTTTTCACATACCTTCATGACCTTCGCGAAATAAGTCGGCGGTGGCACGACCACGCCGCCGGCGCCCATCACGGGCTCGGCAATGAAAGCCGCGACCGTTTCCGGGTCCTCCCGCAGGATCAATTCTTCAAGTTGCGCGGCAAGCCGGGTCGCGAATTCCTCCTCGCTCTCGCCCTCGGCGCCATTGCGGTAGTAATGCGGGCAATCGGTGTGAACGACACCAGCGATCGGAACGTCGAAATCTGCATGGTTCGTCGGCAGGCCTGTGAGCGAAGCCGCCGCGACCGTGACGCCATGATAGGCGCGCTCACGGCTCACGATCTTCTTTTTCTTCGGCCGGCCGAGACTGTTGTTCAGGTACCAAACGAGCTTCATCTGAGTGTCGTTGGCCTCGGAGCCGGAACAGCAGAAGAACACCTTTGATACCGGAATCGGCGCGATTTCCTTGAGCTTCTCGGCAAGCTCGATCGCCGGATCGTGACTGCGACCGGTGAACAGATGTGCGAAGGAGAGCTTGCGCATCTGCGCAGCGGCCACCTCGACCAGTTCTTCGTTGCCGTAGCCGAGCGCCGTGCACCACAGGCCTGCCATGCCCTCGATGTAGTCCTTGCCTTCGGTGTCGTAGACGTAAACGCCCTTGGCGCGCTCGATGATGAGCGGGCCTTGGTCGCGGAACGTCGCCAGATTGGTGTAGGGATGAACCAGGGTTTCGACGTCGCGGACCGCGAGATTGCTTAGCGCATTCATCAGGGGCGGCTTTCGGCTGGAAGGTATACGGCGCGGCCACCGGCTATGAATGGCCGGGGCGGCGGGAGAGGAATCGGAACCGGCAAGGCCGCGACGCCCGCGCGGGAGGGCGCAACGAACGACTGCAGTGCGTAGGAATGCGCCTCATCGTGCAGATCCCATTGGCACAGCCGGTGTCCGCCACGACGTTCAGCGCGATCCATGTGGATATGATCTTCGTGATAACCATCCGAGCCTGGGCCAAGCACGGTAGTAAAGCGATTGCAACTCGCAGCCTTCATGGCGACCCGAAATCCTTTCGGTGCTTCCGAATCGGCAGGCCGCATCACGCGCCCATCCTTGAGCCGGATCGAGCGAATGTCGAGCGCGTTGGCAAGGCCGTGCTCGCTCAATTTGGCGCCTGCAACGCGATTGCGGCCACGGCAATCGTAGGAATCGTAGTTTTCGATTGCGCTCAGGGACGCTCCCATCGCAGCGGCAGCCGGCGCCAAGTCCTGACGTACGAAGGACACGACCGCCTCCGCCATCTCGCAACGCAACGTGGCGGGCGGCTCAAGCGTGACTTCGGTGCGATCCGCCAGGATGATCCGTGTCAGGTAGACGACATCGGGCCCGCCGCACCCGGCGGGACTGCCGAGTTCGCCAAGCGGCGTGAAGACGGCGCGATCGGGTGACAAACGCATCTGGCAGACAGTCGGGGCCGCGCCAGCCTCGGATTGCGCAGCTGCGTCGTCGCACAATGCGATGCACGCGAGAGTGGCGCCCATCACGGTGGCGGCAGCCGCTATTGCGCTGGTGACTTTCACGTGGTTCGCGATCTTTCGAGCTGTCGATAAACGCGGGGATGGCCGGCAATATTGCGGGCAATACGGCGAACGTTCTGGTGCCGTTCCGGTAGCATAAATGTGATTTGTCGGGAATGGCGATGCCCTCCTTCGATGTCGCAATCGTCGGCCTCGGCGTCATAGGCAGCGCAGCCCTTGCGGCGCTTGCGCGACGCGGCCGGCGCGTGATCGAAATCGATCGCTTTGCTCCGCATCCTCCTTTCCTGTTCTCCTGACGCTAATGGGTTTCGCTTCCGGTCAACCCATCCTACCCTCTACGCTCTCCCCGCGGCCACTTGGCGCCTGGCTTTCGAGGGTCGGCCGTTGCATGCGGTGAGGGGGTTGCTAGGCTGAATGCAAGCGTCCGGAAAGGATGGCTGCCTTCCGGCAGGCACGGCCGGCGCAGTTGGGGGAAACGACATGCTTGGATTAATGCAGGACTGGCCGCTTCTCTGCCATCGGGTAATCGACCACGCGGCGACCTATCACGGCGCCCGCACTGTGGTTTCACGCTCGGTCGAGGGACCAATTCACACCACGAACTACGCCGAGATTCGAGCCCGTGCCCTCAAGGTTGCCCAACGCCTTGAACGCGAGGGCATCAAGCTCGGCGACCGTGTGGCGACGCTTGCCTGGAACACCTGGCGTCATCTCGAGACGTGGTACGGAATTCTCGGGATCGGCGCCATCTATCACACGGTCAATCCGCGACTGTTCAGCGACCAGATCGTGTGGATCATCAATCACGCCGAGGACCGCCTTGTATTTGTCGACCTCACCTTCGTACCGCTCCTGGAAAAGCTCGCCGACAAACTGCCGACCATCGAGCGCTACATCGTGTTGACCGACGCGGCCCATATGCCGCCTACCACGCTGCGCAACGCAGTAGCCTATGAGACATGGATCGCGGAGGCAGACGGCGATATTGCTTGGAAATCATTCGATGAGAATACCGCCGCCGGCATGTGCTATACATCCGGTACCACCGGAAATCCCAAGGGCGTCCTCTACTCGCACCGCTCCAACCTCCTTCTCGCATTGTGCGCGAACGGTCCCGATGCATTCGGGCTATCCTCGCGCGATATCGTAATGCCGGTGGTACCGCTGTTCCACGCCAACAGCTGGGCGATTGCATTCTCGGCCCCGATGGCGGGCGCCAGCTTGGTGATGCCCGGCATGAAGCTCGACGGTGCGTCGATTTACGAATTGCTGACCGCCCACAAGGTGAGCTGCACCGCGGCTGTGCCGACGATCTGGCTCATGCTCCTGCAACATCTCGAAGCTACCGGCAGCAGGCTGCCCGATCTCAAACGCGTGGTGATCGGCGGCTCCGCGTGCCCGCGGGCGATGGTGCAGAAATTCCAGGATGTTTACGGCATAGAAGTCATCCATGCGTGGGGGATGACCGAAATGTCACCCCTCGGCTCGCTGTGCACGCTCAAGCCGGAATACGCGTCCCTCACCGGCGAGGCCAAGCTCGACATCCAGGTCAAGCAAGGCCATCCGCCTTTCATGGTCGAGATGAAAATCGAGGACGATTCAGGCCGACGGTTGCCGTGGGACGGCAAATCGTTCGGTCGCCTCATGGTGCGCGGGCCCGCGGTGGCGCGGGCCTACTACAGGGATGACAGCAACATTCTCGACAGCGAGGGCTTCTTCGATACCGGTGACGTGTCCACCATGGACCCGTGCGGCTACATGCATATCGTCGACCGCTCCAAGGACGTGATCAAATCGGGCGGAGAGTGGATCTCCTCGATCGATCTTGAAAATCTCGCGGTCGGCCATCCCAAGGTGGCCGAAGCCGCCGTCATCGGCATTCGTCATCCCAAATGGGACGAGCGACCGCTATTGGTTCTGGTGATGAAGAAAGGCGAGTCCCTCAGCAAGGAGGATATGCTCGCTTATATACGCGGCAAGGTCGCCAGCTGGTGGATACCGGACGATGTGGTGTTCGTGGACGAAATCCCTCACACGGCGACCGGCAAGATCCAGAAGACGGCGCTGCGCGAGCGCTTTAAGGATTACCGGCTTCCGACGGCGTAGGGAACGGGCTGCACGCCCAAGCAATCGAAATCCGCTCCAGGAAGGGGCTCAGCACACCTATTGCGCGGCACTCCGATCGCCTTTATGCATGTGTCCTCGGCTCATTAGTTACGCGCAAGCCCAATCGGGCTGATGTCGTGGTCTCTGCGCTCTCCGATCTCGGCTGATTCACGAAAAAGCGGTGAAGCATGACACTTGCTGATCGCATTGACGCAGCGGTCGATCCTGCGCAACCAATGGCCCTCGCGCCTGCCCGCTCTGTTGTGCGGCTCCGCTTCGCTGGTGATCGCGGCGATTACTGGCGGCTGGTGATCCGCGGTAACGCCCTCCAAGCGATCACGCTGGGCATTTACCGGTTCTGGCTGTTCACCGACATGCGGCGGTTTCTGTGGGCGAGCACTGAAATCGACGGCGAGACCCTCGAATACACCGGCACGGCGGTGGAGCTGCTGCTCGGCTTTCTGATGGCGATCGGCATTCTGATTCCGGTCTATGCACTGTTCTTTCTGGCGTCGCTCGAATTCGGTTTTGTCAGTCGGCTGTCGGGCATTGTCGCCATCGTCGTACTGGCGGGCTTTGGGCAATATGCGGCTTATCGGGCCCGCCGCTACCGACTTACGCGCACTGTGTTTCGCGGCTTGCGTTTCCATCAGACCGGATCGCCGGTTCTTTACGCTGTGCGCGCGATGCTGTGGTGGATTCCGACGCTGGTGACCCTCGGGCTAGCCTATCCGTGGATGGTGGCAAACCTCGAGCGATACAAGATGCGCAACACCTTCTACGGCAATGTCAGCGGCACATTTGCCGGCGCGGGGTGGCGCCTGCTCGTTCGCGGTCTGCTGATTTGGGTATTGATTGTTGGACCGCTGGCGGCCGGCATCGCCGGAGCCATGTCTACTATCGACTGGTCCGCCGTGGGGCGCGCCTTGGACCTCGGGAGCGCCGAGGGCGCCCTCGACGCACTGCGCAGCAATGAACGTATCGGCCTAGGTCTTGCCAGGCTGATAACCGGCTTTTCGGGGTCATTGTTCTTCGGGATCATCCTTTATCCGGCCTATCAGGCGATCACGATGCGGTGGTGGCTCGGCGGGTTGCGGCTCGGCACCACGTTGGCCACATCGGATCTGAGTATGGGCGATTATTACGATGCATATCTGCGCTACCTGCTCTATGTGTTCCTGTTCTCGATTGCGTTTTCCATCGTCGCCGGAGCTGTCCTGGGTTTCGGCTATATGGCGTCGCGCGGCCAGGCCGATTTTAGCCGTATGCCATTACCGCATGACGTCTTTGCAGCAGGATCGGCAATCGTCGCCTATGTGATCTACATTTTGGGATGCTCGACCATCTATCAGGTCGTGGTAAAAATGCGGCTGTGGCAGGTAGCTGTGGAAGCGATGCTGATTTCAAATCTTGGCGCACTTGACCACGTGCAAGCCAGCGAGGCGACATCTTCGGCGGTGGGCGAAGGTCTCGCTGACGCGCTCGGCGTCGGCGTCTGAACAGTTGAGTATGACGACAAACGGAACCGGCATCTTCTACGACGGCCGCACCAGCGATCGCCAAGAGGTCACGGTGGAAGTCGGCGATGACGCCGTGCGTGTGAGTGCCCTGAGCGGTCCCGTCCTTGCGCAATGGCGGTTTGCCGAGATCGCTCCGGTGGCGATACCCGCGGGAGGTCTGCGGATCGGCCTCGCTCATGCCACCGCCGCGGCGCGGCTCGAAATCCATAATCCAACGTTGGCGGCAGCGCTGATCGGGCGCCTAAAGCCGACCGACCGAACCGGCCTGACCGACCGGCGCACCCGCATAAAGGTCGTGGCCTTCAGCCTCGTCGCCATCGCAACTTTGGTTGCGAGCGCGATCTGGGGCGTGCCGCTGCTTTCCGATAGGATCGTCCCGCACCTGCCGGTCGCGCTTGAGAGGCGCCTCGGTGCGGCCGTCGATATGGAGGTGCGGCGGGCGCTCGACACTTCGACCGACGGAAAGTCATTCGAATGCGGCATCGGCGACGCGCAATCGGCTGTGGCCGCACGCGCAGCCTTCACAAAGCTAATCGCCCATCTGGAGGAGGTCGCTGGATTATCGCTGCCGCTGCGGGCCGTTGTGGTGCGGCGTATTGATGCCAACGCGATCACGCTGCCGGGCGGCCATATCTACGTATTCGACGGGCTGCTGACCAGGGCAGATTCAGTTGACGAACTTGCCGTCGTGCTCGGCCATGAGATCGGCCATGTCGCCCACCGCGATGGCACCAAAGCGGTGCTGGAGACCGCCGGCCTGTCCTTGCTTTTCGGCATGCTGCTCGGCGATTTCACCGGTGGCGGCGCGGTGATCGTCGCCGCACGAACAGTACTGCGGACGGCCTATTCCCGCGCCGCGGAAGCCGCCGCTGATGAGTTCGGCGCCAATCTGATGTACAAGGTCGGCAGTGACCCGCACGCACTCGGCGCCATCCTGTTACGCATTTCCGGTAACCCGGGAGCAACGACCTCCTTTCACTTTCTGCTCGACCACCCGCAAGCCCAGGAGCGCGCCGACGCGATCGCGCGGATTGCCCGGCCATCACCAATGAGGGCGCTGTTGACGCCGGCCGAATGGGACGCGCTCAAGAACATCTGTGCCGGAGGATGATCCGCAATGTCCTTGGTCATGTCCCGCCTGCGTACCTTGGAGGAAGCGCCCTCACGGCTCGCCGTCTGGGCCCGGCGGATCGCCGTGTTCTCACTCGCGGTGGCGGCAATATCCGTCATTATCGAGCGAGCAGATCTGTTGGAGATCGTCCCTGTGCTGGTCACGTTCGGGGCTGCGCTGGTGCTTGCCATTCTGGCGATCCTGTTCGCTTTCGCGTCGTTCGTCACGCTGTGGAACAATGGCGGACCGGGCTTTGCCCAGGCCGTTTCGGCGGTGCTGATCAGCGTGGGACTGCTCGGCTATCCGGGCTACCTCGCCTATACCGCATATCGATTGCCCGCCATCAAGGACATCACCACCGACCCGATTGATCCTCCACGCTTCGAGGTGGTAGCCCGCCTGCGGCCGCCGAACAGCAGCACCTATCCTGGCCGTGCCACAGCCGAGCTGCAGAAGGAGGCGTGGCCGGATATCGAGCCGCTGCTCCTCACCGTTAGCCCCAAGGCGGCCTTCGACGGCGCCGTAGCAGTCATTACCAAGCGCAAATGGCGCGTCGTTGATTCGCGACCTCCATTGTCCAATCGCGAGGGTCACATCGAGGCAATCGCTCGCACGCCGATCATGGGCTTTCGCGATGACGTTGTGGTGCGAATCCGCGCGACGCGCGAGGGCACGAGAATCGACATTCGCTCAGCGTCGCGCTACGGGACGGCAGATTTCGGCGCCAACGCAACACGCGTGCTGGCGCTACTCGATGACATCGACGACTCCTCAAGCTCCGAAAAACCCGAACGACAGGAGCGCCAAAACAAGGCAGCCCTGAAAGCTTCGGCAAGGCCCGGTCAGGGCGGCAAGCGATAGCGGCCGGTAATCGACGGCGCACCGTCGGTGGCGACCAGGCCTCGCGTCGTCAGATCTTCCAGATGGGCCAGGGTCGACAATGCGGCTGCGCCCGCCAGCCGCGGATCGAGCCCTATATAGATCGCGCGTACCAGCGTCGGAATGTTGGTTTCGCCCTTGGCGAGACGGTGCAGTATCGATGCCTCGCGGCCGCGGCGATGCGCAATATACCGAGCGACGAGGTCAGGCGCGTCGCGGATCACGTCGCCGTGGCCGGCGAGATAGATCCTCTCAGGCCTGGCCGCGAGCCGGTCGAGCGAGGCCATATAGTCGCTCATTGAACCATCGGGCGGCGCTACGATCGAGGTAGACCAACCCATCACATGATCTCCGGAAAACAACACGTCTGTTCCTTTGAGAGCGAAAGCCATATGGTTTGCGGTGTGGCCCGGTGTCGCTACCGCTTCCAGCACCCAGCCATCGCCTTCGATCAAGTCGCCGTCCGCGATAAGACGATCCGGCACGAAATCGGCGTCGCCACCAGCGTCGAGCCGCTTGGTTTCGCCGACGAATAATGGCCGCGATGGCCGGTGCGGCCCCTCGCCATAAGTGAGGGCGCCGGTCGCGGCCCGGATGGGCGCGGCGCCCGGCGAATGATCGCGATGGGTGTGAGTGATGACGATGTGCGTCACCGTCTCCCCGCGCACAGCATCTAGCAGCGCAGCGATGTGAGGCGGATCGACAGGCCCGGGATCAATGATCGCAACCTTGCCGCGGCCGATGACATAGCTGAGCGTCCCTTTGAACGTGAACGGACTCGGATTGTCGGCCAGTATGCGTCGCACCCGCGGCGCAACGTGGTCGACGACACCCGGGACGAGATTGAGAACGCGGTTGAACGGAATGTCTTCGGTCATGCGCGAAAGACTTCCTACCCGACGTCAATGACAACAATCAGCACAACGCTAATCCCCCATTCGCGTTCTCTACAAAATTGTGCGGCGGCCGATAGCGCGATGAGGCACACTCCAAATGAGCAGGATCACGAAGCATATTTGGGATGATTTCCGCTGAATACAAACGTGACGCTCGCCGAGCGCAGCATTCCGTATGCGCACGAGGTTTCTTACCTGCTCGCCTGCCGACCTGCCATCTGATCCGTCACTGTCTGCGAGCGGCGATATCGAGGGTTGGTGCGCGCCATTGTGCTGAGGGAGTGCCTCGATTTCGATTCGGCTGCGGCCGGGGGCACACCGTCCGGCTGCGGCGCGCCGATGCCGCTGCGGCCGGACGCGTCGACCGCGCCTGCGCCGACGTGTGCGCGGCCTTTTCCGATACCGAACCGCGGCCCGGCCGAGCTGTCCTTTTCGCTCGCCTGCTACAGGCGCAGAGCGATCTTCGGACTCACGGGACGTCTGAGTCTCACCCATCCGCATGCGCCGATCGAGCCACGCCGGCGGTCGACGGCAGTCTGGTTACAAGCTCGTCATTTTGCGTCAGCCTTTGAGGCCGTGGCGACAGTCTCGACCAGAGCAATGACGTTTTTTCGAACAGCGTTGTTCTGGATCTGCCGGAACGCGGTCATGAGCCGGAATCCATCCTTAAGTTCCGGCACGTCGAACTGCTCCGCCACCGTGACTTCGATGCCCGCGTCACCAGATGCAGAGAAGAAATAAGTCACCGGTACATCCAGTATCTGTGAAATTTCGTAGAGCCGGCTACAGCTCACACGATTGGTACCTTTTTCGTATTTCTGCACCTGTTGAAAGGCGACACCGAGCTTTTGGCCAAGGTCGGTTTGTGAAAGCGACAGTTGCAACCGACGCAACCGAATACGCTTTCCAACGATCACATCGATTGGATGAGGCATTAATACACCGCTACTTTCTTTGACGGTCAGGTTTGATCAAGCTTTAAGCCGACTCGACGACGTGTACCACCGAGACGAACGCTTATTACTTAGACGTATTTTTGATTTTACTCAACGTGGACGTTGATAAATTTATCATTACGTTGATTTCAGGGCGTAATACGTTAGATTAATGGTACAATTTTTGGTAGAATCATGGACATCCTACAATGATTCGGACCGATTCGACTGAATTTTGCTGCAAATAAGATCAGACAAAACAGCGCCGCCTCCGCTGGCCTGCTGGTTCGGCAGCGCTAAGCCGCGGCGAGCCGGACAGTAAAAGCAGCCCGAACTTCAGTTTGTGGTCCGGCCGCTGAAATGCTCCTCGAAAAGGCCGACGGAGGCGGAGTCATGTGGAGTCATAGCGACCGTTCGACATCCGCGAACCCAACCACCGCGGCCTATCGACTAACGATTGGCCTGTCTTAATCGTTCGGTTGGTGCGGCCGTCAGCCACGCGCGGCGCCGACATGGCGGCGGCATAGACGGCGCGAAATGCAATGCTTGTTACTCAATTCATCCGAGCCGCCGCCTCCTCGGCGCTTACCGGCGATCTGCCCTTTTCAATGGTGTTGGTCAGTTCGATGCCCGCCATGCGGAGACATTCGATCACAACGCCCGGCACGCCCAGGCGCACAGCCTCTTCCTCCGAATAGCGAATGAGGCGCGCCAAGGCCACCACATCGGTTTTTATCGTCACTGGTCACCTCCCCAGTCAGAATACGGCTCCCAAGCCGTAGGTACCCCATTGATCTATATTATCCGCAGAACATGCCTCCGCATAGCGGTCAATGAATTCGCTGCTTGATGCTCGTGAGATTATGGTTTCCAACGCACCCGTTTAGCCGGGAGGCAACAGCCGGAACCAAACAAGCGTCTAATAAGATTCGGAGCCATAAGCCGGCAGCGTCGCCAAGCGGATTGGCGCGGCATACAGCAATGGCGTGAGCAAGTGGTGTCCTTGCGGGTGATGCCAAAACGGCGCAGTCTGAGCCTCTCGATTTCAACGCTACCGCATACAAGAATTCGCGCCAGTCGCAACAAGCTGGGAGGAAGGAAATGCCTGACAGAGCAATGCGTGCCGCCCTGTCATCGATCGGCCTTGCAGCGCTCGCCATACCGGCGATTGCAGCCGACGTGACGCCGCAGCGATTGATGAACGCGGCGAGCGAGCCGCAAAACTGGCTTATGATCCATCACGATTACGACAACTCCCGCCACTCCTCGCTCAAGGAGATCAACCGCGACACGATCAAGGATCTCCAGCTCAAGTATACGTTTTCGATTGGCGGGCGCTCCACCGGCGGCACCATGCGTGGCAAGGAGGAATCGACCCCACTCGTCGACGACGGCTTTATGTACGTGACCGACACTTGGTCGCGCGTGATGAAATTCGACGTACGCAGCGGGACGGAGGCGATCCCACTTTGGCGGTACGATCCGAAAATCCGGGTGTCGCGGACCACTCGCGGCCTTGCCATGTACGGCAACAATATATTCCTGTCCACCTATGATGCCCGTATCACAGCGCTCAACCGGGATTCCGGCGAGGTGGTCTGGGAGGTGCAGGCGGCGGCGCCTATGGACCCGAAAACCGGCACCCCATCAAAAACCCAGGCGTTTTCCGGCGCGCCGTTGGCCATCAAGACTGCCGGCGGCCGCGAACTCCTCGTGCAGGGCGAATCGACCGGCGGCTCGCTGGGCACCCGGAGCTGGATCGGCGGTTTCGATATTCAAACCGGCGCGCTGGTGTGGCGTACCTTCACGATCCCGGCTCCGGGCGAGCCCGGCTCGGAGACCTGGAAGGACAATCACAATGCGTGGCGCATCGGCGGCGCAAGCGTGTGGCAGACCGCCTCCTACGATCCCGCCACCAATCTCCTCTATTTTGGCACCGGTGACGCCTTCCCGACTTTCGATCCCGAATATCGCCCCGGCGATAACCTCTATACGGCGAGCACGCTGGCGGTCGATGCCGATAGCGGCAAAATTGCGTGGTTCTTCCAGGAGACACCCAACGAGCACTGGGACTTCGACACGCCGAGCCCAAAGATGCTCTATGAGACGACCATCAACGGCGAGACCCGCAAGGTGGTGGCGAATTTCTCCCGCAACGGCTTCTACTACACATTCGACCGCGCCAGCGGCCAGTTCCTGCGCGCCGACCAGTACCAGGAAAAGGTGACATGGACCGAGGGGATCGATCCCAAGACCGGCAAACCGCTCGACTACGACCCGACGAGCGACGTGCAGCGCTATGCCGGGATTGGCCAACGGCGCGGCAAGCCCGGACAGGAAGCTTGCCCGTGGTACAGCGGCTCGCCAACATTCTTTCCGCCGACTTTCGACGCCAGGCGCATGATCGCCTATGTGTCCGGCGCCGAAGGCTGCTCGGGCGGCACGGTCGTACGGACCGCGATGGACGAAAAGAAGGACTGGGTCGGACTTCGCATGTGCTGCCAGGAACAGGGTCGGGGCACGGCGCACGGTGCCCTGTGGGCACTGGACGTGCGCACCGGCAAAATCGTTGGCAAGACGACCTATCCGGTCCCCAACCAATCCGGCATGCTCTCGACCGATGGCGACCTCGTCTTCACCGGGCATTCCACCGGTCGTTTCTCCGCCTACGATGCCGACACCATCAACGAGGTGTGGAGCTTCAGTCTCGGAACGCCGATCACGGCGCCGCCGATGACATTCAGCGTCGACGGCAAGCAATACGTCGCGGTGGTGGCGGGCGGCGAGGCGGCGATGCGCGGCGCAGTGCTCTACCAGCCCTCGGCATTCGTGGCGGTGTTCGGGTTGCAGTAATAACCGGTAGGGTGGGCAAAGCGAAGCGTGCCCACCAGCCACTCTCCAGGTGGGCACGCTTCGCTTTGCCCACCCTACAACTGATGACTTATCCCCGTTACGTCGGCCACGGCTTCGGAGGCGCGAATGACGTCGCGGTGAACTGGATCTCTTGAATGGCCTTGAGGCTGCGCGCGCCATAACGGAACGGGATGATCAGGCGCAGCGGCGCACCGTGCTGCGGCGGAATAGGCTCGTCATTGAGCTGCCACGCCAGGACGACCTGCGGGTGCATCAGCGTCGTGATGTCCTCGTCGATGAAATATCCGTCCGAGCCCACCAGCCGGCCATAATGGGCGAAACTCTGGGCACCGACCGCCTGGGCAAAATCGGAGAACCGCACGCCCGTCCACTTGACGGTGCCGCGCGGCATCGGCGCGCCGCATTGCAGCCGCACCACGTAAGAATGCCGCGGCAGCTTTTCGAGAACGTCGAACGTCAAGGTGCCGGACAACTTCGTGGTGCCGCGCGCGTCAACCTTGATCCTCATTTTGCGGAAGTCATATTCGCCGGGAGGCGTCTGGTTCTTCGTGCGCCACAACACGCCCGTAATCGCGCCCGCCTCCTGAGGCGTGTACTCGACCGCTGAACCGTCGGGTTTGAGCGGCAGAGTCGAGATATTCCGAAGCTGGGTGTCCACCAGGCCGTCAGGCTGCGGCTGTGCCGCCTGAGCCATGAGTTGCTCCGGCTTAAGCCCAGCAAGGGACAGGCCAGCCAACGCTGTCGCGGAAAATTGCATGGTCTCGCGTCGAGACATTTTCATGACGCACCTCCCGTATCGGCCGGCATTCCCCTCCGGGATCTCCGGCTCTACCCGCGACCCTAGCGCAATTCGCGCGATGGGGTTACGGCAACTTTTCAATGAATCTCCGGCTCCGGAGTGCTTTCGCCCGCGAGCAGAAAATCGAAATCGCAACCCTCGTCGGCCTGCCCGATATGGGCCGAGTACATCGCCCCATAACCACGCGAATAGCGCGGCGCCGGCGGCTGCCAAGCACCGCGCCGGCGGGCGAGTTCCTCTTCCGAGACGTGCAGATGGATACGCCGCGCATCGGCGTCGACTTCGATTTCATCGCCGGTGCGCACGAAAGCGAGCGGCCCGCCCACATAGCTCTCCGGCGCTACGTGGAGAATGCAGGCACCATAGCTGGTGCCGCTCATGCGGGCGTCCGACAGGCGCAGCATGTCGCGCACACCCGCCTTCACGAGCTTTCTCGGGATCGGCAGCATGCCCCACTCGGGCATGCCGGGACCGCCCTTGGGACCGGCATTCTTGAGCACGATGACGTGGTCCGGGGTGACATCGAGGTCGTCGCGTTCGATCTCGCGGGCCATGTGGTTGTAGTCCTCGAAGGCGAGCGCCGGTCCGCGATGCTTGAGCAGGCGCGGATCGGCGGCAGAAGGTTTCATGACGCAACCGCGTGGCGCCAGGTTGCCGGTCAACACCGCGGTTGCGCCGGCGGTCGAGATCGGATCGTTGAGCGAATGGATAATGTCGCGCAGATGCACCTTGGCGCCGACCAGGCCGTCGCCCAGCGGCTTGCCGGTTACCGTGAGGCAGGTGAGATCGAGCCTGTCGCGCAATTCCGCCATCAGGCCGCGGATGCCGCCCGCATAGTAGAAATCCTCCATCAGGTATTTGCCGGAGGGCCGCACGTTCGCGAGCACCGGGATTTCGCGCGAAATATCGTCGAAGCGCTGCATGTTGAGCGCGATCCCGGCGCGGCGCGCCATGGCCACGAGATGGATGATCGCGTTGGTCGAGCCGCCCATGGCCATATGAACCCGGATGGCATTATCGAACGATGCCGGCGTGAGGATGCGAGCGGGCGTCACATCCTCCCACACCATGTCGACGATGCGGCGCCCGGCGGCCGCGCACATGCGAATGTGGCTGGAGTCGACGGCCGGTATCGACGACGCGCCCGGCAGCGCCAGACCCAGCGCTTCGGCGATCGCCATCATGGTGGCGGCGGTACCCATCACCATGCAGGTGCCATAGGAGCGCGATATGCCGCCTTCGATCTCGGCCCAGTCCTTCTCGGTGATGTTGCCGGCGCGTTTTTCGTCCCAGTATTTCCAGGCGTCCGACCCCGAGCCCAGGGTGTGTCCGCGCCAATTACCGCGTAATGACGGGCCTGCCGGCACGTAGACCGCCGGCAGCCCCATGCTGATCGCCCCCATCACGAGGCCCGGCGTGGTCTTGTCGCAACCACCCATCAGCACGGCGCCATCGATCGGATGACTACGCAACAACTCCTCGGTCTCCATCGCAAGAAAATTCCGATAGAGCATGGTAGACGGCTTCACCATCGGCTCGGCAAGCGACATCGCCGGCAGTTCGATCGGCAACCCGCCCGCCTGCAGGATGCCGCGCTTGACGTCCTCGGCCCGCGCCCGCAAATGACCGTGGCACGCGTTGATGTCGCTCCACGTGTTGATAATGCCGATCACCGGCTTGCCGGCCCAATCGTCGGAATCGTAGCCGAACTGACGCAGGCGCGAGCGGTGGCCGAACGAACGCAGGTCGTTGACTCCGAACCAGCGATGGCTGCGCAGCTCTTCCGGGCGTTTGCGGGTCATGGGGAGTCCTGCGGACCGTGGGCGTCTCGCCCGCTGTCGGATTAATGTTGCAAGTAAGAGGCGGGCGGGACGCCCGCGGTCCTCACTCGATCGAGGCGCCGGAGAACTTGACGGCCTTCTCCCATTTCGCGGTTTCGGACGCCATCACCTTGCCGAAGTCAGCTGGCGTACCGGCCATCGGAATGCCGCCGAGGTCGGCGAGGCGCATCTTCATCTTGTCATCCGCAAGGGCGCTGTTGACGGACTTGTTAATCTTTTCGACGATGGTTGCGGGTGTGCCTTTGGGCGCGCCGATGCCGAACCAGGCGCTCGCCTCATAGCCCGGTACCGTATCGGCGACGACCGGCACGTTCGGCAGCGCCTCGTTGCGGACCTCGGTCGTAACCGCGAGCGCGCGCAGCTTGCCGGATTTGATGAACTCGATCGACGACGGCATGTTGTCGAACATCGCATCGACGGTGCCGGCGATGAGATCGGTGAGCGCCGGTGCGGAGCCGCGATATGGCACATGGGTCATCTTGACGCCGGTCATCGCCATGAACAGTTCGCCGGACAGATGCACCGACGTGCCGTTGCCGGACGAGGCCATGTTGATCTTGCCGGGATTAGCCTTGCCGTAAGCAATAAATTCCGTGACCGTCTTGGCCGGGAAGTTGGGATTGACTTCCATCACGTTCGGCACGCGGGTAATTCCCGCGACCGGCTCGATGTCGCGCAGGAAGTTGAACGGAAGCCTCTTGTAAAGCGTCGCGTTGATGCCGTTGGCGGGATTGACCAGGAGCAGCGTATAGCCGTCGGGCGGAGAATTGACCACCACCTCGGTGCCGATGTTGTTGCCGGCCCCCGGACGATTGTCGATCACGAACTGCTGGCCAAGGTGCTCGGACAGGTACTGGCCGATGAGCCGCGCCAAAAGATCGGTCGTGCCGCCGGGCGGATAAGGCACCACCCATTTCACGGGTTTGGTGGGATAGTCCTGCGCTTGCGCCGCACTGCCAGCGAGGCCGAGCGCGACGACGGCAAGCGTCGACAGACGCAACGGTTTCGAAAATGCACGCATGAAGCTTCCTTTCGCAACGGACCTCGATGAGCCTCTCCTTGCCGCAGCGCGGCGGCGCATAGTGGAAGGTTAAGCCGGCCTTGACCGCAAGCACAAGTCCGATCGCACGAGCGATAAAGGCATCTGCGTTTGGCCGCGATGTTCACGTTTCCCCGCTTGCGGGGAAGGTCGCCCCAAAGCGCGCATTCCCTGCCGGCAGGGAATTTGGCAGCGAATATTCGAAAATTCGGCGCCGTTCGGGCGCATGCCCGTGTAGTCCTGCCCGGCGATTCCAGGGCGTTGTCCGCAGGCGTGCAGTTTCCCGGTTTATTCGGGGCAGGAAATTCATGTTGCCCGGGCAGCGAATTTGGTCGGTCGGGGCAGGGGAATTCACAAGGCGAGCGGGGAACTGCGCTGCGGATGCCGGAGCGGCCGTCCGCTGGAGCGCTGGATTCTTGGAACTGCTTCCAAGGGGCACAGCGGCCGGCGCAGCGGGCGGACTAGTGCCGCGATTCGATCGCCCAAACCTATTGCAGGCAAAGCTTAGTCATGTGGTTGGAGCCTGCACGAGAATGGGGCGCGCTCGCCGCGGTCGACATGCGGGCCCGAACGGGTCATGGCCGCAGCCCCGAGGAAAGCGGACCTGTCCGGCACCGGTGCGAGACTTTCTCCTGTGGGCCATAGCACTAAATCGCTTCGCGATAATGGCGAGGTTGAGAAGCTCATCGTCGCTCACCAGGCCGGCCAACTGCAATTCTTCGGCAACCACGCTCGGCTCGCGAATGCGCGGGCCTTCGCGGCCTTTCTGGCGCCGCTCTGGAAGTCAGATTGGGTCGTCTATGCCAAACGCCCGTTC
>DATGCX010000180.1:0-2243 GCA_035311445.1 Xanthobacteraceae bacterium | reverse complement strand
CCCGTCCACGGCGCAGCGAAGGGTTGAAGGAGTTGGTCGTCGCTTGACCGCGGGCTCTATTTGGCGGCGTCCAAGTTCCGGTCCAAGCCTGCGGCAGCGTAGCGGCTCACCGGACGTTTGAGCCCGAGATTTTCGCGCAGTGTCTTGCCCTCATATTCGGTACGGAACAGCCCGCGCCGCTGCAACTCGGGCACGACCAGCTCCACGAAGTCCTCGCACCCGCCCGGCAGATGCGTCGGTGTAATGTTGAAACCGTCACAGGTGCCGTTCTCGAACCACTCCTGCATGGCGTCGGCGATGTCTGTGGGCGTACCGATCCTGGCCGAGCCAGTAATACCGGAACGGAGGTATAATTCACGAATAGTCGGCTTTTCCTGTCTCACCCGCTCTCGGAGTTGGGCGCTGATACTGCGGATCCCTAGCTTGCCGATCGCATCCTCCGGCACCGGACCATCGAGCGGATAGCCTGAAAGATCACCAAAGGTGCTGTAGAGCGAACCAAGGCCGGCCAGCGGGTCGACCAGCTCCTGCAGCTGATCGAACTTTGCCTGTGCTTCCGCACGCGTGCGTCCCAAAACCGGACAGAACGCCGGCATGATCTTCAGTTCGTCCGGCTCGCGGCCGTATTTCGCCATCCGCCCTTTCACGTCGTCGTAATACGCGCGCGCGGCATCGAGCGAGCCGCTGATCGCGTAGATGACATCGGCGGTTGCCGCGCCCAGTTCCCGGCCTTGTTCGGAGGCGCCGGCCTGTACGATTACCGGATGGCCCTGCGGCATGCAGGCCACACTCAAAGGCCCGCGCACCTTAAAGAACCGCCCATGGTGATTGAGCACATGCATCTTTGCTTCATCGAAATAACGGCCGCCCGCCTTGTCGAGCAGTAGCGCGCCGTCATCCCAACCGTCCCACAGGCCCTTGACCACGTCGACGAACTCGGCCGAACGGGCGTAGCGCGTGTCATAATCCAGCGTTGTTTCCAGCCCGAAGTTTTGGGCTTCGTGCTCGGACCATGACG
Source organism: Xanthobacteraceae bacterium (assembly GCA_035311445.1). Taxonomy (GTDB): domain Bacteria; phylum Pseudomonadota; class Alphaproteobacteria; order Rhizobiales; family Xanthobacteraceae; genus JAJPKK01. The sequence continues at coordinate 1,225 of DATGCX010000180.1, read as the reverse complement.
CGACCACGTTCCAGCCGGCGCGCCCCTTGCTGATCAGATCCAGGGTGGCGAATCTGCGCGCCAGATTGTAGGGCTCGTTGTAGGTGGTGGATGCCGTCGTCACCAGACCGATGTGGCTGGTGACAATGGCCAGCGCTGGCAGCAACATTGTCGGTTCCAGCTCGATCATGTCCCGACCCGTCCAAGCCAGTGAGCCGGGCGGATTGTCCCCCTGGCGAATTCCGGCGCCATCGGCGAAGAAAATCATATCGAGCTTGCCGCGTTCGGCAGTCTGTGCGCTGCGCACGTAATGCTCGACCCGCAAGGTGCCGTCGGCCGGAACGTCCGGATAGCGCCAGGCCGCCGGGTGGTAACCATGGCCGCGGATCGACATTCCGATACGCATCTTGCGCTGGTTCATGGCGGTCCCTTTTGCGGTTCGATTAAAAGCATGCGGCCTTTCGGTATGCGATATTTTAGAGGATCGGGCGAGCATGCGGCGACCTCGCCTTGCTCAGTGCTGGCGGTGAAAGCCCGAAGGCTAAAACTGCCCGGCAGCGGATACGCAGCTCGGCGCCGATCCGTTTCGCCGCGGCTGTGGCGGCAGCGTTGACCGGGCGCATCATTGGCCAATTTGCGACACGCAACCAAAGGACCCCAAAGTCGTGACTGACGCACTTCCCATCAGCCGCTTTCCCGTCCCGGATCTCGCCAACATGCCCGAGGACATCCGAAACCGTATCCTCGCCGTACAGGAGAAGTCGGGATTTATCCCAAACGTCTTTCTCGTGCTTGCCCACCGGCCGGACGAGTTCCGGGCCTTTTTTGCCTATCATGACGCGCTGATGGAGAAGGAGGGCGGCATCTCAAAGGCCGAGCGCGAGATGATCGTTGTTGCGACCTCGGCCGCCAACAATTGCGAATATTGTGTCATCGCGCATGGCGCGATCCTGCGCATCCGCACCAGGAACCCGCTGATTGCGGACCAGATCGCGGTGAACTACCGCAAAGCCGACATCACCCCGCGCCAGCGCGCCATGCTGGATTTTGCCGTCAAGGTCTGCACCGACGCGCATCTGATCTCCGAAGGCGATTTTGGCGCTCTGGCAAATCACGGGTTTTCCGACGACGACATCTGGGACATCGGCGCGATCACGGCACTCTTTGCGCTTTCGAACCGGATGGCACACCTCACCGGCATGCGAGCCAATGAGGAGTTTTATCTGATGGGTCGGGTGCCGAAATA
>DATGCX010000179.1:0-2690 GCA_035311445.1 Xanthobacteraceae bacterium | reverse complement strand
AGAAATTGTATGGCCCACCTCGGCGGGCAATGTCATGGGCCAGGGAGAAGGTTTCCACGAGACAAGCGACAGCGACAATGAATGCCATCCCCACATAGATCACACGGCTCGAAACGCACCCACCGTTGAACCGGGCGCGATCGCCGCTCGGCCCCAAGTTCCGCCATCTGTCACGTGGAGAGCGCCATCCGTCCCGAGCTGGATGGACGGACGCCTGGTTCGCCTGTTCGATGGGGGCCTTAACAACGGGCATTCGACGATGCGAGACCTAAACATGGCCGGTGTGTTGATGCACAATGCGCGCCGATTATACATTGCCGTCCCGTGCGTGTCCTTGAAACGTCGTTCACTATGCATTGAAGGCGGGTCTCCCGCGCAGGCCCGATCGCCTACCTTGCAACGCACCCCCATGGGGCACGGTCGTTGCGCTCGACCTCCGCTGTTGCGTCTCGCATTGACAAGGTCGAGTGGCAGATACGCTGCGCGCATGTTGATGATGCTGTTGCTCGTCTGTTCTCCGGGACACCTCTCCACCAATCCGGCCTTTGCTTGGGACCATTGGGGCGGCGATAGCGGCGGTACACGCTTTTCGCCGCTGCAGCAGATAACCCCGGCGAATGTGGACCGCCTCGTTCGCAGCTGGGAGTTCCACACAGGCGACCTTGCTCGGCGCGATCCAAGATTGATGGCGAGGACGAAGTTCGAGGCAACGCCGCTTTTCGTCGAGAACAGCCTCATCCTTTGCACGCCTTTCAACGAGGTGATCGCGCTCGATCCAGGATCCGGTATGGCGAAGTGGCGGTTCGACCCGAAGGTCAGCACCACCCAGCGCCCCGCCAATCGCTACAACTGCCGTGGCGTCGCTTACTGGGTGGACGAACAATCTTCCGCGGGTGCCGCCTGCCGATCGCGCATCTTTATGGGCACGAACGACCTGCGCGTGATCGCCCTTGATGCGACGTCTGGCGTGCCTTGCACCGATTTTGGCAGCAGCGGCGAGGTGAAAGTTGAGCCTGGCATGCCGCTCGAGTGGCCTGGCGAGATGCAGATTACGTCGCCAACTGTCGTCGCACGAGGTGTCGTCATCGTCGGTTCCGTCATCGCGGATAATGTGCGCGTCAGAGCACCGCGCGGTAGCGTGCGTGCCTTCGATGCGCGGACCGGACGAGCGCGGTGGACGTGGGACCCGCTCCTGCTTGATGGAATTGAAGCGGGTGCCGCTAATGTCTGGGCGCCGATGTCCGTCGACCAAGCGAGAGGCTTGGTGTTCCTGCCGACCTCCTCGCCGAGTCCCGACTTCTGGGGCGGCAAGCGTCCGGGAAACAACCAGCACGCGGACTCTGTCGTCGCGCTGCGCGCGGAAACAGGGGATTTAGTCTGGGCTTTCCAGGCTGTACATCACGACGTGTGGGACTACGATCTCCCTGCCCAGCCGACCCTTGCCCGCATCGACACGGACTCAGGTGCGCGCGATGTCGTCATCCAACCGACCAAGCAGGGATTGTTGTTCGTAGTCGACAGGGCGACAGGCCAGCCGATCTGGCCTGTCGAGGAGAGAGCCGTGCCGCAGTACGGCGCAGAGGGCGAACATCTATCACCGACGCAGCCGTTTCCAACGCATGTGCCGACGCTGCTGCCCCAACATCTCTCGGCCGATGATGCATTCGGTCTGATCTCGTTCTGGGACCGCGCGCATTGCCGCGAGCAGCTAGCGCGCGTGCGCAATGATGGCCTCTACACGCCACCTTCGACGCAAGGCACGTTGATCTTCCCGATGACCGGTGGGGGCGTGAACTGGGGCGGAGCGGCGTTCGACCCGGGCTCGCAAATTGTCTACGTAAACACCTCGCGAGCGGCAAACATCCTCACTCTAGTCCCGGCAGGTGAAACGCGCGGCTACAAGCCTCCTGCCGGTGTCGATTTCGGGCCACAGCGTGGTGCGCCCTTTGCCGTGACACGTTCTCTCGCAGCATCGCAACTCGGTATGCCGTGCAACCCGCCCCCGTGGGGTGTCCTCACCGCGGTGGATCTGAAGGCCGGCCGCATCCTTTGGGAGTCAACGGTTGGTACGTTAGAGGATCGCGCGCCGCTCGGCATGGCGTTCCACTGGGGTACCCCGCTTGTCAATGGCGTGTTGGTCACCGGCGGGGGATTGGTGTTCACCGGAGCACAGGACGCATACCTGCGTGCCTTCGATGCAAAGACGGGCACAGAGTTGTGGCAGGGCAGACTGCCAGCTCCGGGTGTGGCCAACCCGATGACCTACGTGTGGAACGGAGAGCAGTATGTTGTCATCGCCGCAGGAGGTCATTCCGAGGCCGGAACCTCAATCGGTGACAGCGTTGTTGCTTTTCGGCTGGCGCGCAGCGGTGAGGTCCCCTCGCTGTGGTCGCGGATCATCGATCGACCGGGAGGCAGATTCTATTTGTGGATCGCGTCAATCGCCTCCTCGTTGTCGGCTCTAATTTTCGCCGCGTGGGTATTGCTGCGACGCATTCGCTGAGGTCTATTCCGGGTCGATAGCGCCGTTGGCCATCCGTCTATTGCCGTGCTAGTTGCGGTTGTGAGGCGACAACCCCTTTTTCTGGGGGCGACAGCGTGGACTTGGGACCAAGTGGCGTGAAGAGCAAGCATGCCACTGATGCGGTACCTGCTGTCCTGTGAAAGGCCGGCATGCCCGTCGGCGAACG
>DATGCX010000178.1:0-3908 GCA_035311445.1 Xanthobacteraceae bacterium | reverse complement strand
CTCTCCCATCTCTCGATAAAAATCTGCAAGTCGTGAGGACGGATGAGTGAGAGCCCCGATGGCAAGCTCGCGCTGTCGCGCCAGCCGCTCGGCGAGCAGACGAAGCACCACACTCTTGCCGGTGCCTGGGTCGCCGCTGATGAGCGCGAAGCCGCCTTCGCGCACCAGGCTGTTCTCGACGCGCCAGCAGAAGCTGTCGATCCTGCTGGTTTGCAGCAATGCCTCGGTGGGCAGTTCGGGAGAGAACGGGTTGAATTTAAGGCCGTAGAGGCCGAGCAACTTTTGGTTCACGACGAAGAATCCTCGTCCTCGGGCAAATAGGGCGGTGGCAGACCGGTGGCAGCGAACTCGGCCATGAGCTTGTTCAGAAGAGGCGCGACCTCATCGCGCGGCGCAGGCGCGGTTGCCGCCGTGGACTTGCGCAGGCGGCGCTCGCCAGACGCGTTGGCCGCTTTGTCGAGGGGATAGAGCGGACACAGGATGGCGCCGCTGCGCGCGTCCACCAGATCGACGTTGGAGAGATCCCAGCGGGCGTACCGCAAGCGCGGGTGCTTGAGATGGGCAAACTGTGATGGAATCTCGAAGCGGCGCCCTTCGAGCGAAACGGTGCCGTCGGACCGACGTTGGGTGCGCTTGACTTCCTTGCGGAAAGCTTGGCGCAGGACCTCCGAGGCTGGACATTCGCGGCCGACGTCGGGCCCGCCACGATAACATTCGAGCGGCGTGCAGCCGAGCTCGGCGTGGCGTGTCTGATGGTACTCGCGCTCGACCCAGGCGTGGGTTGCGTTATTGAGTCGATCGAGGGTGAGCTCGCTTACGCCTTCCAACATGGCGATCAACCGGCCTTCGAGGTGCCCCCATACGCGCTCCTGCTTCCCATTTTGCCACGGCGAAAACGGCAAAGTTGTTTGATGCAAAATCCCGAGGGTGTGGAGGCCATTCTTAAACTCGTCGGCCATCATGGCTGCACCATTGTCGGTCAACAGCGATCGTGGCAAGGCGCGCCGCATCAGCGCCTGGCAGAAGCCATGAACCAAGCTTCTGACCGTCTCATCCAGGAACCACTGCATATGGCAGATCAACCGGGAGCGGTCGTCGAGAATGCACAGCGCCGAGGGTTTGATCCAGGTACCCATGGCGGTCAGTACGTTGCGAGACCCGATATGAAAGTCGAGGTGCCAACAGGAGTTCACGTGCTCGACTTCAAAGCTCCTGACTTCGCGGGGAGCAAACTGTTTGGTGGCCTCCACACGGCGCTGCTTGTAAAGTCCTTGTGACGCCATGTAGCGGCGCAACGTGACGTAGGAAGGCACTTCCGCCTCGCCAAGCAAGGCCTGCAGATTGTCGTAGTGCAGTTGCACCGACCAGCCGGGATGATGACGGTACTGCGCATGAAGCGCTTCGAGCAACTTCGGTGTCAGTGTCCGCGACCGGCCGGCATCGGTCCTGATCCGCGTCTTGAGAGCGGTCACCGGATCAAGCTTGGCCCGGCGTGCCGTCAGGTACCAGCGCTCCAGGGTCGACACCCCGAACCGGATCGGCTGGCCGCTGACCGGATGCTGCCAGGTGCGCGCGCTCAACGCGCGCAACATGGCTTGTAACTCTCCCTTGGGGGGCGGCGCCGCCAACAACGGCCCGATGATCGCAAAGCGAAGCCTCGCCCAGCGATCGCGATCCACCAGATCTCCTCGATCGGTCACGATGTGCTTCTCCCCCATGCGGCGACCCCTCGCCGGATCCCAGGTTCAGGAGAAACAGCCTATGGCGGGCCGGATGTTTGATGCGATCTCCATCTTCTGCGGGATCATTGCGGGGCTTCAGCGCCCCTCACCGAGCGGCGCCAGAAACCGCAGCGTCGCAGTGAGTTGTGACGCCAAATCCGAGCCATCAAAGCGCGCCAGCAGACTGGCCGGCAAAGCTGCGACCTCCACAGGCGGCATGAACTGGCCGTGGGCAATCACCCAGAACCGGGTATCGACGAACTCATGCACCCACCACGCGTGCCAGCGCTCCAGCGTGCGCCTGGGAACACCGATCCACTCGGTCAGCTGCTTCACCCGCCAGTCGCCCAGACCAGCCCGCAAGGCACTCGCCAGAACCACCGTAGCGGCCCGGTAGACGCGACGACCCAGGAACCGAACCGACACAGGTGTGTGGCGTTTGTCGCAAATCGAGCAGGTGAAACTCAGGCGCCGTCGATCGGATTTACTCGGATCGCCCGGTCCACCACGCGGTTTGCGCGGATAGAGGTCGCGATGCAGCGCTGCCCCGCAACGTCGGCAGCCGCCCGCTCGGGTCTCGGCAGCCAGCTCTTCATCGATGCGCAGAAGAAATGCGCGGAACGTGGCGTCCAGCAACGCCCTGTGGCACATTGGGAGGGTCTCTTTTGTCTTGGCGGATTAAAGAGACACTCTACTCTCCCTCGGGGATCGGTTGATCCAGATTCCCGAGGGAGACCTCCCCCCATTCCCTCATCCAACCCGATCGGATCTGCCCGAGCCGCCCTCAAAAACAGTGCTCGTGGTCAACGTAGCGGTCTTTGCGGCCTTATGTGTTCGCAAAATTTATGTTGCCGTGGCGGCAGAATGCCCAATCCAGCAGCGTTTCGCCGCCCTTTGGTGGCAACATAACTTTGGCATTCGATTTCGTCAGAGCGCTTTTAGGAATTCGATGAGGCCCGGGTTCGAACGCCAAGGTTTCGCCCCGACATTGTTTGGCAGATCGCAAAGAGCGAGTGCTTTCTCTTTCATCTCCAGGTCAACCTCCGCGTAAATGTGCGTAGTGTCCAGGGACACATGTCCAAGCCAAGCCCGGATTGTATTGATATCCACGCCGGAGCGAAGCAGGTGGACTGCGCACGAATGTCGAAGACAGTGAGGGCTAATGCGCTTGGCCGCGAGCGTCGGCAGGGTCCGAGCCGCTTGACTAGCGGCACGACGGACAATTGTATAAATGCCGAAGCGCGTCAGTGGTTCGTCGCGGCGGTTGAGGAAGACAAAATCCGAGGCGGCACGTTCGGAAGCGAGCGGCCTGAGCACATCCGCCGTGCGCTTCCAAATGGGGCAAGCGCGCGTTTTATTGCCTTTGCCGAGCAAACGCACTGCGGGAGAGCTGCCCCAGGTGATATCGCCGATCGTCAGTTGAGCAGCTTCGTCTACGCGCGCCCCTGTGTTGTAGAGGAACAGTAGTAGTGCGTAGTCTCGCTTCCCCAGGGGCGTTTGCAAGTCGGGCGCTTTCAACAGTGCATCTATTTCCGGCTTGTTTAGGTAAATAAGTGTGGATTTTTGTGCCTTCCTGAATGGAACAGCGCGGATCTCGGTAGACCAAGCTAAATGTTCCGGGCTTCGCATACCGATGAACTTTGCGAGTGAGTGGATCGCGGCGAGGCGTAGATTGCGAGTCGCGCCACTGCAGCCACGTTCTTTCTCTAGATGTTCGAGGAACGAACGCAGTAGTGCTGGTGAGAGATCATCGACCTTCAGGCGATCAATTGCAATCTTACGTGCTCGGCTTACGAACGGAACCAGTAGAAGCAGTGTATCCCGATAGCTGGCTTGGGTGTTGCCCGTCAGATTGCGGTCCGCGACCAAATGCTCCAAAAGGAAGCGGCGGATCCAAGGACCGATCAGAGTGCGCTCACGCATCGCGCACCCCCAGTTGAGCATAGCGCTCAAAGCGAAGGCTAGCCTCATTCAGCAGTTCCGCGGTCATCGTGAGATAGCGCTGGGTAGAGGCGATATCTACGTGCCCGAGATAGGTCGCTAGTTGCGGCAACAGCTGTTGCACGTCAGCACCAGAGCGATACCAGGCGATCACTCGATGAACTGCCGTGGAGTGGCGGATATCGTGGATGCGAGGCTGATATCGTGCCGCGCTCTCTCGCCGAATCTCAGCCCATCGGCGAAGCC
>DATGCX010000177.1:0-5204 GCA_035311445.1 Xanthobacteraceae bacterium | reverse complement strand
GGTATCGACCAGACCATCTCGACGGTGTGCTGCGGCTGGGTGAATCGCGGTCTCGCGATGGGCGATGGGCTGCTCTTCTTCGGACAGTTTGACGCCAATGTGGTGGCACTCGACATGAAGACCGGCAAGGAGGTCTGGAGGACTGCGATCGAGAAATGGCAGAACGGCTACGGCATCACCGGCGCGCCACTCTACTACGACGGCATGGTCTATACCGGGATCACCGGCGGCGAGTTCGGGGTGCGCGGCCGCCTGACAGCGCTCGACGCCAAGACCGGTGAGATCAAATGGCGATGGTACACGCTACCCGGCCCAGGCGAGATCGGGAGCGAGACCTGGCCGGCCGGCACCGACCATTCGATGCGCGGCGGAGCGACAATTTGGAATACACCGGCGCTGGACCCAGAACTCGGGCTCGTCTACTTCGCGGTCGGCAATTGCGGCCCGGACTATGACGGCTCGATGCGCGAGGGTGACAACCTGTTCTGCACCTCGATCGTCGCCTTGAAGGCCAAGAGCGGGGAGTACGTGTGGCACTTCCAGCAGGTGCACCATGACATCTGGGACTACGACGCCGCGAGCCCGGTGGTCCTGTTCGACACGGTGATCAATGGACAGCCGCGCAAAGGGATTGCCGAAGCTGGCCGCACGGGATGGGTCTACATCCTCGACCGCACCAACGGCAAACCCCTGATCGGCATCGAGGAGCGCCCGGTGCCTCAGGACCCGCGGCAGAAGACAGCCAAGACCCAGCCTTATCCGATCGGCGACGCGACTGTGCCGCAATGTGCCGACTCGCTGCCCGGGTATGAGAATGCCGGCTGTATCTTCACGCCGTTCTGGGAGACCCCTACGCTCATCCAGCCTTCGGGCATCGGCGGCACCAACTGGTCGCCGATGCCTTACAGCCCGGAAACTGGTTATTTCTACGTGCCCGGGACCGTGCGCACCAGCGCCTTCACGCGCTACGGCGACAAATACGTGGTAGGCAAGCGCTATGTCGGCGGATCGCAAGCCGCGCCGATCGGCACGTCGATGAGCGGCACGTTCACGGCCATCGACAGCCGGACCAACAAGATCGCCTGGCAGCACAAGACACCGTACCGCATCGGCGGTGGTGGCGGCTCGACGGTGACGGCTGGCGGTCTGGTTTTCCGCGGCGAGCCGGACGGCAACGTGCTGGCGCTCGACGCCAAGACCGGCGAGGAGTTGTGGCGATTCCAGACCGGGTTCGGGGCCGATGCGCCTCCCGTCGTTTACGAGGTCGACGGTGAGCAATTCCTCGCCATCGCCACGGGCGGCAACCAGCTGCAGGGCAGCGCCTATGGCGATGCCGTGTGGGTGTTCTCGTTGAAGGGGCAGCTCGGCCCCCTGTGGCCTCCACCCCCTCCGCAGACGGTTGCCGGTCCAGTCGGCCCGATTACGCCAGGAGTCGACGCGATCAAGATCGGCGACTTGAACGTGGAATACAGCTACGCGCCGGCTCGCATACGCATCAAGGCAGGCACCACGGTGACATTCACCAATGTGGGCGATCTGCCACATGATGCCACCGCCATGGTGCAGGGCGCATGGGGTACCGGCATGCTGGCGAAAGGCGAGTCGAAGGTCGTCACGTTCAGCAAGCCAGGCATCCACTACTACATCTGCACCCCGCATCCCTGGATGTACGGTCAGATCATCGTGGAATAATGAACTGGCGCGGGCACGACGCTCGGCAATCTGCACGTGCCGACGACAGGACGCGGTCCCGCCGTCGGCGCGTGAGCGCAACTCTTGCCCTTACGTGTATGCTGCTCGGCGCGTTCGTATCGGTGCACGCGGAGGATAGTGCCTCGCCCGCCGCGCTCATCGAGGCATTGCTCGAGGGGCGCGGGCCGATTGGTGGGCCATTCGATCTCACCGATCACGGCGGGCGGCGCCGCACTGACGCGGATTTCCGCGGCAAGCTCCTCCTGATCTATTTCGGCTATACCCATTGTCCGGACGTCTGCCCCACTGAGCTGCAGGCGATGTCGCTTGCGCTCGACACGCTCGGTACGACCGGCGAGGCCGTTCAGCCGCTGTTTATTACCGTCGACCCGGCGCGGGACACGCCATCGCATCTTGCTGATTACGTCTCCTCATTCCATCCGCGGTTGGTCGCGCTGACCGGCGAGGATTCCGCCATTCGGAAAGTCGCGCTCGCCTATAAGGTCTATTTCGCGAGATCCAGTCCGGCGGAAGGCGGCGACTACACGGTTGATCACACCGGCTTCATTTATCTCGTAGGCACGGACGGCCGCTATCTCGGCTTCCTTCCGCCGGGAACGGCTCCCGAACAGATCGCCGAAGCCATTCGGGCTCATCTCGAGCGGCCGGGCATCCGCCCCGATCGCAGCACAGGAGCAAGAGAATGATCCGAAGGAGTCACCCGCCTGCCGGCCCCGAGGATTTCGGTGCAGCCGGCGGGCTCCTCAGCCGCAGAATCTTCCTCAGGAGCGGGGTTTTTGCCGGCGCGCTCGGCTCTCCCGCATTTGCTGAGCCGCTGACGGTCCCGCCCTGGATGACAGCGCCAGGCTCGCCTTTCACGTCCTATGGCCAGCCCTCGCGCTATGAGGCCAAGGTCGTGCGCATTATCACCAACCCCGCCGCGCCGGGTACCGGAGCCTCGCGCACGCCGCACCATCGGCTCAATGGCGTTGTCACCCCAAATGGATTGCATTTCGAGCGCAGTCACAACGGGGTGCCCGATATCGACCCGGACGGCCATCGCCTGCTGATCCACGGTATGGTCAAGCGCGCGCTCGTCTTCACAATGGATGCGCTCGCGCGCTATCCGATGGAGACGCGCCAGGCATTCATTGAATGCGGCGGCAACAGCGCGGCGCTGTACGCGAAGGAGCCGGTGGAGGGCGATGTTCAGCAATTGCACGGGCTCGTATCGTGCGCCGAATGGACCGGCGTAAAGCTCTCGATCCTGCTCGATGAGGCGGGACTTGACCCGAGCGCGCGATGGGTGCTCGCCGAGGGCGCCGATGCGGCCGCCATGAGCCGAAGCGTGCCGCTTGCCAAAGCCATGGATGACGCAATGGTCGCGCTTTATCAGAACGGCGAGCGGGTGCGGCCTTCGAACGGCTATCCGATGCGCCTGCTGCTGCCTGGATACGAAGGCAACATGCAAGTCAAATGGCTGCGCCGCCTAAAGATTACCGACATCCCGGTGATGACCAAGGACGAAACATCCAAATACACCCTGCTCATGGACAATGGAGAATCGCTCCAGTTCTTCTTCCCCATGGAAGCGAAGTCGATCATCACCCATCCCTCACCCGGACTCAGCTTGAAAGGACCTGGGCTCTACGAGGTAGCGGGCTTGGCGTGGTCCGGCAACGGCAAGGTTGCGCGGGTCGACGTGTCCGCCGACGGCGGCGCGAGCTGGGCGCCCGCAGTGCTGCAGGAGCCGGTCCTACCAAAGTCGCTCACGCGGTTCCGGATTGCTTGGCAGTGGGACGGCCGCGGCACCACGCTGCAAAGCCGCGCCGTCGACGACAAAGGCTACGTCCAGCCGACGCGTGCGAAGCAGATCGCCGAACGCGGCAGCAGGGCGATATATCATTTCAACGCCATTGCGGGTTGGGCGATCGCGCCAACCGGCGAGGTGAAGCATGTTTACGTTTAGGCCGATGGTCCTGGCCGCACCTCTTATGATGGTGCTTTGCTCGGCCGGCATCGCAGGGGGCCCCAACCTTGGCCAGCCGGCATCGCCCGAGGATATCGCCGCATGGGATATCAGCATCTTGCCGGACGGTCGCGGATTGCCCCTCGGCAGCGGAACGCCGCAGCAAGGCGAGCACGTCTACATTCAACATTGCGCCAGCTGTCATGGTTTCAAGGGCGCCGGCAAGCCGAACGACCAGTTGGTCGGCGGCCAGGGGTCGCTCGCCGGAGCGCAGACGCCGGTCAAGACGGTTGGCAGCTACTGGCCCTATGCGACAACGATCTTCGATTACGTGCGCCGATCGATGCCGCTGACTGCGCCCCAGGCGCTGAGCAACGACGAGGTCTATGCGGTCACGGCCTATCTGCTCCACCTCAACGGTATCATCGGCGAGCGCGACGCCATCGATGCGGAGAGCCTGCCGCGGGTAAAGATGCCCAACCAAAACAATTTCAAAAGTTTCTATTTGGAAAAAACGCCGTAATGCCCGGCGGCGCCCCCATCGGGCTGCAGGTCGACGTGGTTCGGACGAGCGACGGCCGCAAGATCGAGGTTGCCTTCGCGACACTTGTTCGCAATCGAGCCGACGCGTCGTGGTCGGCGCCGTTTCGTTCTTCACCGCCGCGGCAGCTGGCCACCTTGGCGACGCGCCATGCGATTTCCCGCCGTCTGGTCGAGAGTTTGCGGAAACCGGCGGCCTGATGGACTACGGAACGAAGGTGACAGAGGTGTATCGGCAGCTCGGCGTTAAGGGCGCCAAGCCTGCGGACCTGCCAGTCGTGCAGTCGAGCAAATTCGAGCTGGTCATCAATGCTCAGGCTGCCCGGAATCGCCGACCTCCAACCAGCGATTCCGTGGGAATAGCAGAGTCTGAGCTGAGTCGATCATTGGTGGTTCGCGCCTCTTCAGATTGAAAGAATATCTGCGTGTATAAGCTGATAGGAATCATTGTGGCTGCAGCTCCGATTGTTCTTTTCCTGAGAGCAATCCTTAAAGGGCAATTAAAGAAAAGGTCACAGGGTTTATCCGATTTTACGAAGCAGATGGATTATTTGGTGTGGGCGGTATTGTTCCTTATCGGATGTGGAGTGGCCTACTCGATCGGGAAGTTAATCTACCAATTTTTGACATGATGGACGATGAGGTTCGCTGTTAGGAGATCGTTTGACTCTCGGTAGCCTTGGGAAACGGCTCGCGGACACCTGCGCAGCGCCCGCCGGTGTTGGGGCCACCATCAGACCTTGCATAAAGAAATCGTCGGCCGCGTCTTTGTGAATGATTTGGATTTTGCCAACTGCAAATTGATTGGGCACAACAGGCGTGGCCATCCCTTGCTCCGCGGCCAGATCGAGCGGGCATTCTGCTATTGGGTCGGCGGCATCCCTTTGAATACCAGCTTCTGCATGCCGGCGGTGGTTTGCGCGAGATAGATATTGCCTTTGGAGTCAGTCGCGATGTGATGGCCCGGTCCCAGAATGCCGGACGGCTGGATCGTGCCCACGAC
>DATGCX010000176.1:0-31227 GCA_035311445.1 Xanthobacteraceae bacterium | reverse complement strand
CTTTCATCTACAGCCAGCTCGTCTGGGTGATCGCACTCGGCTACGGCGTATTCGGCGACGTGCCGGACGCGTATACGCTGGCCGGAGCGTTAATCGTTATCGCATCGGGGCTGTATGTCTTTCACCGCGAGAGGGTCCGTGGACCGCGCATCACAAAGGGGCGGCAGATGTGAAGATTTCGCTCGCTTTGAGTTACGGACTGGCGTCATCGTCGGGCCTTGTCCCGGCGATCCCGAGCTTTCGCGGACAGAGCGGTAATAATCGGGGTGGCCGCGACAAGCGTGGCGACGACCAGATATGTGATTGAAGTCGATCTAAATCCGCGCCGGGTGTGCCGTGCACGAAGGCCGTCCATCAATTCGCGAGTTGACGACCCGCAAATATGCGGCGATGGATAGTCCCGAACCATGGAGGGCACGCGCCGAGCCATCCAAAAAGGAGCACGCCATGCGTCGCCAGGATCACCTTGGATCAGTCGATCTTTCCGCGATCCGCTTCGCGCATGGCCGGTCCTGCACCCGTTCCGATAATGGCCTTCCCACGCTCCTCCTCACAATTGCAGCGTGTTTTTTATTGGCGACGACCGCATCTGCCGCAGACGCGCACGCAAAGCGACAGTTGAGTCGTTCCTGGCACGGCTACGGTTTCTTGCCAGGCTATCGACCGCCCGAAGTGATCGAGTGGGAGGCGGCGCGTGCCCGCCGTCCAACCTATTGGTATGGTGGCCCGGGCTTTTACCGCGGGCGGTGGAACGGCGGCGGATTTGGACCATGCTGGACACCGACGCCAATCGGACCGCACTGGAACTGCGGCTAGTGCAGCCGTGAAACTGTCGATCGCTTCCGTATCGCTCAGCGGCGATCTTGCCGAGAAGCTCGAAGCCATTGCGGCGGCCGGCTTCGCTGGCGTGGAGATCTTCGAGAACGATCTGTTGTCGTTTGACGGCACGCCGGCAGACGTGCGCAAGCGTGTCGCCGATCTCGGACTTGAGATCGTCACGTTCCAGCCGTTTCGCGACTTCGAAGGCATGCCACCGGACAGCCACGAACGCATCTTTGCCCGCGCCGAGCGCAAGTTCGATCTGATGGGCGAACTCGGCTGCAAGCTGCTTCTCGTGTGCTCCAATGTTTCGCCACAAAGCGTTGGCGGCATCGGCCGCGCCGCGGCCGATCTTCAGGCCCTGGGCGAACGTGCCGCCCGCCGCGGCATGCGCGTCGGTTTTGAGGCGCTCGCCTGGGGACGCCACATCAATGATTACCGCGATGCCTGGGAGGTGGTGCGCCGCGCCGATCATCCGGCAATCGGGCTCGTGCTGGATACGTTCCACATTTTTGCCCGCAAGACCGACCTCAAGCCGATAGGCGCCATTCCCCGGGATCGCATTTTCCTGGTCCAACTTGCGGACGCCCCTCTGCTTGACATGGATGCACTGTCGTGGAGCCGGCACTTCCGCACCTTTCCTGGGCAAGGGGAATTACCGCTGCTCGATTTCATGGAGGTCCTCCGGGCAACCGACTTCGACGGGCTCCTCTCGCTCGAAATCTTCAACGACCAGTTCCGCGCCGGTTCCGCCCGCAATGTTGCGGTGGACGGCCAGCGCTCGCTCGTGTTTCTGCTTGATCAATTGCGCGAGCGCACCGGCATGGCGCCAAAGGAACTCGCCACCTTGCCGCCACGATCACGCTGCTTCGGCACCGAATTCATCGAGTTCGCCATCGACGAGGGTAACGCGCCGCCATTCGAGAAACTGCTGAGCGGGCTCGGCTTCGTGCGTTCCGGCTTGCACAAGTCAAAAGCCGTGACGCGTTGGTCGCAAGGTGCCATCAATATCGTGGTGAATACCGAAAAGGATGGTTTTGCTCATTCCTTCAATATCACCCACGGTACCGCCGTATGCGCGATCGGCCTCAACGTCGACGACGAGGCCGCCACCCTCGCCCGTGCCGAGCGTCTGCTCGACAAACCGTTCCATCAAGCGGTTGGTCCGGGTGAACTCGAAATTCCGGCGGTACGCGGTCTCGGCGGCAGCCTTCTTTACTTTATTGCCGGCAGGGGCGAGCTTGGCAGTATTTGGGATTTCGACTTCAAGCCGACCGGTGAGACCGCTCCGAGCGCCGGCCTCACGGCGGTCGATCACATCTCCCAATCGATGCATTATGAGGAAATGCTCACCTGGGTGTTGTTCTACACATCGCTGCTCGATCTGAGCAAAACCCAGGAGCAGGACGTCCTTGATCCGGGCGGGCTCGTCAAGAGCCAGGTGGTGCAGGCCGCCGACGGCGCTTTGCGCATCGCGCTCAACGCCTCCCAGTCCGTGCGCACCCAAGCCTCGCGCTTTCTTACCGAGGCGTTCGGTTCCGGGGTTCAGCACATCGCATTGGCGACCGACGATCTGGTCGCGACAGTCGCGCGCCTGGAAGCGAACGGCGTCGCGCTGTTGCCGATTCCTGAGAATTATTACGATGATCTTGAGGCCAAGACCGATCTCCCGCCCGAGCGGATCGAACAATTCAAGTTGCACAATATTCTCTATGATCGCGATGGCGCGGCCGAATATCTGCAGGTCTATACCCACACCTTCGAGGAGCGTTTCTTCTTCGAGATCGTAGAGCGGCGCGGCTACCGCGGATTCGGCGCTCCCAACGCCGCCATCCGCCTCGCCGCGCAGACCCGTTTGGCACGCCATCCAGCGGTGCCGCGGCGGTGACCGGCGGCGCGATGGTATCTTTCGATAGGCCGAGCGGTTCACTCTTCACCTCTCCCCGGAGGGGAGAGGTGACCGACAACGCGACAACATTGTGATTCAGCCGTACCGGAATCTGCTCTACAGCGCCGGCAACAGCCTGCCGTCCTCCGCAACCGGTGTGCGATCCGCATTGAGTACGAGTGAAACGAAGCCGTAGTAGCCGGCCGTGCCGATCAGTTCGACCAGCATTCGCTCACCGAACCGCTCCGTGGCGGCGGTGAAGGTCGCATCGCTGATATCCTTCTCGTGCAATAATTCCACGACGAAGTCGTAGACGAGTGTCTCGTCCGTCGACAGCTTTGCCGGACGCTTTCCCATTTCGATCGCGTCAGCGATGGAGGGGTCCAATCCGGCCGCAGCGGCATGCTTGCGGTGGGCGTTCCATTCATAGTGAGCCGACCAGAACCGCGCCACCACCAGGATCGCGAGTTCACGCAGAGCGGGCGGCAATGTGCTCTCAAACCGGATAAAGTCGCCAAGATGCCGCACCCGATCGGCAAGCTCAGGGCTGCGCAGCAAGGCGTGGAACGGCCCGCGCAACCCGCCCCGCGGTCCGGTGGCCACCGCCTGCGCAACGCGCTGCTGATCGAGAGTCATGTCACGCTGGGATAGCGGCTTGAAACGTTGAGGCATTGTTAAGATTTCCATTGTTGCGAGATCGGAAGAAAGCGTGCCCGCGAGTTTAGACCAGCGACGCGCTGCGCGTCGATTGGCCCGTTGACTTGCAAGCAAGCCATCGCCATGTGGCCTCAGCGAGCGCCATAAGGTAAAACTGCCTGAGAAGTCGTATAGGTGACGACGCCAAGTCTGCGAGCAACGTTAAAGAAGTTGGAAGGAAGTCATCCATGGCCAAGCAACGCATCAGCTATGTGCCTCTCGAAAAAATGGATGCCCAGATGCGCAAGGAAATGGAACGCTGCCAGCGGGAGGGTACCCCACGCCCGGAGAGTTCGGCCATTCGGGCCCATGTGCCGGCGGCATTCTGGTTTTTCGCCAACTCCTGGAACGACCTTTTCCGCAACGGCGTGTTGGATCACGCCATCAAGGAACTGTGTCGACTTTACGTATCGCGTTCGGTCCAGTGCGAATACTGCGGCAATCAACGCTCGGTTAAAGCCACCTCGAGCGGCGCGCTGATCGAAGACCAGGTGATGGACCTTCTCAATTTCGAGAAATCGACTAAATACAATGACCGCCAGAAGGCGGCGCTCTCCTATGCGGAAGCGATCGTCTGGCATCTGCAGACCGATGATGCATTCTGGGATCGCCTGCATCGCCATTTAAGCGAGCCGGAACTGGTCGAGCTCGGCTGCATGATCGGCCTCACGCTGGGCCAGCAAAGCTGGCTGCGGCTCCTCAACATCGAGCATCACGAGGTGCTCGCTGGAACGTCCGCTTCAATGGCGCCCGGCTACGAGGATGCGCGCAAGCTCGCCGACACGAAAGCGATGGCGGATTACTGGGCGAGACCGCAGCCGGGTGCTCCGACCGGGAAGATCGCTTAGCGGGCGGAGCTGCCTATCACCGTAGGATGGGTTGAGCGCAGCGAAACCCATCATGGTCGTGCCGCGCGGATAGGTCGTTGATGGGTTTCGCTGCCGCTCAACCCATCCTACGGTCCTGCGTGGTTGCCTTGTCCACGAGAGCGATCAGTCCGCGTAGCAGTTCGATGGGACGTGGCGGGCAGCCCCGAATGTGCAGATCGACCGGGATCACCTTGTCGACGGCGCCGATGACCGCGTAGCTGCCCTCGAATACGCCACAGCCGCAACCGCAGTCGCCAACCGCCACCACCCATTTGGGATCGGGCGTCGCCGCATAGGTGCGTTCGAGCGCGATCTTCATGTTGTGGGTGACCGGCCCCGTGACGAGCAGCACGTCGGCATGGCGCGGCGACGCCGCAAATTTCAAGCCGAACCGTTCGACATCATAGACCGAATTGTTGAGTGCATGGATTTCGAGCTCGCAGCCATTGCACGATCCGGCATCGACTTCCCGGATGGTGAGTGAGCGGCCGAACAGGCGCCGTCCCCGTAAGGCGAGCGCACGTCCAAGCTCCTCCAGCCCGGCCTCGTGGGCGCCGGGAGCCTTGAGGGTCACCGGACGGGCGAACAGCGATTTCAACAGCAGAGTACGCATGCCTATGCGGATTCCATTTCAATCGATTTACAAACCCGTGTCATCGCCCGCGAAGGCGGGCGACCCAGTAATTTCGGCGACGTTGAGGCGTACTGGATTCCCGCTTTCGCGGGAATGACACTGGAGAATTTGCAAGCGCCGTACCGATTCCATTCCTCTAGAGATCGTGCCCCGAATAGGAACAGTTGAACGATTTATTACAGAGCGGGAAATCGGCCACGATGTTGTTCTCGATCGCGGCTTCGAGCAGGGGCCATTGAAACCACGATGCATCGCGCACGTGGCAGCGCGCCACCCGCCCATTGGCATCAAGCCGCAGCCACACCAGCACGTCGCCGCGAAACGCTTCGACGACGGCTACTCCTTCGCGGGTCGCAGACGGTTGCGGCATCGGCGTGAGCACCGGACCGGCGGGCATATCGGCGAGCCAGTCCTTGATCATCCGCATGCTGGCGCGCACCTCGTCGATGCGTACCCGCACGCGGGCATCGACGTCGCCCGCGGTGTACAGCGGCACCGCGAAGGCAAGCCCCTGATAGGGGGGATAAGCAAGGTCGCGACGTGCATCAAAATCGCGGCCAGAGGCGCGGCCCACATGGCCGCCCGCGGCCCAGCGTTTGACGAGGTCGGGCGCCACGTATCCGGTGGCGCAGGTGCGATCCTGCAGGGAAGGGGTATCGTCATAAAGAGCAGCGATCTCGTCGAACCGGGGCGCGATGTCGTCGAGCGTTCGAATGATCGCGGCGCTGCCCTTCCCCGCAATGTCCTGCGCAACCCCGCACGGAACAATCCGGTCCATCATCAGCCGGTGATCGAACGCCTCGTCGCAGGCCGCCACCACGCGCTCGCGGAAAATGCCGCAATGGGCATGGATCAATGCGAACGCCGCGTCATTGCAGATGGCGCCGATATCGCCGAAATGATTGGCAATGCGTTCGAGCTCCGCCATGACGCCGCGGAGCGCGACGGCGCGTGGCGGAGCTTCGATGCCGAGCGCCGCTTCGACCGCGCGCGAGAACGCGAAGCTGAGTGCGACGGCCGAATCCCCCGACGTTCGGGCCACGATGCGCGCTGCTTTGGCGAGATCGACGTCGGTCAGCAACCCGTCGATGCCCTTATGCACGTAGCCGAGGCGCTCCTCGAGCCGCGCCACCGTTTCGCCGTTCGCCGTAAAACGGAAATGCCCGGGTTCGATGATTCCGGCATGCACCGGACCAACAGGAATCTGATGCAGGCCGCGGCCGTGAACCGCGAGGAACTCGTAGTCGACGGGGTCGCGGCGCGGCGCTGATGTTCTGGCGCCGAGCGGAGCCCGCAGTTCCCATTGGCCGTGGTCGAGCCAGGGGCGGCGGTCGGGCGCATCCTCCGCCCGATGGCCGTAAAGATCGCATACGGTCCGTTCGAGCCGGATCGCCGGTGGGTGGAACTGGCCGACGGATGGAAAGCTCGCCCTTCCTATCCTTCCCCCGCTTGCCCCCACCCTACCCTCCCCCGCATGCGGGGGAGGGACGGGGAGGGGGGATGCGGAAGAGGGTAGGGAAGGCGCGCAGGCCAGCGAAATCACGCACGGATCGGAAGCAGGCGTCCGAAGCGCCATGTGGACTGCACGTGCCTCGCCCCAAAGCCCGAGGAGATCCGCCTCCCCCTCGCCGATCGACTTGGCGATCGCGATCCAGGCTTGAGCATCAACATCGAAGCGTCGCCACGGCGCGTGAAATGCAACGGGCGCGAGTCGTGCGAGGATTGCGGCGATTGCGCTGGTTTCCATCGCCATCATCCGAGCAGCGCGGCGACGCCGCGGAACCATTGCACGACCGGACCGGGCAACCACACTCCGGCGATGAGTGCCAGCGTCAGGTGCACATAGGCCGGAATATATGACGCCTGCGCCGGATGGGCCTTGCCGATCGGTTCGCCGAACACGATGTCCTGCAGCCGCAGGATGAGGGCGCCGAATGCGATGAGCAATCCGGCGACGAGCACGACGCTCAAAGCCGGCTGTCGTGCGAAAGTCGAGGACACCAACATGAATTCGCTGGTAAACATTCCGAATGGCGGCAAGCCCGCAATTGCGATCACGCCGAGGGAAAACAGCACAGCCAGCACCGGGTGGGTCACCGAGAGGCCGCTGATCGCAGCGATGCGCTGAGTACCCTTGACCTGGGCGATATGACCGACGGCGAAGAATATTCCGGACTTGATGAGCGAGTGCATGGTCATATGCAGCAGGCCGGCGAAGTTCGCGAGTGGTCCGCCCATCCCGAAGGCGAACGCCGCAATGCCCATGTGCTCGATCGATGAGTAGGCGAACAGCCGTTTGATGTCGCGCCGCCGGTATAGCATGAACGCCGCGAACATGAGGCTGACGAGGCCGAGCCCCACCATGATGGCGCCGACGTTGATGGCGGCCGCATTCCCGGCCAGCACTATCTTGAAACGCAGCAGTGCATAGAGCGCGACGTTGAGCAGCAGGCCGGACAGCACCGCCGAGATCGGCGTCGGGCCTTCCGCATGGGCGTCAGGCAGCCAGGCATGAAACGGCGCAAGGCCGACCTTGGTGCCGTACCCGACCAGCAGGAACACGAAGGAAAGCGACAACAGCTGCGGGTCGAGCATCGGGGCGCTCTTCACCAGCAGGTCCCACGACATCGCCGGCAAGCCGTCGCCTACCACCTCTTGCGCCACCAGGTAGACCAGGATGGTGCCGAAAAAGGCAAGCCCGATGCCAACGCTGCCAAGGATGAAATATTTCCACGCGGCCTCGATCGCTTCCGGCGTGCGATAGATGCCGACCATCATCACTGTCGAAAGCGTTGCAACCTCGACGCCGACCCACATGAGTCCGATATTGTTGGCGACCAGCGCCACGTTCATGGCGCCCATCAGCGTCTGGTACATGGCGTGATAGAAACGCAGAAACAACGGCGTCAGGCGCCCGATCTCGATTTCATGGGCCAGATAGGTCGCACTGAAAATGCTGGTGGTGAATCCGACGAAAGTCGTCAAGACGACCAGAAATATATTGAAGTCGTCGATGATGATGAGATCGCTGCGCGGGTGAGCGGTGAACAACAAGGCCACTGCAGCGCTCAGCGTCATAGCCGAGGCGAGGATGTTCAGGGAAGCACCGAGCCGATAGCTGGAAACCAGCGCGAGAATCGGAATCGCGATCGCCGGGATGATGAGGGTGGCTTCCACCGGGCCGATCATGCGTCGCTCCGCTCACCACGAAACCGATCGAGCGCGCTCACATCGACGGTATCGAAGCGTTCGCGTATGCGGAATACGAAGATGCCGAACACGATGAAGGCGATCAGAATGGAGAAGGCGACCGATATCTCGACCACGAGAGGCATGCCCTTGGCGCCGGTAGCCGCCAGTACGAGGCCGTTCTCCAGTGACATGAAGCCGACCACCTGCGTGACGGCGTTGCGCCGCGTGATCATCATCAACAAACCGAGCAGGATGACGGCAAGCGCAAAGGCGAGATCCTCCCGCACATAGATGCTGACCTCGCCCACAGGCTGCACCAGCAGAATCGACAGAGCTACCAGGCCCAACCCAGTCAGCATCGTCAGGCCGGAGCCGATCACCTCCTCGATCTCGCGATGAATTTGCATCTGGCGAATGATATGATGCAGAGCAGTTGGTATCACAAAACCTTTGACAATAAGTGCAATTGCCGCTGTCACGATGAGATGTGGAGCGTCCTGCACCAAAGCCTGCCACGCCACCGACAGCGATAAGGCAATGGCCTGCAGAGCGAACACGTTGATGACGGCCGCGATGCGGTCCTGGTAGAGCAGAGCAAAACTCAAGACCAGCATGCCGCCGGCAAGAAGATGCGCGACGTCGAACCACAGCTGTGACATCAAAAACCTTTCGAAACGAACAGGAGAAATACCGCCAGCGCCGCAGCCGCAAAGGCGCTGCCCACGAATAGCGGGTAACGGAACACCCGCATTTTTGCGACGGTTGTCTCGCTGATCGGCAACAGCACTGCGAGCACAAGCAGCTTGGCGAGATAGGCGACGATCCCGAGCAGATAATCAGACAGGCCGGCGCCCGGGCCCGCGATGCCGAACGGCATGAACAGGCAAATAATGAGCGAGAAATAGAGAACGAGTTTCAGCGCTGCGGCGGCTTCGATCATAGCGAGATGGCGGCCCGAATACTCCAGCACCATCGCCTCATGCACCATCGTCAGCTCAAGGTGGGTCGCCGGATTGTCGATCGGGATGCGGGCGTTCTCGGCGATCGCCACGAGCAGGAAGGCAAACAGGCCGAGCCCGAGCGACACCCTCAGGCCGGCCGTTCCGGCCGAGAATACGGTCGCGACAGCGGAAAGCTGGGTCGTGCCCGCCACCAACGCGACCGTGAACACGATGAGCAGCATCGCGGGCTCTGCCAGCGACGCGATCATCATTTCGCGCGAAGACCCGATGCCGCCAAATGCAGTACCTACGTCCATTCCGGCAAGCGCCAGCGCGAAGCGGGCAGTGCCGAGCAGGGCCACGATGGCGATGAGGTCCGCCGACCACGAAAACAGGAGGCCGGTTGCATAAGACGGGACCAGCGCAGCCGCGACCCACGTGGCAGCGAAGATCAGATAGGGGGCAGTGCGGTAAATCCAGGACGCATTGTCGGCCAGTACCGCTTCTTTATGCATCAGCTTCCACAGGTCGCGATAAGGCTGCAGCACGGGTGGGCCGACGCGGCGCAGCAGCCGCGCTTTCACCTTACGGGTAACCCCGATAACGGCCGGCGCGATGGCGACGACCAGCACCATCTGAATCAGCTGCAGAAAGAGATCGAGGATCAGCGCCATGCCGCCACCATCACAAGCAGGGCGATCAGGGTGCAGAACACCAGCGTGAGATAGCGGCGGATAGTAAGAAATTGCAGCCGATTAAGGGACAATGAAGCGGCGGTAACCGCGCGTGCGATCGGCCCGTAGGCAAGGCGCCACGCCGGATCGATGACACGCAAGTGGAAACTGCCGGCGCGGAGTTCTCCGGGCCGGGGCATGTCAATGCGCTCGTGCACGCTGAACACCGCCGTGCCGAACACCCGGCGGATCGGCATCGAAAAACTCGCGCTCCCATATTGAGTCTGCGGCGCATCGAGCGGGAAGCCGCAGTCCCAGATCGCGCTTCGCCGCGTGGCTCTGGTAGCGAAGCGATGGATTACCATCGCCGTCATGGTGCCGGACGCGATCAGAAATGTCAGGATGACGAGCCCGTTATAGGAACTACGGCTTTCGGCGATCGGCACGATCGACAGCCACGGCACCGCCACTTGCTGTGGCATTGTGTCCCCGACCAGCATGGCCATCACCGGCGAAAGTGCGTCGATGACAAAGCCCGGCAGCACGCCGGCAAGGAAACAGATCGCAGCAAGCAGGTACATCGCAGTGAGTGAGAATGTATCGACTTCGTTCGCCACCTTCGCAGCCGATGAGCGTGGGCGACCGAGGAACGTCACACCGAATGCCTTGACGAAGCACGCCGCCGCGAGCGCAGCCGAAAGGGCGAGGAGCGCGCCCGCGGCCGGCACCGTGAGCTTGAGGCCCCACTGGGGCAAGTCGGGGCTGACCAGAATCGCCTGGAAGGTCAGCCATTCGGACACGAAGCCATTGAGCGGCGGCAGAGCCGAAATCGCCGCGCAACCGATGAGGAAGGCCACCGCGGTCTGCGGCATGCGGTGAATGAGGCCGCCCAGCTGCTCCATATCGCGTTCGCCGGTGGCGGCCAGCACCGCGCCGGCGCCGAAAAACAGGAGGCTCTTGAATATCGAGTGATTGAACACGTGAAACAATGCTGCAGTGAGCGCCAATGCCGCTGCCACATTCATGCCGTTGGCGCGAAACGCCAGCGTCAGTCCAAGCCCAATGAAGATGATGCCGATGTTTTCAACCGTGTGATAGGCCAACAGCCGTTTCAGATCGTGCTGCATGAGGGCATACAAGACGCCGATAGCGGCGGTGATGCCGCCGAGCGTCAGGACGACGAGTCCGAGCCATGGGTTGGGCGGTCCAGCGAGATCCAAAACGATCCGTATGAACCCGTACACGCCGACTTTCGTCATCACGCCGCTGAGCAGTGCCGAGACGTGGCTGGGCGCGGCCGGATGGGCGAGTGGCAGCCAGACGTGAAGCGGTACCAGGCCGGCCTTCGACCCGGCGCCGAGCAGCGCAAGCACAACTGCGAGTGTCGTCGTGAAGGGGGTATGGGAGGCGAGCCGGATGGTCTCGAAGGCATATCCGCCGGCCGGCCCTGCCAGGAGGCCGAAGCCAAGCAGCAGACACAGCGTGCCGAAACTCGCCATCACGAGATAGATGAAGGCTGCGCGTCCGCTCGCGGGATCGCGATGGCGCGCCAGCACGATCGCCCAAGACGTAAGTGACATGAATTCCCACGCCAGCAGGAATGTGAAGGCATCATCCGCGAATACCACGAGGTTCATGCCCGCCAGAAAGGGTCCATAAAACGGGAGCACGCGCGCAGGCGTCTCTTCGTGGCGGCCATAACCGAGCGCATAGAGGCTCGTAACTGCAGCGCCCAGATTGACCACCACCAGAAAAAAGGCGCTGAGCGCATCGATGCGAAATCGGGCGCCGATGCCCGGCAATCCGATCGGCAACACCAGCGTCCACGGCGGTCCAGATGACAGAAAGCACGTCAGCGCTGCGCCAAGCGCCACCACCGCCACCACCAGCGCACCGCCATAGATGAGCGGAGTCGCGATTTTGCTGGGGCCGGCGGCGACCGCAAGGCCGGCAAGACCGAGGAAGGCCGCAACGCACCACAGGCCCGTGACGGCTGGCAAGTCAATCCCGGTCATCTATACGTCTCGTGCCACCCCGATTTCACCTTGCGACAACTCAGCCCCCTTGAAGCACTCAGCCGCATCGGCAAACACAATAACCAAGCCAAGCGAGCCGCTGACCGCAATTGAGGATGGGTCCGCCCGCCACGATGTTTGCGTTTGTAATACGGACCGGCAAGCTGAACCACAATGGCCTCGCGCCATCCCCAGGTATTGACGCCTTATTCGTGCTAAGCTTGTGGCTCCACTTAGAGATTCGACTATGCCCGAACGCGATAAGCTATCGGTCTTCGTTCCGGCGGAACTCCTGGAATCGGTCGTCGCTTATTTCCAGCCGCGCCGGGTGATTCTGTGTCCTGCGCCTCCTCAAATCTCCACCTGTCCGCCGAGTTCGATCACGCGGTTCGGAGGAATATGGAAGAATTCGGTGGCCGACAGTGCATTGCGATGCATCGCCTCAAACAGTTTGCAGCGAAAGGCGCCAAACCGTGACTTCCGTTCCGGCACCAACGTCACGCGGCCGACAAAAAACGACGTTTCCATCATGTCGAAACGCAGGTCGTACATACTGCACCGTTCCAGCACCCTTGGAACATTCGGGTGCTGCATGAAACCGTAATGGGCGATCACGGAGTGGAAATTCTCGCCAAGATGCGCGACTTCGACCCGTTTTTCGGGCGGCACGCGCGGAATGTTTTGCGTGATCACGTGCAGCAACACGATGCGCTGGTGCAGCACCTTGTTGTGCTTGAGGTTATGCAAAAGCGGCACCGGCACCACATCCACCCGGCTCGTCATGTAGACAGCCGTACCGGCAACGTGCGTCTTGGTATGGACGTGCCTGAGGAACTCCTTGAGCGGGAGTGTATCGCGTTCGAGCTTGCGAGCGAGCACCGCGCGGCCCTGCCGCCACGTTGCCATGGCAAAGTACAAAAGTGCTGCGACGACCAACGGCACCCACCCGCCTTCCACCACCTTCATCAGGTTGGCGGCAACAAACGAGAGGTCGACGATGAGGAACGTGCCGGCAACCGCAATGCTCAGAAGCAGGCTCCAGCCCCACACCTCGCGCATGGCCAGGAACATCAACAGCGTGGTCAGCAGCATGGTGAGTGATACCGCGATGCCGAATGCCGATGCAAGATTGTCGGACGAGCGAAAGCTCAACGCGAGACCGAGGGTCAGCATCATCAGGGCCCAGTTGACGAAACCGACATAGATCTGTCCGTAGCCTTCCGACGACGTCTGGGTGATATGCAGCCGCGGGCACAGGCCGAGCTGGATGGCCTGACGCGTCATCGAGAACGTGCCGGTGATGATGGCCTGACTAGCGATAATGGTCGCCGCCGTGGCGAGGATCACAAGCGGCACCTGCATGATGGGCGGACACAACGCGAAGAACGGGTTGGCATCAACCGCGACTGCGCCCTCGGCCACCACAGCGGCCTGGCCGGCGTAATTCAACAGCAAGGTGGGCAGCACGAGAGTGTACCACGTGATCCTGATGGGTTGCGGGCCGAAGTGCCCCATGTCGGCATAAAGCGCCTCCGCACCGGTCGCACACAGAAACACGCCGCCAAGCACCGCAAATCCCGTCAGGCCATGACCAAACAGATAGTCGAGCCCGTAACGAGGATCGAGCGCCACCAGCACGCCCGGATGTCGCACGATACCAAGGAGCCCCAGCACGCCGATGGAGACGAACCAGAATGTCATGATTGGCCCGAACACTCGCCCGATGCGGGCCGTGCCCAGGGGTTGCAACGCGAACAGAGCGACGAGAACAACGATTGAGAGCGGCAAAACGTAAGGGTCGAACGCCGGAAGCGGCGCTTTGAGCCCCTCGAGCGCGCTGAGCACGGATATTGCCGGCGTGATGGCGCCGTCGCCGTACAACAAGGCCGCGCCAAGGATTCCGATGGCAATCACGCCGGGGCGCTCGCCATGCTTGATGCCGAGAAGCGACATCAGCGCCAGAATGCCGCCCTCGCCGTCATTGTCTGCGCGCATGACAATCGCGACGTATTTGACCGATGTGGTGATGAGAAGGGTCCACACGATCAAGGAGAGGATGCCGAGCGCAGCGGACGCGCTTTCACCCCCGCCCCACGCGAGAGCTGTCTTGAGCGTGTAGAGCGGACTGGTGCCGATATCGCCGTAAACGACACCGAGGGCAGCGATCGCTGCGACCGCCAGATTGGTCTGGCGTGGGCGCCTGCTTTGGTCCGTTTCACGTGCAGCGATTGCCATCGTGCGATTCTGCTCCCCGCAGGTTTGGCCCGCGAACGTCCATACGCAAACGCTGAACGGGGGCATTTGGCCCCGCGCTATCGGGACCCTCGACACCAGTCTACGGCACGTAGTTACTGGTTTTGCGACATGTATCCACCCCGCAGGCAACTGCTCTCTGCAACAAACAAAGTGTCCCGTGCCGTTGCTTTGTCTAAAGATAAAGCGTCTTCATCTGAGGTTCCGGATAGCGCGTGCCTGCGGCCGATCCGGTCGGTATCGCATCTGAAATTTCACTGATATCGCTTTCGCTCAAATTAACAGCAAGCGCGCTCAAATTTTCCAGCAGTCGTTCCTTCCGCTTTGTTCCTGGAATCGGGATTATGTCCGGCCCTTGGGCGAGAAGCCACGCAAGGGCAAGCTGGCCCGGGGTGCAGCCATTGCGCTGTGCGATTGCCTCGATCTGCTGCACGAGATCAAGGTTATGTGCCAGGTTTTCGGCAGCGAAACGCGGATGCCGCCGGCGCGTATCCGTTTCGGCCAAGCCTGCCGTTTCTTCCACCTTCGCGGTCAACAAGCCCCGGCCTAATGGCGCGTACGCCACAAAGGCTATGCCGAGTTCTCGTGTCGTGGGAAGCGTCTCCTCAGCCTCGATACGATATAGCAACGAGTACTCGTTCTGAACTGCAGTGATATGGTGGACACGGTTGGCCCGCCGAATTGTCTCCGGTCGCGCCTCGCTCAACCCGAGAAAGCGGACCTTGCCGCGCTCCACCAGCAGCGACATGGCGCCCACCGTCTCTTCGATCGGTACTGTTGGATCGATGCGATGCTGATAGTACAGATCTATGGTCTCGACTCCCATGCGCTTAAGGCTCGCATCGCAGGCGCTGATCACATATTCGGGTCGCCCGTCTGCAGTTTTTCCCCCTCGGCCGCCAAGATTACCGAATTTGGAAGCCAAGATGATCTCGGAACGCCGTCCCACAATTGCCCGACCGACAAGCTCTTCGTTATGTCCCCAGCCATACATGTCGGATGTGTCGAGCAGTGTCACACCGCGATCGATCGCTTCGTGGATCAGGTCAATTGCGGCATCGTCGTCACTAGGGCCATATACATTGGAAAGGGACATGCAGCCGAACCCAATGGCTGAGACTTCCCTTGAGCCCAGGGCGCGCTTCTCCGTGACGCGATAATTGGCCACTTGATACCTCCACACCCAATTGGATCGTAGGTCGAAATGATTTCACGTCGGTGGATGCTCGCTATCGTTCACCCAGCACCAACGTGCTGCTCATGACCGCCGCATCGCGCGCGAACTCGACATCCACTGTTTGTCCCGGAGCCAAGTCCCTGAGCGCATCCGCCAGCGCCCTCAGATTGGAGGTCTTGACGCCGCCGAGGGCCAAGAGCCGGTCACCCGGTTTGAGCCCAGCGTGTTCAGCTCCGGAACCCGGTTGCACGCTGCCCACGCGCACGCCTTCGCCCTGGTCGGTCATGTCGGGCACGATGCCGGTGGCAGCCCGGCGCGGTACGGTGGGCGCTGCTGGCCGCGACCGAGCTGCGGACGCACTCCCTGAAAAATTCAGCGGCTCGGCTCGCGCGGCCAGGTAATCGACCGCCTCCTTCAAGATCGCCGCAACCTTGGCCATCCCGACATAGTCGATCCTGTCAGCTGTGTCTGACGGGCGGTGATAGTCGCTCGCGACGGAAGCAAACAGTTGCACGGACGGAACGCCGACCTCGACAAACGCCGTGTGATCCGATGCGTTGATCTCCTGCGCGACCGCTTGCGTCGGCACGCCTGTCACCGCAGTCGCGCCCATGAAGATGAACGGCAATTCGCGCGCAGAGCCAGCGCCGAAGATCGTAACCTTGCCATCCCCGAGATGCCCCACCGTGTCGAGATTCAAGTCCGCAATATGGTCGGACAGCGGGAATGCGGCGCCGGGTGTCTGCGCCGCCCTGACGTAGTGACGCGAACCCGCGAGACCGGCCTCCTCTCCGGCGAATGCCGCAAAGATGATGCTGCGTTCGGGTCTTGCATCGGCCATCAGCCGTGCCAGTTCCAGCATGACGGCAACGCCCGATGCATTGTCGTCAGCGCCCGGGTGCAATTGTCCTTTGGCACCGGCGCGCGCATCCGGCCAGCCAAACCCCAGATGATCGTAATGCGCGGATACGATCAATGCATGACCGTTCAACGCCGGGTTAGCGCCTAGCAAGACGCCGATCACGTTCCTGGCCGTCAGCGGCGCTCCGCTTTCGCCCGTCATGCCGAAGGGCTGAAAATAGCGATCGTCGACGCGCGCTCCGGGCGTCAACGGCGAAAGACCGAGACGCGCGAAACGTTCCGCGATGTAGTTTGCTGCCGCATCAAGGCCGCTGCTGCCGGCACCCCGTCCCTCACGCTCAGGCGCCGCCAGCCATTCGACATCGGCCTTCATACGCGCAGTGTCGAACTGAGGCCTGACCTCGGCAAGCGCTTTCCTTGGCGCCAGTTTGATCGGCTTGGCCTGAGGCGTCAGGTTGCGGGCAAGCGGCGTGTCGCCGACCGGCCACTCGCCGGTGGCCTCATTGGTTGCCTCGTCACCGGCAAACACCAGCCACGAATATTTGCCGTAATGGGGCAGTTTGCGCGCCAGCGCCTCGGCTGCGGCCTCGCTCGACGCCGCGACATAAATGACCACCGAATCCGGGTTCTTCGGATGGCGCACCGCTGCGACCACGCTTCGCGCGGCGGCCCCCACCCTATCGCCCGCGGACGGCAAATTGGGCGTGCGCAGCCCGCTTGCATCGAGCGATGCTCCATAGGCCTTGAGCGCTTCCGCCACCACCGGCGCAAACTTGTTGCCCGCGCCCAACACCCAGACGGCCCGGTCGGCGGGCAAGGCATCAAGTTGACTATCCATGACGGTCTCGACGCCATCCCGGCTCCATGCCTTGACGAGACCCGCATAGACGGGCGCGCTTTGCGCGCTCATCACGATCAGCACCTTCTTGGCACCGAACGCTTTCGATAAAGACGGCGGGATTTCGAATGGGCTCAGCCGGCGATAGACCTGAAACTGCGGATCGATCTCCACGCGCTGCGCGGGGCCCTTCAGGTCCAAGCTGACGTCAATGCGCGCTTTGTCGGATGGCATCGAAATGGTTCTGGTCTCGACCCCCTTGTCGGTCGCAATGACCACGGGAACGTCCAGCGCAAATAAACGCCCATGCTGCACCTGAGACAGCGTGATGTCGACGCGCTCGTCACGCCCTGCTGCGTGTTCAAGCCTTAGTTCCGGCGTCCCGACCGCCTTGGTCCACTGCTCGAAGAACGCCCGCAGACCGAAACCTGAAACCACCTCAAAACTCTTTTCGATGTCATCGAAGGACGCCGCGCGGAAGCGGTTGTCGCGATAGAACGCTTGCAGCGCTCGGATGAACTGTGCGTCACCGACCTTCTCGCGCAACATGTTCCACATCATCGCAGTCTTGCCGTAACCGATCGCCTCCGTGACCGCATCATGCCGGCTCACAAAGCGCGACACCGGGAAATCATTCTCGGGCGTCACGTAGTCGGTGACTCTTTGCAGGATGGCGCGACGATGATCGGCGCCTTGGCCGCGCTGTTCGGCGATCAGATGGTCGGCGAGATAAGCGGTCAAACCCTCACACCAGTTCCCGCCCGCCAAGTCGACGAAGACGCCGTTGCCCCACCAGTTATGCAGCAGTTCATGCGGGTAGGACGAATGCAGGATGAACGGAAACCTGATGACCTGTTCGCCCAGGAGCGTGAAGGACGGCATGCCGTAGCCGGTCTCCCAGAAGTTCTCCACCAGCGCGAACTTGGAATACGGATAAGGACCCAAAAGGCCGCTATACATCTCCAGGTATTGCGCGGTCGCGTCGAGGTATCGGTCTGCGAGCACCTGATCGGGCTTGCGAAGAAAGGCAAATGCTTTCACCGCGCCCGCATCCCGCGAATATTCAGTAAAAGGCGCAGCGATCAGATGCACCTCCTCGGTTGGCGTCGCGACTGACCAGCGTTCCGGCGCGCTTCCCCCGCTTAAGGGGGACGGAGGGGTGTCGCCTGAAGTGCGCTCACCTTGGCTGACCGATTTCCAACCCGCCGGTAGCTCAACGGCGAGCGTATAGGTCACCAGTGTATTCCCGACCCGCGGCACCCAACGGGTCGAGCCTGCAAGGAAAACGCCTCTTGATTCGATCAAGCCGGGCGATTCGCTGAACGCGCGCGCGTATTCGCTACCCGACTGCTGGACCGTATAGTCGATGACGCCCTCGTAATCGAGTTCACCGGTCAATTCTTGTCCGGGCATTGCGCCCTCGACACGATAGACATTGACGGGCACGCGGGGCGCAGGGTCGTGATTGTCGCGGTCGGCGGCGGGGTCAGAACCCTGCAGACGCGACGTGGCGTCGAGCAGCTTCAGCCCGCCGGATACGGCTTGCATGTTGAGATCGGCGTTCAACGAAATTGTGAAGGGCGCGGTAACGAGTGCGCCGGGAATGCGGAAGCGGTCGCGAACCTTGAGGCCATGGTTGGCCGGATCAAGCGAAACGACGAGGTCATGGTGGACCACCGGGCTCTGCGACCGCTCGGCCGATGCGGCGGGATCGATGCCCGTGCAAAGGGTGGCGCAAAGGAAAACGAGCATCGTTCTCGCAAAGGTGGATCGCATGGCGTCACGTTCGGTCATGAGGAGCGATTATCGAATAAGTTAGAGCGGATTTAGGCCAGGTTGAAGTGCTCCTGATGGGATTGGAGCATCGATCAAATCATCACATTGGAGGGCCCCACAAGTAGCGTCCTCCGCCCGCCGTAGGGGCGACCCTTGTGGTCGCCCATTCGTCGCATCCAGCAACAGGGCCACCACAAGGGTCGCCCCGACATCACATTGGGTGAAGCGAGCGACTAGGGCTTCGGACCGATATTCAGCGAGGAGATGTCCATCACATAGGTGTAAAGCCCCGACATGAATCCCGGCCCTTCGGAACGGGCAAACAGCATCTTGGTGCCATCAGGCGAGATCGACGGAAAGCCGTCGAAGCTGTCGTTGAACGTCAGCCGCACCGGCTCGCCGCCCTCCAGATCACCGAGGAAGATCTCCCAGTTCGACGGATTATCGATGAGCGGACGCACAAACACGTAGTGCCGTCCGTCGGGCGCCGGATAGGGCGCCCAGTTCATCCAGTCGTCGTGGGTGCGCTGGATGCGTTCGCCGGTCTCGACGTTGATGGTAAAGATCGTCATGGGGGTCGGCCGTCGCGTGCCATAGATGGCGCGGCTCCAGGCGCGCATGGTGATGGTTTTCGAATCCGGCAAAAAGAATGGCGCACCCTCTTGCAGATCCGGCGTATCGGTGAGCCTCTTCTCGCCGGAGCCGTCGGCATTCATCATGTAGAGATCGAGGGCGCCGTCGACCTGACGGGTAAACACGATCATCTTGCCGTCTGGCGAAATCGACACCTCTGCGTCGTAGTGGACGTTGTCAGTCAAGCGCTGGCGATTTCCCCCGTCGATATCGGCAATGTAGAGTTCGGTACCTTGTGGGTAGTTGCGCTCATCCGACACGTTTCCGAGCGGAAAATCCATGTGGTCGCGCGTGGACGTGAAGGTCACACGCTTCCCGTCGGGAAAGAAATAGGAACAAAGGTCCTGTCCGCGGTCATTGACGCGCCATTTGGCCTTACCGTCGTCGGAAAAGATCCAGGTCAGCGCTCCTGTGCTGCGCCCCGGCGCGTGTGCCCCGTCGGGGTCCTGCGTCTGCGCAATCACATGATAGTTGTCAGGCGCATAGTAGGCTTCGGCGGACGACGGTATGTTCGGAATACGCCAGGTCGGCAACTCTTGGGGCGACGCCTTCGTGGGTTTGACAACGGAATAATCAGTGTGCCCGCCCAGCACGCGCAATTCTCGCGGGCTCGCGTCAGTCGGTTGCGTCAGCAAGTCCGGCTCCGACGCGCCTGGCTGCGCCAGCGCCCACGTCGCAACAGCGCATGGAACAAATAAGAACGATATCGACAGGGCGGATCGTGATCTGGTCATGGGCTCCTTTAGGTCGCACGCGGATCAGCTGGAAGTGGCCCTCCCCATGTCTGCTGATTTGCATGCAAGGATGCGGAGCGATCCTTGCGCATCATGTCGTAGCCGAAGTAGATGAAAGTAAGTCCGATGAATTCCGTGATATACAAGACCTCGACGTAGCCAAAACGGGTAAAGGTGCCACCGATGCCGGGAAGCAGCGCACCAATGGCAATGAGAGTGTTGCCGAGGAAGCGGGGCCCTCCACCACGCTTCCCATATCTGACGGCGGAGTAGACGCCGATGCCAAAAAGAGAAATGTATCGGATGGCCAAATACAAAGCGATGAATGTGAAAAGAACAATCCATACGATGATTGATAGGATGATTGATGAAGGGAGCAAACTCCGGACCTTGAGAAACGGAGCGTTCGCTTTATCCTTCCCTAGAAGGTATACGATGGCCGAGTAAACTGCGCCGCCGAAAAGAAAAACAAAGGCGTAGAGGTTGAGCAGGGGAGAAAAAGCCCTCACCCATTGCCATGCGAACACTCTGCCGGTGAGGCGGTAGTCGAAACCTTCCGGAATTTCAATCGGCGAGGACAATACGCAAACAGCAGCGACGAGAATGACCGCCGAACACACGAGAGCCGACATGTCGGCAAAGCGTTTTTTCATCAGCAGGTAGATGGTTCCCTGGGCCAGGGGGTATCCGCCAAGCAAGGCGCCTACGATATACCAGATCTTGGTGTTCCATTCGGTCCAGCCAAAGATGGCATTGATGCTTTCCGTGAGTGTGCCCAGCCCAAACGTGAGCACGCCAAGCATCCACCACAGCAGGTACGGCGGCCTCTTGACGAGGTAGTGCGGTACGATGCGGCTTAAGAAGAAAACCGAAAAGACCGTGGTGAGAACCGGTATATAATTGACCATATCAGTTCACGGGCTGAAGCTCGAACACGAACGCTTTTGTACACCTTGATCGCTGCGCAGATCAATGAGATCAATTGCAGCGAAATCGCGACTGTGATCAGCAGGGGATGTCGACGCGCTACGGCGTGACGCATCGTCCGGGCGAGACGCCAAGGATATCCGCGCGCAGATTGCGTCAGCGCGCCGCGAAACAACCTGATCCATCATTACGAGGGTTGCGTCCGCCGGCGGGACGGCGCATGCTTTAAAATTGGAATAAAGAGAAAGTCGTTGCTGCCGCATCAGTTCGGTGCGAGGTGCAGGTGAGATATGAAAAATACCACTGATTCATGCCAAAGAGACTTCGGTCATTCGATGCGCACTGCTAAACGAGGGCTGCGACTCCGCACGCTCGCCTTGTCGTTGTCCTTGGTTGCCGCGACGATATGCCTGTCCAGGGCTTACGCGGACGCCGTTTCGCCGGCCGAAACGGCCCAGGCCTGCGCCACGTACGGCGGCTGGATCGACGTGAAGACGGGGCAATCCATCGACAGGGGCGAATTGTTTCGCGATCTCGCTGCCAAGTCCGCGATCGTACTGCTCGGAGAGTCACATACCGACGCGGATCATCATCGCTGGCAACTGCACACCCTGGCGGCGTTGCAAGGCCGCGGGGGAAGCATTGTCATTGGCTTTGAAGCATTTCCGCGTCGCCTGCAATCTGTCCTGGACGATTGGGTCGAAGGCAAGCTGACGGATGAGGCTTTCCTGAAGACGTCCGAGTGGCGGCAAGTCTGGGGCTACGATGGGGCTCTCTACATGCCTTTGTTCCAGTTTGCTCGTCTCAACCGCATTCCGATGATAGCGCTGAACGTCGAGCAGAAGCTCGTCTCGCAGGTTGCCCAACAGGGTTGGGAGGGTGTTGCTGCCTCGGAACGCGAAGGTCTTTCCGACCCGGCTCCGGCCGGTCCTGACTATCAGCGTGAGCTCGCTCGTGTCTACGCCATCAAAAAGGCAATGCCGCCTGGTGCCGCCGATCGCTTGCTCAGCTCTCAGGGAGCGAGCTTTCCAGAGCCTGACGAAGCGGCGCTGGCGGAAGCCGCGAAGGAGCCCGAATTTAAACATTTCGTCGAGGCCCAACTGACCTGGGACCGCGCCATGGCGGAGGCGCTGGCCGGTGCCAAACGCAAGTTCTCCAACGCGACCATCGTAGGAATTTTGGGAAGCGGGCATGTCGCGGAGGGCAGCGGCGTTCCCCATCAACTGAAGGCTCTCGGGATTGCCGGGCTGACGACGCTTATCCCAGTATCTGCCAACGAGGCCTGCAAACTCGTTGGCACCTCCTATGCCGACGCCGTGTTCACGTTGCCGCCCACAGACGATGCACCGCCCGCGGAGCGTCCACGGCTCGGCGTCGTGCTGGTAGAAGGCGACGGTGGGCCGCGCATCAACCGCGTGGTCAGCGATAGCGTGGCTGAAATTGCGGGCCTAAAGACGGGGGATCATGTGGTGCGGGCTGCCGGGCTGGAGATGCGAAATTCCGGCGAACTGGTTGACGTTGTGGCGCGTCAAGCGCCCGGAACCTGGCTGCCTTTGAGCATCCGGCGCGACGGACAGGAGATCGAGGTGATCGCCAAATTCCCGACGCGTCCGCGACAGGATCGATGACGCGGCAGTTACGTTGCGGCGTCTAGGTGGTTTCGCACTGGCGATGGTGCCCGACCGGCCGTCAAGACCCGAAGCGTTCATAGTCGTTTCGGCGGCCGCAAGATGTTGAGTCGGCGCAGGAACCGGGCCCGCGAGCCTATCGATACTCTCTGCGAGCTTGTGCGCAAGCCTATCCGTAGCGCCGCCTTGGCTGCCTCGCCGCCGCGGGAACTTTACTTGACGCCTGAGGAATGAGTTGCAAGCGTAGGCCGACGTTCGAAGTGACCAAATAGCGTGGTTCGCGATGGATCGCACCAGGGAGCATGGATATGCGTAATGTCAATCCACTGAAAAGCCTTCTTGCGACCGGGGCATTGATCGCGTTGATCTGGACGGTATCGGAACCGAGACTTGCTGCCGAACAGGGCGCATCGATCCCCGATTTCTCCTCCAATGACGCCGCATGGGTTTTTGGCCTGGGCGATTACATCGCGATCCCCGGCGAGCCCAGTCCGACGCGCAATGATCCGGCCCATCCATATGTCTCCAACAATGAATTTCGCGCGCGCGGAGCCCAACCCACGTTTCGGATCGCCGACCTCAGCAACCCCAACATCAAGCCTTGGGCGAAGGAGATCATGAAGCGGGAGAACGACAAAGCACTTTCCGGCGGGATGCCCTATTCGGCGCGGGCGAGCTGCATGCCGGCTGGCGTTCCAGCCTTCGTGATAGCCGCGGTCGAGCCGATTCACTTCATGCAAACCCGCAAGCAGGTGACGATGATTTTCTCGGGCGACGCTCAGGTTCGCCGCGTCTATCTCGACGTGCCGCATTCGGCCAACGTTAAGCCTTCCTGGTATGGAGAATCCGTCGGCCACTACGAAGGGGATACGCTCGTGGTGGACACTATCGGACTAAACGATAAGACCTTTGTAGATAACTATCGCACGCCCCATAGCGAAAAGCTGCATGTGGTGGAGCGCTACAAGCTAATCGACGATGGCAAGACGCTCCAAGTGACCTTTCGGGTCGACGATCCGGATACCTTCTATCAACCATGGTCGGCGATCGGCAGGCTGAGGCGTGTCCAGATGCCAATGCATGAAGAAGCGTGCGCGGAGAATAATCAGCATCTGTTCGACTATCACATGCCGGTGGCAAACAAACCGGATTTCTGACCGCGGTCGGTGGTAGCCGCAGCGCCGTCATCGAATGCGCTGCAGGGATCGGCGAGAGCGGGATCGGCCGACCATGTTGGCATGACGGTGCACCTCTGATAGCCGCCGACTCGAACAGAGCAGGCAAATCCATCACGGGGTGGAACATTCGCAATTTCCACAGTTGAGATAAGATCGAGGCCTAATCAAGCGGACAGCACAGGCTGGAGCCATGGCAACCCCGATTGCGGTCAGGCCATCCGACGTCCTCGTCGTCGTGGACGTGCAATACGATTTCTGTCCCGGCGGGCGACTGGCAGTCCCCGATGGCGACGCCGTCATTGACCCGATCAACCGCCTTGCACAGCTGTTCGCCAATGTAGTGCTGACGCAGGACTGGCATCCGGCCGGACATCTGTCGTTTGCATCGTCGCATCCGGGATGCGCGCCGTTCGAGACAATTGCGATGCCGTATGGACCGCAAGTGCTGTGGCCGGACCATTGCGTCCAGGAAACGCCCGGCGCCAATTTCCATTTCGCCCTCGATATCCCGCATGCGGCGCTGGTGGTGCGCAAGGGATTCCGCAAGGAGATCGATTCCTACTCGGCTTTCTATGAAAACGATCAAACGACGCCGACCGGGCTTGCCGGGTATCTGCGCGAGCGTGGCCTCGCGCGCGTCTTTCTCGCGGGCCTCGCCTTCGATTTCTGCGTGCGCTATTCGGCCGAGGACGCTGCCCGAGAAGGGTTCGGGGTCGTCGTTTTCGAAGACGCCTGCCGCGACATCGACCTTGAAGGATCGGTGGCGGCGACGCGGGAGAGCTTTGCGGCGCGCGGGATCGCGTGCGTCACGGCGGATGCGATCGCGGCGGCTTAGGCTAGATTGTCGTCGACCGTTCCGCCCGCTATCGTGATGGCGGCGGAGGACGCGGCGCCGTAAAGGAGGTCCCGATGTGCACCCGATCTATCATCGCAGCAACCATTGGCGCAGCACTGGCCGGCTTGACCGGGTTTTTGGGCATGTCAGCGCCCGCAATCGCGCAGCAGTCCATCACCATCCGGGCTGGAACCGTCTTGGACGGAAAAGGTGGCGTGCAGCGCAACGCCATCATTGCGGTCGAAGGTTCGCGGATCATCAAGGTTGGCGACGGCGCGGCGGAGACCGCGACCTACGACTTCCCGCGGTTCACGGTCCTGCCCGGCTTGATCGATGGGCATGTTCACATCGGCGCGCATTTCGGCAAGGATGGCCGTGCCTCGACCCCCGGCGAGACCCCGGCCGAAGCGGCGCTTTACGGCGCCGCGAACGCCTACGCCATGCTGATGGCCGGCTTCACCACGGTGCAGAGCATCGGGGCAGCGAGCGACGTGCCGCTGCGGGACGCGATTGCAAGCGGACGGCTTCCCGGCCCGCGCCTGTTGACCGCCGTCACGCCGCTCACCGATACCAGTCTGACGCTCGATCAGGTCCGGGCGCATGTCCGCAAGGCCGTGGCCGACACCGCCGATGTCATCAAGATTTTCGCCTCGAAAAGCATCCGCGAGGGCGGTGGCCAGACGCTGAGCGACGAGCAGATCAACGCCGCGTGCAGCGAAGCGAAGGCGCTCGGCAAGCGGGTCTGGGTGCACGCGCATGCGGCTTCCGCGGTACGCGCTGCGGCGCTCGCCGGCTGCACCACCGTTACCCATGGCTCACAGATCACCGACGCGGAAGCCGACCTGATGGCGGCGCGCGGCACCTATTTCGAGCCGCAGACCGGCCTGCTGCTGCAGAACTACCTTGAAAACAAAGCGCGCTACATGGGTATCGGCAACTACAACGAAGCCGGCTTCAAGTTCATGGAGGACGGCATTCCGCTCAACGATGCGATGTTCAAGATGGCGATCCGTCACAAGGACCTGAAGGTCACCATGGGAACCGATGCCGTGGCCGGCGCCCACGGTCGCAACGCCAACGAGATCGTCCATCGCGTCAAGGTGGACGGGCAATCCGCCATGGATGCCATCGTGGCGGCGACCTCCCTCAATGCCGAGGCGCTCGGCTTGCCTAGCATGATCGGCACACTCGCGCCCGGCATGGAAGCCGACCTGATCGCGGTGAACGGCGATCCGCTGACCGACATCACGGCGCTGCAGCGCGTGGTATTCGTGATGAAGGGCGGCAGGGTCTATCGCAACGTTGCGGGGCGGTAAGCGGCAACTTTGTCGCAATCGACCACTGTGGCCCTGGTGGTGGCTTCTTCTGGGCCGCTGATCCGTCCCTAGTCGGGCGGTAAAACTACGCTGTAACCGTGCCGCGGTTCTCCTCCGGAGGGGTGGGTGGGGGCGGCGAGTACGGTACGGCCGTCCTCACCCCTCCCGCCTCCCGACCTGCGTGACCTTATTGCCATTGTCCCGCGGCGGGTGCACGGTCCTACCGACGGTCATCCGCTGCAAGCGAGACGGAGTACGCCTCTTCGGCAGACGCCGTCTCGGCGTCGGTCAGTTTCGCGAATTCATTTTCACGGCCTCGCCTGGAGAGCTTACCGCCGTTCTGCTGGAGGAAGCGGAACAGCAGATCGACGGTGCCATCCGGCATGTCCACGATGTTCTGAATGTGCTCGCGGAATCTATCGTAGCGCCGCAGAAAATCCGTCTCGCGCGGCAGGTCCTCGCGGATAGTTTTCTGAACACAGTCATAAAGGAATTCTGCGTGCGGCGTCGCATCGAAGAAGCGGTAATAGTCCGCGGTATCGTTCAGCGCGCGGACATTGCCCTCTTTGGTCGGCTCCCATTGGATCAGCGGCAGCAGCCGCCGTGAATAATCCTCCAGCACCCGGCGGTAGTCGTCGATCCGCTCCAGGATCGCAGCCGACACGGGGAACACGACGCCTGCCGGATTAAAGCCGCGCTGCGCTAGCACATGGTGAATGAGATAGCGATGGATTCGGCCGTTGCCGTCCTGGAACGGGTGAATGTAGACAAAGCCGAAAGCGAGCACGGTGGCGGCGACCACCGGATCTAGCGTAAACGCCGCGCCGCGGTCGAAGGCGACCATGCCTGCGATCAGCGACGGCAAATCCTCGTGCCGAGCGCCTATGTGGTCCGGCAAGGGCATGCGGGATTCGCGGTCGTGCCCGCCGACGAAGCCGCCCTCCTGCCGTAACCCGAGTTTCACGAAGCGCGTGTCGCCGATAATGATGCGCTGCAAGCGCAGAAACTCAGGCAGATCGATTGGCCGACGGCCGGCCTCGCCGATCGCACGGCCCCATCGCTGAATGCGATCCTGCGGTGCGCGCTCGCCCTCGATGGCGTAGCTGGACTTGGAGTCCTTCAGGAGAAGGAACGCGGCCGTGCGGGAGAGCAGATCACGGGGCACTTCAGAGACCACGGCCTGCGCACGATGCGCCAGGCCCATCGCGCTGAACTCCTCCAGGGCTCGGGTGCGAAAGACCAGCGGGCAGAACTCCGGCGTTCCTGGCAGGTTATTGCGGACGCGATGGCGCGGAGAATTCTGCCCCTCGGCGGCCCACTGCCGTTCCGGGTCCACCACCGGCACGTAGGTGCCAATGTCGAGGTCGGGCAGGTCGAGGCGCGTGCCGATCAGCCATTCGTAAAGAAACCAGATGCGGCGCGCATAACTTCCAGTCCGCTTTGCCCGCACGAGCTTTTCGATTGCGGCGGCGCCGACCGCGCGAAAGAGACGATTGAGGACGGTGAGATCGAGCCCCTCGTATTTGAGGGCAAAAGTCAGGTGCCCTTCGAGATCGGCCGAGGGGGCGTGGCGCGGCGTCAGCATCCGCCAGCCGTCGCGCTCGAGGACTCGGTGGTGCCGGCCAATCGCGCTCAGGGTGCGCGGCAACGGAGTGGCTAGACCGTAACGATCGATGAGTGCGGCGTACCCCGCTGGCGTGCCTGTCTCGGGCAGCGGCCTTTCCCGAAAAACTGTTACCGGCCCTGAAAAACCGTGCTGTATTGCGCGTACCATGAAAAACTGTACCAGGTCTGGAAATCCAATTGCTTACGAGACCACATACCTGAAAAACAGTTATAGTTAGTGAAAAACGATTTTTCAAGGCTATTGTGATGAAAAATGAGTAGACGCCTCGTCACAATCTGAAGGGCAGAAAGCTCACGGTGGCCTCAGACTGCGTATGAGAATTGCAAGCTGAAAGATCACTACGTCGGCGACGAATGCATCGCGTACCGAGACCCGGAGACTGCAAGGAAGCTACTGGAGGGGAAAGCAGCATAACAAGAGATCACCGGCTTGCCATGATGATCTTGGCCTAACCGCCACTGCAGGCCGGATTCACGCGTCCGCTACTCGTGGTGATCGTGCGCATGGTAATCATGCCCATGGTGGTGATGGGCAGAATGCGCATGTTCATGCTCATGATGCGGCCCATGCTCATGATGATGCAGCCGCTGGCGGGGCCGGGGCCCGCGCGGGTCCTCGCTGAACACCAGCGACTTGATGGTCACCGGCACGGTGTTTGACGGCATGCGGATGCGGCCGAGGTCGATATAGTCGAAGTCCATCAGCAAAACGCCGTCGATGACCAGCAACTCGCTCGCCACGTCAAGTTCCTCGCGCAGGATCGCGCCCAGCGTCTGCGCCACATCGCCGTCCAGCATGATGTAGATCGGCTGGCGTTTGGCGATGCGGTCGGCTAGCCCGCGCCGGATGCCCTCCGCAAACCCGGCGAGACGGTCATACGATGGCGCGCCCTGCCATCGCAGCGCAAGCGCGAACTCGCGGTCGTCGGCGATATCGAAAGCCACCATGTGGCGGCGGATGGCGGCGGCCACGGCATCGGGATCGATCGCGTCGGTCGGAAGATAATCGGGCTGCAGCACCTGGAGATTGCGCCGCGGCAGCAGCGCGCCCGGCGCCGAAATGTAGCTGGTGTTGCCGGACAGCTGGACCGAGTACTCCGACGCCCCAAGCGCGGTCGCCCGGATGCATTCGCCGGCCGGCAGGAGCCGCCAGGGCAGCGCGCCCGCGTCGATGCGCCGGCGTATGGCGCGGCCGAGTCTTTTTCCGAGATCGCCGAAATCGCGGTCCTCCCGGCCGTACACATATTCGCCGACGCCGCCAGAGAACATGATCCCGTCGATCTGGCCGAAGTCCGCGATCGGGTCGGTGAGATAGAGATGTGCCACATCGTGCGGCAGCGGCCGGGTTATGAGTGCGGCGACGAGGGTATCCGCCATCCTGTCCGCGACGGTATCGAGATCAGCCGCATCAACCACGTCGCCGCGGTTCCAGACAAAGCCTGCGCGCTTGGCGTGGTGCTGCCCGGCCGGGTCAAGACGGACGATGCGGCCATCGCGGTCCACGACCTGGAGCCGGCCGCCGATGTGCACGGCGGCGGTCGCCACCACCTTACCGTGCTCCACCACGGCGAGCTTGGTGGTGCCGCCGCCAATGTCGATGTTGAGGACGCGTTGGTGCTCGGCATTCGACACTGCGGCCGCG
Source organism: Xanthobacteraceae bacterium (assembly GCA_035311445.1). Taxonomy (GTDB): domain Bacteria; phylum Pseudomonadota; class Alphaproteobacteria; order Rhizobiales; family Xanthobacteraceae; genus JAJPKK01. Next base: position 2,075 of record DATGCX010000176.1, on the reverse strand, counting down.
CCCGAACCGTAGGCCGCCAGCATCGATTCCATGTGATGGCCTGCGGTGGCGCAGACGAAATCGCCGCCCTTCTCCGACACGATGCCGGCAATCGCCTGGGCGTTCTCGCGCCGCAGCGCCTCGCCGGTGAGAATGACGGCGCCGGTGTCGATAGCGGCCGGATCGATGCCGGCCGCGTTGTAGGCATCATCGATGATGGTGCCGAGCTTGGCCTCATCGATGTGCTCCTCGCTGCGGTAGGGTGTGAGCGCGACAGCCGACTGAAACAGCGTCTCGCGCGATACCACGTAATAGCGGCTGGACAGGTCCTCCCCGAGGCGGCGCAGGTTGACACGAGAGAAGATCACCTGGGTGCCGGACGAGCCGATGTCGATGCCGACCGTCATCAGGGAGACGTGATCGGCAATCCAGATCGGGTTTTCCTCTAGCGGGGTTTCGTCGGGGAAGTCGTGGTCGTGATCTGCATAGCCATCGTGGGTATGCGCCAGATCGAGACCGTAGACATGGTCGGCAAGCGTGTGGCTGCTCTTTGTTCTGGGCTCGTCGTCATCGGCCATCAGGTCAACTCCAAACTCCGCGCTTGCCATAGCATAGGCTATGCACTTATTGATTAAACATCATACTCATGGGAGGCTTCCATGCACCGTTTCGTCCTGCGCATTGCCGCCACTCTGCTGGCCCTCGCTCCGACCGTCGCGTTCGCTCACCCGGGACATGAGGGCGCGGGCCTCATCAGCGGCTTCATGCATCCGTTGGGCGGTGTCGATCATATCATCGCTATGGTGGCGGTGGGCCTGCTGGCGGCACGAATTGGCGGCCGGGCGCTGTGGCTCGTGCCCGCAAGCTTCGTGAGCGCCATGGGGGTCGCAGGCTTGGCCGGCAGCGCAGGCGTCGGACTGCCGTACGCGGAAACCGGCATCGCGCTCTCGGTCGTGGTGCTCGGGATGGTTGCGGTGTTCGGCGTGGCCATTCCGATTGCAGCCGCTATGGGGCTGGTGGCATTTTTCGCGATTTTCCACGGCTATGCTCACGGCATCGAGATGCCCGAGACGGTGTCGGGCCTTGCCTACGGCGCGGGCTTCGTCGCCGCGACCGCGATGTTGCACGGCATTGGTATCGGGCTCGGCTTGGCGCTTGGCGGCGTGCGGGTGCGTGCCGCGCCCAACTGAGGGCTGGCACCGAGGTAGCCCGCACGGAGGAAGGCGCCACGGGAAAGCCGCACGTACGGCTCCTCGCACGGGGGTTGGTTCTTTTCTGCCGGTTGCTCCCGGATTGGGACTTGTCAATATAGGATTATAATCCTAGGATAAAAACTGTTTGTCGCGCCGGAGGACTTTGCGGTCAACTCGCGCCATTTTGGCAGAACGAAATACCCGTTTTTCTGCAAGTAAATTCATAGGGTTGTAGAGGGAGCAGAATCCGCGCGTTGGATCGCCATCGCGCTCATCCCGAGTTCGACCGCCGAGACCGTTCCGATCAGATTCACGCCACCGATCGCGCCGGCAGCGGCGGCAGGTCGACAAGTTCCGCCTCGTAGGCTGCGTCCATCTTCGGCGTCAGGCCGTTTCTCGCCAACGCTTCCGCAAACGTCCGGCGGATTTCCGGCGTCTCGTCCGCATAGTCGATCTGGTCACCGCCGATGCGGCGGCTGATCCAGGCCTTTGGCACGCCCTGAGCATTGCGGATCGACACCACCTCGTGCTTAAAAGCGAGATAGCGGGCCGGCGTCGTGCCGGCGTTGAAGTGCTGATGCAGCCACATGTTGGGCGGCACGATCAGGGAGCCGACCTGCCATTCGTACCGGCGTGGCGCATCGCCCTCCGGCCACATCAGCGAATAGCCCTCCCCCGACAGGATGATCACATGTGCGCCCGGCCCGTGGCAGTGCGCTTTCTTGTAGGTGCCGATCGGGAACTGGGAGATATGGCTGTTCATCGAGCCCTTGGCCATGTTGAAGCGGATGTGGCCGCCGCCGGCACCGCGCTCCTTGGCCGAGATCAGCGGCAGGTTGACGGCGTCGGCAACGAAGTTGGTCTGCAGCAGCAGCCCCTTCTGCTCGCCCTTGGCGCTGAAAT
>DATGCX010000175.1:0-2278 GCA_035311445.1 Xanthobacteraceae bacterium | reverse complement strand
CTGCGGTCACCGGGCATCGGCCGCACCCGGTCGCACGTGTCACGCTGCGGCCGCGCGGCGGCATGCCCCTTTACATCGAGCCGCGGTGAAGTTCCGTTGAGCAGGACCGCACACCGGCGCGCGCGCGAGCGCCTGAAGAGGCACGATATCGCCATAACCGATTGTGAGGCCGGTGACGAAGGTGAAATAGATGGCGTCGCCGACAGGCCAGCCCTCGACAAAGCCAATCAACACGGATCGGCGGCGAGTGGACTCACGAGATCAAGCACGACGGCTACCGCATGATGGTGCGCCGCGACGCGCCCGGCGTCCGGTTGCTGACGCGCAACGGCAAGGACTGGACCGGCCGCTTCCCAACCATCGTGCAAGCCACCTCGGGGCTCAAGGCGCGCTCGTGCCTGATCGACGGCGAGGTGGTCTGCTGCGACGAAAACAGGCTCGCCGTGTTCGCCCTGCTGCGGTATCGGGAGCGGCCGGCCGCGATCTTCCTCTACGCCTTCGACCTGCTCGAACTCGACGCCAGGACCTGCCGAACACCGCCGCGCTCAACCTTCGACGTAGGCGCGCAGCCAGGCCAGGATTTGCGGCCAGCCCTTATGGCTTTCGCGCGAGGTCTCGCTCACGAGGCCGGAATGCGTCAAGCGGACGGTTGTAACACCGTTCGCCTCTTCCAGGTCGAAGCGCACGAGGCTCTCGGTCGCATCCCCCTGCCAATCCGGCAGCCAAGTGAAGACCAGCAAGCGCGGGCGTTCAATGCTCCGATACTCGCCGACCACGCTGAACGGCCGCCCGCCCATGCCGATGCCCCGCATCACCCATCGACCGCCCGGGCGCAGGTCGGACTCCATGTGCGTGGTCTGGAACCGCCCCTCGGAACCCCACCATTTCACTCGCTGGTCGGGATTGGTCAGCGCCTCGAAGATGCGTTCCGCCGAAGCCTTAATGGTGATCTCCTGGACGATCGCGTCGCTTGCAACTGTCGTTCTCATGATCCCTCCTCGACGTAGTGCCTGAGCCTGCCCAAGCTCTCGCGCCAGAACACTTCGTAGTCCTGGAGCCAAACGCTGACCGCTCGCAGTGGCCTCGCGTTCAATTCGCAAATCCGCGCAGTGCCATTTCGCCTGGTCACGACCAAACCGACGGACCGCAGCAGACGAAGGTGCTTCGAGATCGCCGGGCGGCTGGTGCTAAAATTGGAGGCAATCTCGCCGACGGTGCAGCGACGGCCGCGCAGCAGGCCCAGGATTTCGCGCCGAGTCGGATCGGCGATCGCCCGGAACACGGCCTCGCGTCGTTTGCGCCTTGCGGCCACCATTATTCGTTACCGTCTGGTTACCAATACCGTAACCAAACGGTTACGAATATGTCAAGCCACGTGGCAAATCTCCCGCATTCGCAGAGACACCGACGGGTAACGGCACCATTGGGGTTCTGAGAGATGGTCGTGCTTATTGTCGGGTAGTGCCTCAGTTTGAATTTTTCCGCCGCGCGATGAAGCTCGCGATGAGGCCAGCGGGCAACAACGTGCATCCGAGAATAGCGCTTACAAGATCGAGGTAATGGCCGGCGCTGTTCGGCATGCCCCATCCCATGCCGGGGAATATGCCAAACGTCTCGGCAACGTGCGTAAGCACGACTACCGTTAAACAGGCCGCGCCGAAAAGCACCAAAAACCGTGAAGCCGCATACATGGGGCAATCATGCCGGCTTGCCTGCTATTCGACTAGGCCGGTCAAATTCAAACTGAGGCACTACCTATTGTCGTGTTAAGATTACGACCGTGCGATCGCCGACTATGATCAGGCGATACGCCTTGAACCCAACTATGCGGCGACCTCGGCATCGTCGTCAGCCGCGGCAATGCCGGCGGCGTCCAGGCAGTGCAGTGGAGCTTGCCCGGGCTGAAACGTGATGCGGGCCCAGCTCGCGCGAGCAGGGTTCCGGTTCTGGGACAAGAGGCCGACCGGCGGCCCATATTCGAACCGACCAAACCGCGATCCGCGACCCATGACTTCATTTTGAAGTCGCCCCCCCCCGAAAAACGAAGACGCCGCCGCGCGGCTGCCGGGGGAACAATTCAGCCGATCTAGGCGTTGAATGCGATGATGGCTCCAGATCACTGGTTGCATCCGATGAAGGCTCCAGATCACTGCAAGAAATGCGGCTCGCCGATGGATAAGGTTGCCGATTTTGCTCCTCAGGGTACAGAGCTGGGCCTTCGCGCTTTTCTGTGCCCTGAGTGCGGTGCGGTAGATAGTGTTCTGGTTCACCCTGATAA
>DATGCX010000174.1:0-2033 GCA_035311445.1 Xanthobacteraceae bacterium | reverse complement strand
ACGATAGTTTCGTCTCACAAATCAGTCTCGATTTGGAGGCCGCAAACCTGTCCGATCATCCGGTACGAATCGTCAAGGTGCGGTTGATCCGACCGAGAGCAAAGGGGGAACTTTTACACGGTGAAGTGGTGCTGCCAAAAGTCGGCAGTCCATATCACAGCAACAGGCACGCCATACCGCCTCATGATACGGTGACGGCAAGGTTACACATCATGATTGTGGCGCAGTCGCGGGACAGGGCTATCCTGTCCGTGCAACACTTGGGATCATCCTAAAAACCTGAGTTCGCGGCATTCGTGGATTGCGCAAATCCTCGTTACCATGAGGGATGGGCACGAATCGCGGGGATTTGCCGGGGCTCCCGATGGGTGAGCAACCGCTGGTAGAATCGAGGTCGGCCGGGCCTGTGGTGGCCGACACGTTTTCCGGGCGCATCCATGTAGAATGGGACAGCACCGCGACGGTGACGCCGCTCGGGCAGCTGCCGTTCTTCATCGAATACCTCAAGCAGGGCTCCCTGTTCGACGGCTGGGTCGCGGATTGCCCGCTGCACTACACGAGCCCGAATGCGCCGACCAAGCGCGATGTGCTTGGCACGGTTATGCTGTCGGTTCTGGCCGGGCACTGGCGCTATGCGCACATGACGGCGTTGCGCTGCGATCCTGTTAATCCGCCGCTGTTAGGAATGAAGGAGGTGGTGAGCGAGGATGCCGTGCGGCGCGGCCTCGACAAGATCGAAGAAGACGCCGGCGTGGGCTGGCTGCAAGGGCATCTCGATTACACCACGCGGCCGCTGCTAAGCGAGCCGTGGATTCTCGATATCGACACAACGGTGAAACCGCTCTATGGGCACCAGGAAGGTGCGGTGGTGAGCTACAATCCGCACAAGCCCGGGCGACCGTCGCACAGTTATCACTGTTACATGATCGGCAATCTGCGGCTGGTGCTGGCGTTGGAGGTTGCGCCCGGCAACCAGCACACCTCCAAGCATTCCTCGCCCCGGCTGTGGGAGTATTTGGATGGCTTGGCGGCCGAACAGCAGCCGTGGTTGATCCGCGGCGATGTTGGCTTCGGCAATGAGCCGGTGATGCGCGAAGCCGAGCGGCGCCGCCGGCCCTACTTGTTCAAGCTGCGCCTGACCAAAGGCGTAAAACGCGCGATCGAGCGGGCGATGGGCGAGCAGGATTGGCAAAATGCAGGCGCCGGTTGGCAAGGCAAAGATGGCCAATTGCGCCTGGAAGGATGGAGCCGGCATCGCCGCATCGTGATCCTGCGGCGGCGGACCGAGCGTTCATTGGCGCTGACCGAGCGTGATGCCAATGGGCAGTTACGCCTCGGCTTCGCCGCGATCGATGACGGGCGCGAGGTTTGGGAATACGCCGTTCTGGTGACCTCGCTGGACAACGAGATTTTGACTGTCGGTCAACTCTATCGCGACCGCGCCGATTCCGAGAACAACTTCGACGAGTTGAAGAACCAGTGGGGCTGGGGCGGCTTCACCACCCGCGACCTCAAGCGCTGTCGCTTGATGGCGGGCTGCGTCGCGCTGGTGTTCAACTGGTGGAACCTGTTCGTGCGTCTCGCCGATCCCAATCATCATCGCGAAGCCATCACCAGTCGGCCATTGCTGCTCCAGGCCATCGGCCGGCAAACAAGACATGCCGGTCGCACCACCGTGACCATCACCAGCAGCCACGGCGAGCATGAGCGCGCCCGAGCGGCCCTTACCGGCATCGCCGGCTTTTTCGCCAAACTGCGAAAGACTGCGGAGCAGTTGACCGCGATCGAGCGCTGGTACGAAATTCTCAGCCAGGCGCTGAAAAAATTTCTGCGCGGACGAAAACTCATCCCTCCGCGCCAACTCCTGCGACCCGCCGGCGCTGCTACTTATGGTTGAAGGTAGCCGCCGCCGATCGGTGAACTCAGGTTTTTAGGATTATGCTCGCTCGGAAGGCCTCAAGAGGATCGAAGGCCAGATATTGCACGAAAATTCGACAATGCTCGCGATGTGCCGTGAACTCGGATTCGCGATA
>DATGCX010000173.1:0-8381 GCA_035311445.1 Xanthobacteraceae bacterium | reverse complement strand
TGGTCGGGAGCGTCGCTCGGATAGGTGACGGCGTCTTCGTGGGCAATGCGATCCCACGAAATGTTGTCGAGCGACGGCATCAACGACGCCATCTCGGTATAGACCTCGCTCGGGTGCTGGTAATTCCAGTCAAGCCCGATGCGGCGCGCGAGTTCCTGAACGATCCACCAGTCAACCTTGGCGTCGCCCGGCAGCGGCAATGCTTGCCGCCCCATCTGGACCTGGCGGTTGGTATTGGTGACGGTGCCGTCTTTCTCGGGCCACGCGGAGGCCGGGAGGACCACGTCCGCATATGCGGCGGTCTCGGTCAGGAACAGGTCCTGGACCACCAGATGGTCGAGGTGCGCCAGCGCCTCGCGGGCGTGATTGAGATCGGGGTCGGACATCGCCGGGTTCTCGCCCATGATGTACATGCCCTTGATCTCGTCACGGTGGACCGCGTCTATGATCTCGACCACCGTCAGGCCGCGCTTCGGATCGAGCGTGGTGCCCCAGGCGGTCTCGTACTTGGCGCGAACATCGGGGTCATCAACCGGCTTGTAGTCCGGGAAAAACATCGGGATGAGGCCGGCGTCGGACGCGCCCTGCACGTTGTTCTGGCCGCGCAGTGGATGGAGGCCCGTGCCCGACCGGCCGACCTGGCCGCAGATCAGCGACAGCGCAATCAGACAGCGCGCATTATCGGTGCCGTGGGTGTGCTGCGACACGCCCATGCCCCAGAAGATGATCGCCGATCGGGCGCGCGCATAGGTGCGGGCCACGGTGCGCAGGATATCAGCATCGATGCCGCAAATCGGCGCCATCTGCTCGGGGGTGAAGTCACGGACGTGCTCGGCGAGCTGCGGGAAACCTTCCGTGAAGGTCTGCACATATTGCTGATCGTAAAGCCTCTCGGTGATGATCACGTTGAGCAATGCGTTCAGCATCGCGACGTCGGTGCCGTTGCGGAACTGCAGCATGTACGTGGCATGCCGTTTGAGCGCCTGGCCGCGCGGGTCCATCACGATGAGCTGGGAGCCACGCTTCGCCGCCTGTTTGAAGAACGTGGCGGCCACGGGATGATTTTCGGTCGGATTGGCGCCGATCACGACGATGACGTCGGAGTTGCGGCATTCGTTGAATGTCGCCGTCACGGCGCCGGAGCCGATCCCTTCCATCAAGGCCGCAACTGACGACGCATGGCAGAGCCGGGTGCAGTGATCCACGTTGTTGGACCCGAAACCGGCACGGACCAGCTTCTGGAACAGATAGGCTTCCTCGTTCGAGCCTTTGGCGGAGCCAAAGCCCGCCAGCGCGCGAGCGCCATGGGTGTCGCGGATGTGCTTGAGGCCCGCGGCGGCGCGGTCGAGCGCCTCCTCCCAGGTGGCGGGCCGGAAATGCGTCCACGGATTGCGCGGATCGACGACATCGTCGACATGCTTCGGCACACCTTCCCGGCGGATCATCGGCTGAGTGAGTCGATCCGGATTGTGGACGTAATCGAAGCCGAACCGGCCCTTCACGCACAGCCGGTTGTGATTAGCGGGACCATCCTTGCCGGTCACATAGAGCAGCTTGTCGTCCTTGATGTGATAACTGAGCTGGCAGCCGACGCCGCAGTAGGGACAAACCGAGCGAACTTCGCGATCCGGGTAGGCGCTGCGGATATTGTCGTTGCCGACCAGCGTTGACGGCATCAGGGCGCCGGTCGGACAAGCCTGCACGCATTCGCCGCAGGCCACGCAGGTGCTGGCGCCCATCGGGTCGTCGAAATCGAATACGATTTTTTCGGCGTGGCCGCGACCCGCCATGCCGATGACGTCGTTGACCTGGACTTCGCGGCACGCGCGAACGCACAGATTGCACTGAATGCAGGCGTCGAGATTGACCGCCATCGCGGTGTGGCTGCGGTCGGGCTGCGGATGGTGGCGCTTGGGAAAACGGCCGACCGAGATGCCCATGCGGTCCGCCCATGACCAGAATTTCGAGGACGGGTCATGCGCCGTGGTGGCACGGTCCGGCTGGTCGGAGATCAGGAGATCAAAAACCATCTGGCGCGCCGCTTTGGCGCGGTCCGAACCGGTGGTCACCTTCATGCCGTCGGTTGGCTTGCGGATGCAGCTCGCTGCCAGAACTCGCTCGCCTTCGATCTCCACCATGCAGGCGCGGCAGTTGCCGTCGGCGCGGTACCCGGGCTCGGGCGCGTAGCACAGGTGCGGAATGTCGGTGCCGAGGCGCCGGGCGACCTGCCAGATCGTCTCGCCTGGGTCGGCCTCGATCTCGCGACCGTCAAGGGTGAATTTCACGGTCGAGGGCTTCGGATCGATTGTGCTCATCACATCACCCGTGCAGTCCGTAGGGTGGGTTGAGCGAAGCGAAACCCACCACGATCGTGAGACGAAAGCCCACCGCGACCATGGGTTTCGCTTCGCTCAACCCATCCTACAATTCACCGCCTTCACCAACTTCCGAGCGGTGTCTTCAGCTCCTCGGGAAAGTACTTCAGCACGCTTACCAGCGGGTTCGGCGCGGCCTGCCCCAGCCCGCAAATCGAGGCGTCCCGCATGGCGGTCGCAAGCTCGTTGAGCAACCCTTCGTTCCATGCGCCGGCCGCCATCAGCTTGGCCGCCTTCTCGGTGCCTGCCCGGCATGGTGTGCACTGCCCGCAACTCTCATCCTCGAAGAACTTCATCAGGTTGAGGGCCACAGCCTTCATGTCGTCCCGGTCCGACAGGATCACAACCGCGTGCGACCCGACGAAGCAACCATAGGGTTCCAACGTGCCGAAATCGAGCGGCAAGTCCGCCATGCTGGCGGGCAATATCCCACCGGATGCGCCGCCCGGCAGATAGGCTTTGAAGGCATGTCCATTCGCCATGCCGCCGCTGTATTCGTCGATCAATTCCCGCGCGCTGACGCCCGCAGGCGCCAGTTTGACGCCGGGACTCTTGACGCGGCCCGAAACCGAGAAGCTGCGCAAACCCTTGCGGTCGCGCCGGCCATATGACGTGAACCAGCCGGCCCCCTTCTCGACGATGTCGCGGACCCAGTACAGCGTTTCGACGTTCTGCTCCAAGGTGGGCCGGCCGAACAGGCCGACCTGCGCGACGTAAGGCGGGCGATGGCGAGGCAGCCCGCGTTTGCCCTCGATCGATTCGATCATGGCAGACTCTTCGCCGCAGATATAAGCGCCGGCACCGCGGCGAAGCTCCAGCCTGGTGTATTTCGTGAACCCCGCATCTTCCACCTTGGCAAGCTCATCGGTGATCATCAGGCGGATTTCCGGGTACTCGTCGCGCAAGTAGATGTATGCCTCGGCGGCCTCGACCACCCAGGCGGCAATCAGCGTGCCCTCAATGAAGCGATGCGCATCGCGCTCCAGATAGTAGCGATCCTTGAAAGTCCCGGGCTCGCCCTCGTCGGCGTTGACGGCCATCAGCCTGGGGGCCGGCTCAGCCCGCACCAGAGTCCACTTGCGGCCGGTCGGGAACCCGGCGCCACCAAGCCCGCGCAAATTGGCATCGCTGACCGCCTGGATAATTTCTTCGCGGGTGCGCTGACCGCCTAGACACGACCTCAAGAGCGTGTAGCCACCCTCCGCCCGATAGGCCTCAAAGTCCTTGTCGGTCTTGTACGCATGAGCGTGGAAATTGGCAGCAACTGCGGCGGCGACTTTTTCAGCACCGGCTTGCATCACCTGCGCGTGGCCGACAGCGGCGACCGGAGCACGATCGCACGCTCCCATGCACGGGGCTCGCAGTACCCGAACGTTGGGGCCCAGCTTTCCCGGCAGGGCAGCTATCAGCTTTTCGGCCCCCGCCATGGCGCAGGAGAGGCTGTCGCAAACCCGGACCGTCACGGCGGGAGGCGGTGGACCGTCCTTCACCACATCGAAATGGGCGTAGAACGTCGCGACCTCGTAAACCTCGGCCTGGGCAAGCTTCATCTCTTCCGCCAGTGCCGCAAGGTGGGGCGCTGAAATGTAGCCGTAGCGGTCCTGGATCAAATGAAGGAATTCGATCAGGAGGTCGCGCCGCCGCGGGCGGTATCCGAGCAGCGTCTGGACTTCAGCCAAAGCGCCTGGATCAACCTGCCGCCCTTTGGGCGTTTGCCGTGGCCGGCGCCGCGACGTTTGGGGCTTTTCCGTCATGGCGTTCATTGCGCCTGCCAGTCCCCCAGTGTCATTCCCGCGAAAGTGGGAATCCAGCACTCCTCAGCCTCGTGGGGATTAATGGGCCGCCCCGCTTCGCGGGCGACGACGTGCTTGTATGATTCCATCAGAATGAAATCCGCTCTAAAACAGGCCCGCGATCTTGCCGTCCGGGCCGATATCGATCGAGTCGGCGGCAGGCACCTTAGGGAGCCCGGGCATCGTCATGATGTCACCGCAGATCGCGACAATGAACTCCGCTCCGGCTGCCAGCCGCACCTCGCGCACCGGGATCGTATGGTCGGTCGGCGCGCCCTTGACGTCCGGATTGGTGGAGAAGCTGTACTGGGTCTTGGCGATACAGACCGGGAGCTTGCCGTAACCCATGGCCTCAAACGACGCGAGTTGATCGCGCACCGGCTTGTCGACGGAGATGTCCTTGGCACGATAGATTTCCCGCGCAATGGTGCGGATTTTCTCCATCAGCGGCATCTCATCCGGATAAAGCAGCTTAAGCCTACTCCTGCCCGAATCGATTGTTCGCACCACCGCCTTCGCCACATCGGCAGCGCCTTCGCCGCCCATCGCCCAATGGTCGGCCATCAGGGCTTCAACGCCCAGCGACGCGCAGGCCTTCTTGACAAGTTCGATCTCGGCAGGCGCGTCGGCGGAAAACCGGTTGATCGAAACCACCGGGACGAGTCCGAATTTCTGCACGTTCTCCACATGGCGCGCGAGGTTGGAGAGACCGGACTCAAGCGCGGCCAGGTTTTCCTTCTTGAGGTCCTCCTTCTTCACACCGCCATGCATCTTCAGCGCCCGGATGGTGGCCACCAGCACCACGCAGTCCGGCGCAAGACCGGTCTTGCGGCATTTGATGTCGATGAATTTCTCGCCGCCGAGGTCGGCCCCAAAGCCGGACTCCGTCACCACGTAATCGGTAAGCTTGAGGGCTGTCGCGGTCGCCAGCACCGAATTACAGCCATGCGCGATGTTGGCAAACGGACCGCCGTGAACGAACGCGGGCGTGCCTTCCAAGGTCTGCACGAGGTTTGGAGCGAGTGCGTCCTTGAGCAGCGCCGCCATGGCGCCATGCGCCTTGAGGTCCGCGGCCCGCACGGGCTTGCGCTCGCGCGTATAGCCGATGACGATATTTCCGAGCCGATGCTTGAGGTCATCGAGATCGCGGGCGAGGCAAAAGATCGCCATCACCTCAGATGCCACTGTAATGTCAAAGCCGGCCTCGCGCGGATAGCCGTTGGTTGGACCGCCAAGCGAGCAGACGATCTCGCGCAGTGCACGGTCGTTCATATCCATGACGCGGCGCCACGCCACCCGCCGGCTGTCCAGTCCGAGCGGGTTTCCCCAGTAGATGTGGTTGTCGATCAGCGCCGCCAGCAGGTTATGGGCCGACGTGATGGCGTGCAAATCGCCGGTGAAATGAAGGTTGATGTCCTCCATCGGAATAACCTGGGCGTAGCCGCCGCCGGCCGCGCCGCCCTTCATCCCGAACGATGGTCCTAGCGACGGCTCGCGCAGGCACAGCATCGCTTTCTTGCCGATGTAGTTGAGCGCATCGGTAAGGCCGACCGTCGTGGTGGTTTTGCCCTCGCCCGCCGGCGTCGGCGTAATCGCGGACACCAGGATCAGCTTGCCATTAGGCCTTTCTTTCAGGGTCTTGAGGTAGTCGAACGATATCTTGGCCTTGTAGTGACCGTAAGGCTCGAGGTTCTCGGGCGCGATGCCGAGTCGCTCGTGCGCAACATCGGCAATCCGGCGTTTGGTGGCGGCTTGCGAAATTTCGATGTCTGATTTCGGACTGGTGTGCTGGGAGGCAGGCATCAGGCGTATTCCTTGAACTTGGGAATTTCACACTATCGTTCGATGATGAATGTTTTGGTACGGCAAGCATTTGGGCGGGCATTCATGAAAAACGGGCGCCCGCGGCGAGCTTGGCCGCAGCGGCGTATTCTCCGGCCCCAATCTTGCCGCCATCGGCGGGCTTTACGCGGAGTACCTTGATGCGGCCGTCCGCACATACCACCGTGAAGCCGTCAGCCTCGATCGCGACGATCTCGCCCATCTTGCCGCCGATACCCTTGGGATTGCGCGCCGGCAACGGCTTGGCCTCGAAAACCTGCACGGTCTTTCCATCCAGCGTCGTCCAGGCGCCGGGCGCCGGGTTGCAGCCACGGATGAGGTTATGGATCTGCCGCCACGGTCTACCCCAGTCGATACGGGCATTGTCGGTTCCGCAACGCCCCTCATAGGTCGCCTGGCTGTCGTCCTGCTTGATGCGCGGCGCCTTGCCGGCCTTTACCAGGTCCACGGATTCCAACATCGCCTCGACGCCCATCGGAAACAGGCGGTCGAAATAGACGGACCCGAGCGAGTCCTCAAAGCCGATGGGTGTCTTTTTTTGCAGCAACACGTCGCCGGTATCGAGGCCGTTGTCTGGCCAGAAGATCGATAGCCCGGTCTCGGTATCGCCTTGGATAATCGGCCAGTTGATGGCGCTCGGGCCGCGATATTTAGGGAGCAGCGAGGGATGATACTGGATCGATCCGTTGATCGGAACGTTAAGAAATTCCTCCGGCACGAACAGCGTCACGAAGGCCATTACCTGCAGGTCCGGCTTGAGCGCGCGGAATTCTTCCCAGACCTCGGGCTTGCGGTAGGAGGCCGGTTGGTAGACCGGGAGCTTTGCCGCAATGGCCGCTTCCTTCAAGGGATCGGCCTTCTGGCCGGGCTTCTCCGGCGCCACATAGACGGCGACAACGTCATCGCCGCGTTTGAGGAGGGCCTCCAGCACCGCCTTGCCGAATGCTTGTTGGCCGTGAACAACGATACGCATTATCAGCCCTCGGGGTAAGTGTTCGGTGCGTAGGCCCTTGGGGCGGATTAGCGCAGCGTAATCCACCCATGTGGCGGGTTCACGCCTTCGGCTAACCCGCCCTACGCCGCTGCGGTCTCCTTCTTCTCAGACGGCGTAATTGCGCCCGAACTCTTGATCGCGGCGAATTCCTCCGCCGAATAGCCGAGCTCTTTAGTGAGGATTTCCTCGGTGTGCTCGCCGAGCAGCGGCGAGCGTCTCACTTCGGTGATCGAGTCCGACATTTTGACCGGATTGCCGACGGTCAGATATTTCCCGCGGGTCGGGTGGTCGACCTCCACCACCGTGCCGGTAGCGCGTAGCGACGGTTCCTCGGCGATCTCCTTCATCGACAGGATCGGCCCGACCGGAATGTCGTGCTTGTTGCACGTTTCCATGACCTCGAACTTGGTCATGGTCTTGGTCCATTCCTCTATGGTATTGAAGATGTGCCGCAGACGCGGCAGCCGCGCCAGCGGTGTGGCGTAGTCCGGATCGGTTTTCCATTCAGGCTTGCCGATGAGGTCGCAGATCGGGCCCCACACAGGCGCCTGGGTGATGAAATAGATGTAGGAATCCGGATCGGTCTCCCAACCCTTACACTTGAGGATCCACCCGGGCTGGCCGCCGCCCGAATCGTTGCCGGCGCGCGGCACCGCCTTGCCGAACGGGATGTCTTCACCGTACTGGCTGTACTCGGTAAGCGGCCCGTGGCCCAGCCGCTGTTGGTCGCGAAGCTTCACGCGGGCGAGGTTGAGCACGCCGTCCTGCATCGCGCACAGCACGCGCTGGCCACGGCCTGTGCGCATGCGCTGATAGAGCGCCGTGACGATGCCGAAGGCAACGTGCAGCCCGGTACCGGAGTCGCCGATCTGAGCGCCGGTGACCAGCGGCGGCCCTTCGCGGAAGCCGGTAGTCGAGGCCGCCCCCCCGGCGCACTGCGCAATGTTCTCGTAGACTTTGCAGTCCTCGTAAGGGCCGGGGCCGAAGCCCTTCACAGACGCGACGATCATGCGCGGGTTGGTCTTATGGATGTACTCCCAGGTCAGACCCATGCGGTCGAGCGTGCCAGGCCCGAAATTCTCGACCAGCACATCGCAATGCTTTATCAGTCGCTCGAGGATTTCCTTGCCCTTGGGGTGTTTGGAATCGATCGTGATCGAGCGCTTGTTGCCATTGAGCATTGTGAAATAGAGGCTGTCCGCTCCCTTCACGTCGCGCAACTGCCCGCGCGTGATGTCGCCGGTGCCCGGCCGCTCGATCTTGATGCAGTCGGCGCCCATGTAGGCGAGGAGCTGCGTGCAAGTCGGCCCCGCTTGGACATGGGTGAAGTCCAGGATGCGGACACCGTCGAGCGCCCTGCCGATCGCGCCCCAAGGC
>DATGCX010000172.1:0-2670 GCA_035311445.1 Xanthobacteraceae bacterium | reverse complement strand
ATGTAGCTTGCCATGTGACCCTCCGGTTGGGGGTCATTCATGCAATGGAGGGATGATACCACGCTTCCATCGCGCGGCCTCTGACAACTTCACGCTCGGAGGGCTGCCCAAAATTACCCCGGCCCGCCAGGGGCCAGTCGCACGCGCCGGCGGGAGTCTGGCCTTGGAAGATAGCGGCCACGATTCGTCGGCCTGCTATGGACCTTCGTCCGTGAGAGACCTGAAAGTTCTGGCCGGGAAACGTTTGCCTTTTGCCGCCCGTACCGCTTTTTCATCGACGTTCAAACCAAGGCCCGGACCGTCTGGTAGCGCGATGTATCCGTCGACCGGCCGTAGTACGTTTGGGCACAGGCGCTGGCCGAGTTCCTCGAATGGAAGAAAATATTCGGTGATGATGAAATTCGGCATACACGCGGAAGCGTGGACGGTGGCGGACAGCGCCATGGTCGTCGAATTGTAATTATGCGGCGAAACGGCGATGGTTTCGGACTCGGCCGCCGCCGCAATGTACATGAGTTCGAGAATCCCGCCGCAATTCGAGACATCGGGATTGATGATGTCGACGGCACGCGTGCGGATGACCGGACGGAAGCCCGCACGCGTCAGCAGCGCTTCTCCGGTCACGACCGGAATGCGGCTCGCATGGCGGACCTCCGCCAGCGCCTCGACGTTCTCTGACTGGCAGGGCTCCTCGAACCAGTAGGGCTCGAACTCCGCCAGCGCATTGGCGAGATCGATGGCGTGCATCGGAGCCAAGCGCCGGTGCACCTCGATGAGGATATCGACCTCCGGGCCGACAGCGTCGCGAACCGCGCGTGTGACTTTCACGGCGCGCCTGATGTGATCCTTAGGGATGTAGGTCCGCCAGGGGCCCGGGATGGGATCGAATTTCAATGCGCTGAATCCGCGCTTGAGCACCGCTTCCGCGCCGCGAGCATAGTCGTCGGGCAATTGCATCCTGTAGCTCCAGCCGTTCGCATAGACGCGGATGCGCGCGCGGCAAGGACCACCGAGAAGATTGTAGACCGGCTGCTGGGTGACCTTTCCGACGATGTCCCACAGCGCCTGTTCGATCCCGGACGTGGCGCAATAAAACTCCAGAGAGCCGCGTCGTTGCGCATAGTCGTCGAACGCGATCTGAACGATGTGGCGGATATGGAACGGATCGCGGCCAACAAGATAGCGGCCAAGCTCCTCGACCTGCGCGGCGACGGCACGGTCGCGGTCATACTGACTGTACGCCTCGCCCCATCCGACGACCCCCGCATCGGTCGCGATCCGCACGAACACGAAATTCTTGCGCCAACCGGAATGGACCGGAAGACATTCGACGCTGGCAATCTTCATTGTGTCCCTAGGTCCATGAACACAACGCTCGATGCGGTGTCAGCGATATCAATGATTGTAAGGTGAGATCAGAACGGCCGATCGCCTTTGATCGTGACCCGGCGGCCAGACCGCGTCTGCGGGTAATAGTCCCATAGTGCCTGGTGCTGCACGCAGCGGTTATCCCAGAAGGCGACCGAATGGGGTTGCCAGCGGAACCGCACCTGGAATTCCTCCCGTGTGCTGAACTCGCACAGAAAGCCCAGGATTGCCCGGCCTTCGTCTCTCGGCAACCCATCGATATGGGTGGTGAACTCGCCATTGACGTACAGCGCCTTGCGCTTTGTCACTGGATGGGTGCGAACAATCGGATGCGATGCCTTCGGGTAGACCTTACCGCTTTCGGCGATACCCATCAGCGCGTTGTTCCTACGATAGATGTGGTCGCCCGAATGCGTCGCTGTCAGCCCTTCGAGATAGACCTTCATACGAGCGGAAAGCGCATCATAGGCCGCATACTGGCTGGCGAAGAGCGTATCTCCGCCGCAGTTCGGTACCGTGTGGAGGTAGAGAATGCTGCCCATCGGAGGCTCCTCGTCACAGGAGACATCCGAGTGCCAATATTCCCCGTTGATGCGCTTGGAATTGCCATCGGCATGGATTGGCAAAATCTCGGGATGTCCTTCGGGCCCGGGGGTGCTGGGATGAATATGCAATTCACCGAAATATCGGCCGAACCTCTTGTGGGTTTCCACATCCAGCGGCTGATCGCGAAAGAACAGAACCTGGTGCTGCGCCAGCGCCTGATGCAACTCCTCGACCTGACGGTTGCTGAGTGGCTTAGCCAGTGTGACGCCCTCGACATAGGCGCCGATGCGAGGTGTAACCGGCGTGACACTTATGGATTCGTAGCCCATGGCATGACCTTTCGATGGTGCAGAGGTAAATCAACAACAAACCGATAGACCCCATTCGCGGATGCACCATAGCTGCTTCAATTTGTTACGCCTTACGATCTGCCAATTCAATACAACAGGTTGTAATGACTTGTGCTGCCTGGCACGACTTCATCACTCTGCCTTTACGCCGGAAAACTTGACCACCTTGGCCCACTTCGCGGTTTCTTCGGCGATGAGCTTGCCAAAGTCGGCGGGCGAGAGCGCGAGCACGTCGCCACCCAGGTCGGCAAGCCGCGCCTTCATCGTGGGATCGGCGAGGCCAGCGTTGATCTCCTTGTTGAGCTTCTCGACGATCTCGGCCGGCGTGCCCTTGGGGGCGCCGACGCCGTACCAGGTGCTTGCCTCGTAACCCGGCAAGAACTCACCCACGGTCGGGATGTCCGGC
>DATGCX010000171.1:0-14369 GCA_035311445.1 Xanthobacteraceae bacterium | reverse complement strand
AGCCTTCCTTCTTGAGCATGTCGCGCATCACCGAGCCGACTGCGGCGACGTCGGCGGTCTTCGAGCCGGACAGCCCGGACACCAGATACATGCTGAGCACCATGACGTGGAGCAGACCGCCGCGCAGATGGCCGACCAGCGCGTGCACGAAGCGCACGAGGCGCAGCGAAATGCCGCCGCGTTCCATGATGAGGCCGGCCAGAATAAAGAACGGCAGCGCCAGCAGGACGAAGTTGCCGGTGCCGTCCACCATGTTTTGCGGCAAGGCCACCATCGGCACGGTGTCGGCCAGCCACAGGTAGGCGGTGGTGCTCAGCAGGAGCGCGAAGCCGATCGGCAGGCCGCCGAAAATAGTTACGAAGAACAGCACCAGCGCGGCCGCGATGGCGCCGTCGCCCACAAACCACGGCAGCCACGCCGGGCGCGTCGCCAACGCGAGAGTGAGCGCGGCAATGAAGACGGCGCCGACCGACACGACCGTGATACGCGGGGCCAGCAACAGGCGCTTGGCGGCGTGCAGCATGAGAAGGACCATGCTGGCGCTCAGCGGAACCACAATCCAGGCAGCGGGGATCTGCAGGATCGGTGTCACCTCGTTCCAGCGTATTTCGATCAGGAAGATCGACGCATAAGCCGTCATGGCGGCGATCAGCAGCACGGTGAGATCGGACCCGACCAGGCAGGCCTCGCGCAGGTGCGGGCCGATTGCGTTCAAACCGACGCGCACAAAGGTGTGATGGCCCTGCCCATAGGCCACCGCCCCGCCCACGAAGGCGAGCGTCGATAGCGCGAGCTTTGCGATTTCGTCGGTCCACAGAAAGGCGGTGTCGAAAATGCTGCGCGAAATCACATTGACGAACACGGCGCCGAGTTCGCCGAGCAGCGCAATGGCGAGAACCGCATTGGCGAGCGCGTTGACGACGGCCGTCACTACGCCTGAACCGCCTTCATCACTTGGCTCACCAGGTCGGCGCCGATCTTGTCGCGGAACTCGTCATAGACCGGCGTCATGGTGGCGTGAAACGCCGCGAAGTTGGTGTCGTCGATCTGCATGCCCTTTTGGGCACAGAAAGCGCGGCCCTCCTCGGTTTTCTGCGCCACGGTTGTGCGCCAGATCGGCTGGATTTCTGCCGCCGCCTCGCGGATCGCCCTCTGGTGAGCGGCCTCCAGCCGGTCGAACTTGACCTTGCTCGCCATCAGGGCGCCGGCGTTGTAGACGTGGTTGGTGAGACCGGCGAATTTCGTCACCTCGTAGATTTTCGAGGACACGATGGCGAGGAACGGCAGTTCGACACCGCCGACGGTCTTCTGCGAAATGCCGATGTACACTTCCGACAGGTCCATCACCACCGGGATGGCGCCGCAGGCGCGAAAGCTCGCTGCGAATACCGCGCCGGGCTGGATGCGGATTTTAAGTCCTTTGAGATCCGAAGGCTCGCGGACCGGCTGGCTTGCGGTCTCGGTCTCGCGCCAGCCGTAGTGGCCCCACACGAAGCCGTAGATGCCCTTTGCGGGCATGTCGGCAAGGAGGCTTTGGCCGATCGGACCGTCCAGCAGGGTTTCGGCGGTCTTGGGGTCGCGAAACAGGAACGGCAGATCGAGCACCTGGATGCGCGGAAAGAACGATTCCAGGAATCCGGTGGTATGGAACGCCATGTCGACGATGCCGGTCTGCATGCCTGACACGATGTTGACCTCGCTGCCAAGCTGGCCGCCGGAAAACACCTGGATGCGGACGGCGCCTCCGGTCTTGGCCGCGACCATCTCGGAGAACTTCGTCGCCACGGTCTGGGTCGGGTGCAGCGGCGTATCTGGATGGCCGAGCTTGAGCGTGACGGCGCCCTGGCCGTAGAGGCGATCGGATCGCCAGATCGCCGGCATGGCGACCGCAAGCCCAGCCGCGGAGGCGAGGAACTGCTTGCGGGTGATTTTCGAGGTCATGGGCGTTCTCCCGGGCTTTTTCGCTTTCGTCCAGCGTACGGGATCTCGGGCAGCCTTCGCAATCATTTGCCTTAGTAACGTCAAGGACTGGCACCTGAAGCCATCATTCGCTATTTTGAGGCCATGACATTTCAGCGCATCACGATTGATCCAGCCGTTTGCACTGGCAAACCCCGCATCCGCGGGCTCCGAATTCCCGGTCGCTCGGCTGTTGGGCTTGCTCGCAGTGGGAGAGACCCGCGAGGCGATTTTGGCTAACTATCCTTATCTCGAGCCCGAAGATATTAACGAAGCGTTGCGGTACGCGGCTTACCTCGCCGAGGATGAGACTCTCGAGCTTGCGCGGTGAAATTTTTTGTCGACATGCCGCTGTCGATAACCTTGGCGAGATGGCTTGTGGCGCAAGGCCACGACACAGTTCACGCGGCCGAAGTCGGATTGAATCGCTCAACCGACGAAGAAATCATCGCGCGTGCCAAGCACAACGGCGGAACCGTCATAACCGCCGACCTCGATTATCCCGCCTGCTGGCCATCGCTCAGACTACTGAACCAAGCTTGATTTTGTTTCGTGGAGGCGACTGGAGCGAAGCGGATGTGGTCGCCCGCACGCGGGAAATCCTCAAGGTTTTGAACGAAGAGGATATTCAGCAGAGTATTCCGGTCATAGACCGCGATAGGGCGCGAAGGAGACGTCTACCGATTGGCAAATGACTCGGTCAAAGTACATGTTTAATACGTCGCCCGCCCACCCGAAATGTCGAACACCGCGCCGGTCGTGAATGCACACTCCTGCGAGGCGCAGAAGGCGACCAGGTAGGCGATCTCCTCGACTTTGACGAAACGCCCGCGCGGGATCTTCGATAGCATGTAGTCGATGTGCTCCTTGGTCATTTGATCAAAGATCGCCGTCTTGGCGACGGCGGGCGTGACGCAATTGACCGCGATGTCATAGCCGGCCAGCTCCTTGCCGAGGGATTTCGTCAGCGCCACGACACCGGCCTTGGAAGCCGAATAGGCGCAGGCGTTGGGATTGCCCTCTTTGCCGGCGATCGAGGCGATGTTGACGATGCGGCCGTAGTTTTGCGCGATCATGACCGGCGCCACCGCCTTGCAGCAGTTGAACGTGCCGGTGAGGTTTGTGGCCAGCACCCGCGCCCACTCCTGCGGCGGGTACTCCCAGGTCGGCATGTTGGGTCCCGAAATTCCTGCGTTGTTGACGAGGATATCGATGCGGCCGCCGTTGACGGCCTTGGCAGCAGCCTCGACCGCCCCGAGGTCGGTCACGTCCACCAGCGCTGCAAATGCCGGGCCCACGGATTTGAGCTCCGAGGCGGTGGTTTTTGCCAGCGCGATATCGCGGTCCCACAGCCACACGGTAGCGCCGCCATAGAGCAGGCGTGCCGCAATCGCGCGGCCGATGCCCTGGGCGCCGCCCGTAACCACGGCAACGCGGTCGTTGAAATCGTAGATCGTCGGCATCTTGGCCTCTCACGGCAAACCGGGAACCGAATTTCCAATGACGTATTGACATAGACGCAAGTCCGGCCGATTGCCACCGCGGCGCTGCGCTCTATTTCCCATGAGGCAGGGAAGTTGCGCATGACCGCAGCCTCCCTTTAATCGCTCCCCGTCTTCGGGGAGGGTGGCCGAGCGAAGCGAGGTCGGGTGGGGGCTCTTTCCGCCGCACAGCCTCGCCTGTGTCACCCCACCCGGCGCTTCGCGCCACCCTCCCCGAAGACGGGAGAGAGAAGAGACCCAACAACAACGAGGCAACACGCCGATGACCAGCAAACCCCGCCTGCGCTCGCAGCTATGGTTCGACAATCCGGACAATCCCGGCATGACGGCGCTTTATCTGGAGCGCTACCTCAACTACGGCCTCACCAGGGATGAATTATGCGCCGGCAAGCCCATCATCGGCATTGCCCAGACCGGCTCCGACCTCGCACCGTGCAATCGTCATCATATTGAGCTTGCCAAGCGCGTGCGCGAAGGCATCCGCGATGCCGGCGGCGTCGCATTCGAGTTTCCGGTGCACCCGATCCAGGAGACCGGCAAGCGCCCGACCGCGGCGCTCGATCGCAATCTCGCCTATCTGGGCCTCGTCGAGGTGCTGTACGGCTATCCGCTCGACGGCGTCGTGCTGATGACGGGCTGCGACAAGACCACGCCCGCGTGCCTGATGGCCGCCGCGACCGTCAACCTGCCGGCGATCGTCCTGTCGGGCGGACCGATGCTCAATGGGTGGTGGAAGGGCGAGCGCTCCGGCTCCGGCACCGCCGTGTGGAACGCGCGCCAGGAGCAGGCGGCCGGCCGGATCGACTATAAGGAGTTCATCGACACCGTCGCGTCGTCGGCGCCCTCGATCGGCCATTGCAACACCATGGGCACCGCTTCGACCATGAACGCGCTCGCGGAGGCGCTCGGCATGTCGCTGCCGGGCTGCGCGGCGATTCCCGCGCCCTATCGCGAACGGGCGCAGATCGCCTATCATACCGGATTGCGCGCTGTTGCCATCGTGCATGAGGACCTCAAGCCGTCGGATATCCTCACCCGCAAGGCATTCGAGAACGCGATCGTGGCGTGCTCCGCGATCGGCGGTTCGACCAACGCCCCTATCCACATCAACGCGATAGCGCGCCACGTGGGTGTCAAGCTCGGCATCGTCGATTGGGAGCAGATCGGTCTCAATATTCCGCTGTTGGTCAACATGCAGCCGGCCGGCAAATATCTTGGCGAGGAATACTTTCGCGCCGGCGGCCTGCCCGCAGTCTTGCATGAGCTGATGCAGGCGAAGCATATTCACGCTGATGCCATGACCATTAACGGCAAGACCATCGGGGACAACGTCGCCCAGGCCAAATCGCAGGATGCCGACGTGATTCGCCCCTATGGGGAGCCGATGAGGGCGGCCGCTGGTTTCAAGGTGCTGAGCGGAAATCTGTTCGACTCCGCCATCATGAAGCTTTCCGTCATCTCGGAGGAATTCCGCGAGCACTATCTGTCGAACCCCGAGGACCCCAACGCCTTCGAGGGGCGCTGCGTCGTATTCGAGGGGCCGGAAGACTACCACCACCGCATCGACGATCCGGCGCTCGGCATTGACGAAAACACCCTTCTCGTGATCCGCGGCGTCGGGCCGATCGGCTATCCGGGCTCGGCCGAGGTGGTGAACATGCAGCCGCCGGCGGCGCTGATCAAACGCGGAATTACGTCGCTGCCGTGTATCGGCGACGGCCGCCAGTCCGGCACCTCGGGCTCGCCGTCGATCCTCAATGCCTCGCCCGAGGCAGCGGCGAACGGCGGGCTTGCGCTGCTGCGCAGCGGCGACCGCATCCGCATCGATCTCAACAAGGGCAGCGCCGATATGCTGATCTCGCAGGCAGAACTTGCGCAGCGCCGCCTTGCTCTGCAGGGCAGCGGCGGCTTCAAGTTCCCGGCCAGCCAGACGCCCTGGCAGGAGATCCAGCGCGCCATGGTCGACCAGCTCGCCGACGGCATGGTGCTCAAGCCGGCCGTGAAGTATCAGCGCGTTGCCCAGACTTTCGGGGTGCCGCGGGATAATCATTGAACCCACAGGTCGATCGATGAATCGAATCTGCGTAGGATGGGTTGAGCGGAGCGAAACCCATCGACAACTGCTCAACGCGTCCCTGCGCATGATGGGTTTCGCTATCGCTCAACCCATCCTACATCTGCGGCTCGAACTGGGGGCGGTTTCATGACTCAACGGCTCAACAACAAGGTCGCGTTCGTGACGGCGGCCGGGCAGGGCATCGGGCGCGCCATCTGCGAGGCGTTCAGCGCCGAAGGCGCGCAGGTGATCGCGACCGATCTCGATCCCAAAAAGCTTGCAGACCTGCGATGCGCACGGCGCGAGCAGCTTGACGTTCGCGCGACCGCCACCGTGGAAGCGCTCGCGCAGGACGTGATAAAGGCGTTTGGGCCGCCCGACATTTTGGTCAATTGTGCGGGCTTCGTGCATCACGGCACGGTGTTCGACTGCAGCGAATCCGACTGGGATTTCTCCTTCGACCTCAATGTCAAATCGATGCACCGCACCTTGCGCGCCTTCCTGCCCGGGATGGTCGAGAGCAAGCGCGGCTCGATCGTCAACATCTCGTCCGCCGTGTCATCGATCCGGGCGGTGCCCAACCGCTACGTCTACGGCGCCACCAAGGCCGCCATCATTGGGCTCACCAAGGCGGTGGCCGCCGATTTTATCAAGCAGGGCATCCGGGCGAACGCGATCTGTCCCGGCACGATCGCGACGCCCTCGCTCGACGGGCGGGTCGAGGACCTGTCCAAGGCGACCGGGAAATCGATCGGCAACGTTCGCCAGGATTTCATCGATCGCCAACCCATGGGGCGCCTCGGGACGGCGGCGGAAGTCGCTGCGCTCGCGCTCTTTCTGGCTTCCGACGAGGCAAGCTACATTACTGGCCAGGCCCACCTGGTCGACGGCGGCATGGCGCTGTAGGGGCAGGCGAATGCACATTCTCATTACCGGTGCGGCCGGCATGATCGGCCGCAAGCTGATCGGGCGGCTCGTTCGCGATAACGCATTGAATGACCGCGCCATTGATCGGGTGATGCTGAGCGATATCGTCGCGCCGGAGAAGCCTGCCGGTGCGCCGTTTGCGGTCGCGACTGATGCGAGCGATCTGTCAGCGCCCGGCGCAGCCGCGCGAGCCGTGACCGACCGCCCCGATGTCATCTTCCATCTCGCGGCGATCGTCTCCGGCGAGGCCGAAGCCGATTTCGAGAAGGGCTATCGGGTCAACTTCACCGGCACCCGCGAACTTCTCGAAGCCATCCGCCTTGTCGGCAATGGCTATCGCCCCAAACTCGTGTTCGCGTCCTCGATCGCGGTGTTTGGCGCGCCGTTTCCGGATGCCATCGGGGATGAGTTTTTCCTCACCCCGCTTACATCCTACGGAACCCAGAAGGCGATCGGCGAGCTTCTGCTCGCCGACTACACGAGGCGCGGCTTTTTAGACGGCGTCGGCATCAGGCTGCCCACCATCGTGGTGCGGCCCGGCAAGCCCAACAAGGCGGCGTCAAGTTTCTTCTCGTCCATCATCCGCGAGCCGCTCAACGGGCAGGAGGCGGCGCTGCCGGTTTCCGAAGATGTACGGCACTGGTTCGCCAGCCCGCGCGCCGCGGTAGGCTTTCTGGTCCACGCCGCCGGGCTTGCCAACGAGCGGATCGGCGCGCGCATCAATCTGACCATGCCGGGCCTCTGCTGCACGGTCGGCGAGGAGATCGCGGCGCTTGCGCGCGTCGCCGGGGCCGATGTTGCCAGGCGCATCCGCCGCGAGCCGGACGAGACGATTGCGAAAATCGTCGCCGGCTGGCCGCAGAATTTCGATGCGCGCCGCGCAACAGCGCTCGGCTTTCGTGCCGAGACGTCGTTCGACGACATCATCCGCGCCCACATCGAGGACGAGCTGGGCGGACGTGTCGCGTAGGATGGGTTGAGCGTCAGCGAAACCCATCAGCAGCCGTGCCGTGAGGACAGCCCTTGATGGGTTTCGCTTTCGCTCAACCCATCCTACTCCGGCCGGATATTGGCCGCCTTTATCAGCGGCCACCACTTCTCGATCTCGGCCTTCTGGTAGGCATGGAGCGCTTCCGGGGTCTGCTGCTCGCGCGGCGGAATGTCCTGGCCGAGCTCCTCGGTGAGCCGCTTGCGCACGGCCGGATCGGCCACCGCCTCGACCGCCGCCGCATTGAGCTTGTCGATGACGGCGCGCGGGGTGGCGTGGGGCGCCCACAGCGCCGTCCACACCGCGATGTGAAATCCAGGCAAGCCGGCCTCATCGACGGTCGGCAGGTTGGGCGCCGCGGCAAGCCGCGTTGCGGCCGTGACCGCATAGGGCTTGGTGCTGCCGGCGCGCACCAGCGGCAGGGACGTCGCGGCCTGGTCGAACATCAGTTGAATCTGGCCGGCCATCATGTCCTGGATGGCGGGCGCGGCGCCACGATAAGGCACGAGTGTAAGCCGGGTGCCGGTAAGGTTCTGAAAATAGACCGCACTGACCCGATGCGACATGGAGCCGATGCCCATGGCGCTCTCCGGATTGGCCTTGAGCCAGTCGATCAATTCCTTGAGATTGCTGGCAGGTACGCCCTTGTGGGTGACGATGATCAGCGGATTGGTCGTCAGCAGCGCGACGGGATCGAAGTCGTTGAGGAGGTCATAGGGCAGGGCGTAGGCGGCGCCGTTGAGCACATGGGTCGACCATTGGCCGACGCTGAGCATGTAGCCGTCGGGCGCCGCGCGGGCAACGCGGCCGACCCCAATGGTGCCGTCCGCCCCGGTGACGTTCTCGATGATGATGCTCTGGCCGAGCGTCATCGACATGCGCTGGGCGATGACGCGCGCGATCGTATCGGTCGGCCCGCCGGCCGCGAACGGTACGTTCATGGTGATGGGTCGGGTGGGGTAGGTCTGGGCGTGGGCGACGTGCGGTTTCGCAATTGCGCCCAAGATCGCAAAGGCGACCAGGGTGGCACCCAATCCTTTCTTGTCACGAGCCTGTGCCGATGGCGCTTGAGTTTGAAATCGCACCGCTGACCTCATCCTGAGGAGCGCCCGCAAGGGCGCGTCTCGAAGGATAGTAGCGAGCCCATGCCGTGCATCCATCCTTCGAGACGGCGCTTCGCGTCTCCTCCGGATGAGGTCTGTTGGTGAACGCCATTCACCCGTGATGCGGTGCATTTACACGCTCCAATCTCTTCGCATGCCCTGCAATTCGCGTGCGAAAATGACTCAGGGTTTGCTCCGTGGGCAAGACGATAACGCATTCCGAGATGAATAGCGTTCAGTCGTATCGCAGATCGAGTTCTTTCAGCACCTTCGCCCAGCGATCCGCTTCCTTGTGCATGAATGCCGAGAACTCCGCCGGCGACATGGTCAGTGGATAGCTGCCGATGCGCTGCGATTTTTCGATCGCATCCGGGTTGTTCATGATCTGCGCCACCTTGCGCGCCAGCTTGTCGGTGATTTGCGAAGGCGTGCCGGCGGGTGCGACGAGGCCGAGCCAGATGGAGATGTCGTCGAGATTGGGCAGGCCGGCGGCTGTCGCGAGCGTCGGCAGGTCGCCGAGCACCGCCGGCGCGCGGCTGTCGAGCTTGGCGAGCGCGCGCAGCTGGCCGCTTTCGATCAGCGGTGTCACGGTCACCGTCGCGGCGTAGATGAGATCGACGCTGCCGGTGAGCAGCCCGGTGGTGGTTTCGGTCGTGCCCTTGAACGGCACATACACGATGTCGAGCCCGGCCGCCTTGTGAAAGAGATGGCCCATCAGTTGCGCCGTGATGGTGCCGGCGCCGTAGTTGAGCTTGCCGGGCGCGGCCCGCGCGCGTGCGATCAGTTCGGCCACGCTCTTCGGTCCGTCGGCGGCGCGCACCGCCGCCACCGATACCGTCTTCGTCACGGTGGTGATGGGCGCAAAATCGGAGAACGGATCATAGGGCAGCGTGCGGTAGAGGAACTGGTTCATCACCAGCGTCGAGTCGATCGCCATCAGCAGCGTGTAGCCATCGGGCGCCGCCTTCGCGACCGCCTGCGCCCCGATGATTGTGTTGGCGCCAGCGCGGTTCTCGACGATCACCGCCTGGCCCCAGTCCTCGGTCATCTTCCGCCCGATGAGGCGCGCAATGATGTCGGCCGGCCCGCCCGGCGGGAACGGCACGACGATGCGGATGGAGCGGCTCGGGTAGGTATCGGGGCGGTCCTGCGCGGCGGCGGGGCAACACAGCAGGGCCGTGAGGAAGAGCAGGGGAGGTGCGGCGTGTTGCCGTTTCATGATGGCCTCCCGGCGGAATCAACTGGCTGGGTTTTGACTACCGATGGAGATTACTCTGGGCGTCCCTAGAAGCCCAATTATGTCGTTCCGAGATGATTTGTTGATGACCGGATTGGCGTTCCTTACCGGATGGACGCAAGCGGTGATTTGCCCGATACAGCACCTGCCAAACCTGTGCTGTCGCGATCGCGGGATCATTCAGAGTTTTTTAGCATGGTTGTCTCCACGTTATTTCGGGGGAACTGGTCGATCCATATTGTCACCAAGGAGGAGAATCTGCATGCCGATCACACGCCGCATCTATGTTAGCTTGGCTGCGGACTCCTGGCTGTCCGCCAATATGAATCGGCTCAAATGGGGAATTGTCGAAGAAATAGAGAAGCTAGGCTATACACCCGAAATCTTTACTAACCCCAAGGGGAAGCCGGGCCTTGCTTCGGCCAAGGGGTGGAACCCACGTGACGCCGACGAGATCGGTCGTCGATGCGCGGGAGCAGCCATTCTCGGCATGGCACGGTGGCAGTTCCGGGATGCTCAGGGACAGCCAGTGCTGCTGCCAACAGAATTTAACCACTATGAAGGTGCGCTTGCGCGTACATTGGGCCTACCGACCCTCGTTCTGGTTCAACGCGATATCCTGCGTCGCGCCGTGTTCGATATGAGCTTTTCTGGTTTTGTTGGTGCTTTTGCCCCTGATGCCGACGTCGAGTGGCTCTACACCGAGGAATTTCGAGTGCCATTCAACTATTGGCGGGCTCTCTTGGACGAACGACGGGACGTGTTTTTGGGATATTCGAGTGCATCCGAAAGCACCGCGGTGGCTATCAAACGATATTTGCTCAGCCTGGGCGCCAGAGTACTGGACTGGCAGACAGACTTCATTCCTGGTCGTACCATTCTCGACCAGATCGAACAGGCAGCCGCGCGCTCGATCGGCGGAATTTTCCTTTTCACTAAGGACGACGACTTGGTCGACCACGGTCAGGCGGATCTCGCCGTTCCGCGCGATAATGTGGTATTTGAAGCGGGTTATTTTATCGGCATGAAGGGCAAGCGCAATGTATTAATTATCCGCGAGGCGGGCTCGAAAATACCGGCGGATTTGGGAGGAGATATTTACGCATCGCTGACGGATCGGGCTTCCATCGCTTCGATTGAGCGGGCGCTGTCCGCGTTCCTGGGCGCGATTTAATTCAGCAGTGCTGGTCGTCCGTGACGTGTTGGGAGGCGCGATCGGCGCTGCCGATTGACCACTGCAGCAGAGATGACGATGGAAAATTCCGCCCTTGCGCCAACCATCTCCATGCATGCGCGCACCGCCATGTGCAATGGCAACGCGCTCAAGATCGGCCTGTTTGGCGCCAATTGCTCGTCCGGCCGCGCGGTCACCTTGGTGCCGGAGCGCTGGTCCGGAACGTGGGCTGACAATGTCAGGCTTGCCCGCATGGCGGATGAGGCCGGCATCGACTTCCTGCTGCCGATCGCGCGCTGGAAGGGCTATGGCGGCGTCACGGACTATCAGGGGGCGACCTTCGAGACCGTGACGTGGGCGAGTGGGCTGTTGGCCTCGACCCGGCGCATCACAGTGTTCGGCACCGTGCATGCGCCCCTGTTCAATCCGGTGATCGCAGCCAAGGAATTCGTCACCGCTGATCACATCGGCGAAGGCCGGTTCGGGCTCAATCTCGTGGTCGGCTGGAACGAGGACGAGTTCGAGATGTTCGGCGTCAAGCAGCGCGACCATGAGAAGCGCTACGAATACGCCCAGGAATGGCTCGATGCCGTGAAGCTTGCCTGGGGGCCGCAGGAGGACGCCGATTTCCACGGCGAATACATCAAACTCGCCAGCATCCGTGCCAAGCCGAAGCCCTATGGCGGCACGCGGCCGCTGATCATGAACGCGGGCGCTTCGCCAACCGGGCGGGCGTTTGCTCTGCGCAACTGCGATGCCTTCTTCACCCAGGCATCGCGCCGATCGACCGAGGAGACCGCGCAGCGCGTCCGCGACGTCAAGGCAGAGGCCGCCAGATACGAACGCGAGATCGACGTCTACACGGTCGGCGTCATCACCTGCCGGCCGACACAGAAAGACGCCGAGGACTATTATCGCCACTGCATCGTCGACAATGCTGACTGGTCGGCGGTCGATCTCATCCTCGCCAAGAAGAACATCAGCCGGGAAACCGTGGGCGAGGCGACGTTCAACGAGCAGCGGGCCAATTACGCGAACGGCATGGGCGGCGTGCCGATCGTCGGCGATCCCGACCATGTCGCCCGCCAGCTCGCCGACCTCAGCCGCGCCGGCCTGCGCGGCGCCGGCGTGTCTTTCGTAAACTATGCGGACGAGCTGCCATTCTTCTGCGACGAGGTGATGCCGCGCCTGGAAAAGCTGGGGGTGCGGGAGAAGCGCATGCCGCAAACGTAGCCCTTACGAGTAAGTAGCCCGCATGGAGCGAAGCGCAATGCGGGACGGCCGTGAATATGGCAACGTCAATCCCGGATTACGGGCCGCCAACGGCGTCCCTCCATCCGGGCTCCGGTGGACAGTGATATACGCCCCAAGAAGCGGCTTGGGCTGCCTGAACCGGTATCCAGGCAGCCCATGCCGCACTCCCCCACTGAAGCGGAACGGTCAGACGGCTTCCTTGAGTTCCTTGGCGGCCCGGAAGGCGACCTTCTTGCTCGCCTTGATCTTAATCGGCTCGCCCGTGGCCGGGTTGCGCCCCATGCGGGCGGCGCGCTTGCGGACCTGGAGGATGCCGAGGCCGCCGATGCGGATGCGGTCGCCTTTCTTCAGGTGCTTCACCACCAGGCCGACGAAGTCGCCAAGAAAGGTTTCAGATTGCTTCTTCGCCATTTCATGGCTGCCCGCCAGACTGGCGGCGAGATGTTTCAAGGTAACGGTCGTCGTCGTGGCTGCCTTTGCCATCGAAACCTCCTTCTTTATGGGCGAATAGCGCCGGTATCGGGCGAGACGCCCTGACAGATAAGCGATTCTCGCGACGTTTGGCCATGCCCCATTTAGCAAAAAGCCCGAATTATTTGAAGATTCGGCGGGTAGGGGGTCGGAAAAGGCGGATTCACGCTGGCTTATGCGAAGCGTCGCGATGCGAAAGGCAATTTTGCCCGGCAATCTTGGGCTTTTGGGCGACGATTAAGGCACGGATGCCAGCATGATCGGCCGCTAAGTGGGCCGATTCGGGGATGCTTGACTTCAATTCGGCCGGGTCGTATCGAACCAAACCCGGCGTTGGGCGGTTGAACACCGCAGCGCGCGGGGGCGTAGCTCAGTTGGTTAGAGCGCTAGCCTGTCACGCTAGAGGTCGCGGGTTCGAGCCCCGTCGCTCCCGCCAGTCAAATCAAAGACTTAGCCGAGATTTCCAGCCGCCGATCTTCCCAGAAAATCCAGTTGGGAAGGCCATGGGAAGACAAAAAGTCGCAGCATCAGCCGGCAGATAGTTGCGCGCGCAACCGTCACGCTACGTGCTGGCAAAGCAAAAGGCCGCCCCTGATGAGCGGCCCCTTGCGGCGGCGCGATCAGCACAAGGGTGCTGTCCACCCGTGTGCGTCAGCCGATTGATCTGGCTGGCATGCATTGCTCCACGCCAT
The DNA here is from genome assembly GCA_035311445.1 of Xanthobacteraceae bacterium. GTDB lineage: Bacteria > Pseudomonadota > Alphaproteobacteria > Rhizobiales > Xanthobacteraceae > JAJPKK01. The sequence continues at coordinate 1,006 of DATGCX010000171.1, read as the reverse complement.
GTCGAATGCATCCTCGTATGCCACACGCGCGTCGAGAACGCGCCGTTCAAGCTCGTCAAGCAGTAGCATGATTGCGGCTTGGTGAGCGAAGTAGCGATCGTCGGCGCCATCTTCTATCTCGTGCGCAGCATGTACCGTCTTGGCCACATCGATGGCGATCTCAAGTTCCTCCATCCGCTTTTCCAATTCAATCCACGGGTTCAGGTTCATTGCTCCCTCTCCATTTGCCGCCGCATCTGTTGTGGCCGGCGCCGGTGGCCGCGGATTGCGACCCTTGGGAAAGGTAGACCTTCAGAAAATACCGCAATTGCGGTATTAACCCAAGATGATGCGGCGCCGGTAGTGGTGTCACCTCGGCGCGAAGCCCTGTTCGGCGAATTGTGTTTCAACCAGCCGGACGGCGCTCCACATAACGTCGAGTTCTTGCCGGCCGTCCGGGTAGTGTCTGACGCGGTTGGCGTGGCGCAGGCAGTCATCGTAAGTCGTTCGCTTCAGAAACTCGCTGAATGCGATCGCCTCGATCTGAGGCAGGCGCAGCGTGATCGTTACTATGGTAGGCTCTCTGTCAGCCATGGTGCCCTCCAATCCAGGGTGCTGTGGTTAGGGCTGCCGTCAGGGTGTCCGCCCAGGCGGTGGCCCGCTCTGTTTGATGTGGGATACTTCGTTGCCCTCCTTGCCGTTTGAACGCATCCCTGATATCGCAATTAGGATGACATGGCAATCCCTGATATCAGAGTTCATTAACCCTGTGAGCAAAAGCCCCGTCAAGCAGGCGCGCAAGAAGCCGGGACCGCCGCGCACGACGGGGCCCGGCGTGCAGGTCATCGTGCGGCTGCATCAGCCCATGCTTGGTTCGATTGATGAGTGGCGCAAGAATCAGGAAGGCGCACCATCCCGCCCCGAGGCGATCCGGCGGCTGCTCGGATTCGCGATGATCGAAATGCAGGTGCAGGCCAACCGGAACGGGGCGGCGAAGCGCAAGAAGTGACGCATGCCCGGCATTGAC
>DATGCX010000170.1:0-9304 GCA_035311445.1 Xanthobacteraceae bacterium | reverse complement strand
GTGCCGCCCATGCAGTGCCCATCATTCCGTTCGGTGTCGGCACCTCGCTCGAAGGCCAGGTCAATGCGCCGTTCGGCGGCGTGTCGATAGATTTCCGCGACATGAACCGCGTGCTGGCGGTTCATCCCCAAGACCTCGACTGCGTGGTGGAGCCGGGGGTGACGCGCAAGCAGCTCAACGCCCATCTTCGCGACGGCGGGGTGTTCTTCCCGATCGATCCGGGCGCCGACGCCTCGATTGGTGGCATGGCCGCAACCCGCGCCTCCGGCACAAATGCGGTCCGCTACGGCACCATGAAGGACAACGTGCTGGCACTCAAAGCGGTGCTCGCCAACGGAGAGGTGATTACGACGTCGCGCCGCGCCCGCAAGTCGGCGGCGGGCTACGACCTCACCCGGCTGCTGGTTGGCTCGGAAGGGACGCTCGCCGTCATTACCGAGATTACGCTGAAGCTCCATGGCATCCCGGAGGCCATAGCGGGCGGCATCTGCCCGTTTCCATCTGTCGAAGCCGCGTGCGAGGCGACCATCGCGACCATTCAGTCCGGCATCGCGGTCGCCCGCATCGAGCTGCTCGATGCCCTCCAGGTCAGGGCCGTCAATGCCTATTCGAATTTAACGCTGCCGGAACGTCCGATGCTGTGTCTCGAATTTCACGGCAGTCCTGCGGGGGTGGCCGAGCAATCCGCGCGTTTCGGCGAGATCGCGACCGACCTCGGCGGCGGTCCGTTCGAGTGGGCCACCAAAACGGAGGATCGCAGCCGGCTATGGCAGGCCCGGCATGACGCCTACTGGGCGGCCCTCGGCCTGCGTCCCGGCGCCAAGGCGATTGCAAGCGACGTCTGTGTGCCGATCTCCCGGCTTGCTGAATGCGTCACAGCGACCCAGGCAGATGTTGCAGCGAGCCGACTCGTCGCGCCGATTGTCGGGCACGTGGGTGACGGCAATTTCCATCTTTCGATCCTCGTCGATATGTCGGACGCTGACGAGATCCGCCGTACCGAAGGCGTTTTGGAACGATTGGTGGAGCGCGCGCTGGCCATGGAGGGCACCTGCACGGGCGAGCACGGTGTGGGCCAGGGTAAGATGAAATATCTCAAGGCTGAACATGGGGATGCGGCACTCTTTGCGATGCGCGCCGTCAAGACAGCGCTTGACCCGCAGAACATCATGAATCCTGGGAAGATCATTACGCCGGGGTAAAAGCGCTTGGGCAAAGCTGCACGCTCGACATATAATTGCCGTCAAGCGCGTTTGGATTCGTTGGCACAATCCTTGGCATGTTGCTTGCGTGGAGTAGCCCGGCATTGCCGGGCACAGCAAGGCCGTTCTCGCGGCGGAACCGATATCGGGGGTCGCGAAAAGGCAGCGCAGCGCATAATCGAGTTGCCGGGTCGATCGGGGTGGGTGCAGCTCTCAAGCCACGGTTCGGAGCACATTAAGTGCAGACAACACTTCTGAGTATCGGCATAGCCATTATCCTGGCACTCTTGGCAGCGCTGGTAGGACCAATTTTCGTCGATTGGAATCAGTATCGCGAGGAGATCGAGGCGCAGGCCGCCCAAATGGTCGGCGTTCCGGTGCAGGTCAGCGGCGCAATCGACGTGCGCCTCCTGCCAACGCCCTCTCTCAAACTCAGCGATGTGCAGCTTGGACCCGCAGCATCGGCCCAGGCGGTGAGCGCACGCGGGCTGGCGATCGAGTTCGGCCTGGCTACTTTGATGCGCGGTGAATTTCGCGCCAGCCAGGTCGCGCTCGACCGCCCTGAGGTGCGTGTGGGACTTGACCGGTCAGGTTTCGTGCAAACACCGGGCTTGAATTTCGGTTTTGATCCTGATCGGGTCGCGATCGAACGACTCACCATCAAGGACGGCCAGGTCATCGTTACGGACGCCGCAAGTGGTGCCGGGCTTGCCCTCGAAGGATTGAGCCTGAGCGGCGAAGTGGGTTCGCTGATCGGTCCGTTCAAAGTCGAAGGCAGCTTCACGGCAGCCGGCGAGCAGTATGCCTACCGCTTGTCAGGGAGCCGCCGCGCCGACGATGGAGGTATGAAGCTACGACTTGCACTCGATCCCGCCGAACGAGCGCTGGCGTTCGAATCCGAAGGAACAGTTTGGATCGAGGGCGGTTCACCGCGTTTCGAAGGCGCCGCGACGCTGTCGCGCGTTGTCGGAACCGTGCTCCCGGGCGGCAAGGCGACCGTCAACGATCCGTGGAAGATATCGGGCCAGATCAAGGCAACTGCGAAGACGGTATTGGTCGATCAGTTGGAACTGCTTTACGGGCCTGAATCGCGCCTCATCCGACTGAACGGCTCAGCCATCATGGACCTCGGCCGCGATCCGCGTATTGCCAGCACGCTTACGGCCCGGCAGATCGACCTCGATCGTGTGCTCCCCAATTCACAGCAGAGACGACTGCCGTTCGAAACCATCAAATTGCTAGTCGAGGATCTCGCCGCGGTCTGGGTGCCGCCGCTGCCAATCCGCATCAGCCTCGGTATCGACAGTCTCACGGCGGGCGGCGCCACCGTCTCGGCGCTGCGCGGCGACGTCGAGAACAATGCCAATGGATGGAACCTCGATGCTCTTGAGCTGCGCGCCCCCGGCGCGACCCAGATGCGGATCACCGGCAAGCTCGTCTTAGCCGATCGCAAGATCGAGTTTCAGGGGCCGGTGAGGGTCGATTCAACCGATCCGGCGCTGTTCTTCACCTGGGTCGAAGGGCGCAGTGCGGCGGGCCGGCCGCCGCTCGGTCCGATGCGCGGCAGCGGAACCATCGTGCTTGGTCGCGAGCGTGTTGCTGTCGACGCACTCAAGGCGGAGATAGACCGCAAAGTGTTGGAAGGGCGCGTCGCCTATCGGTTTGCAACCGCTGCGGCGCCGGCACGGCTTGATGCAACTCTCAGCGGCTCCGAACTCGACTTTGATCGCGGCCTCGCGCTGGGAACCGCCTTGTTCGCCTCAACCTCGTTCGAACGCCCCGGAGAAATCGCGCTGGCCCTCGATGTGGCACGCGCCTCCTACGACGGCGTTGAGGCTCGCAAGGCGCAAGCCACGCTGACCTACGATCATTCGGGGTTGAAGATCGAGCGTCTGTCGATTGGCGATATCGGTGGCGCCTCGCTCGACGCCAGCGGACGTGTCGAAAATGCCGCGAATGCATGGCGCGGCTCGATTGCCATGTCGCTGACCGCACCGCGGCTGGATGGCATTAGCAGCTTGGCCGATAGATTTTTGCCCCAAGCGTCCGATGTGCTGCACAAGTACGGCGCGCGGGTCGCGCCGCTCAAGCTGAATGCCAAACTCGATATGGAGCCACCGTCGGGGAAAACGGCAAACGGCCGAATCGGAACCAAACTCAAACTTAATGGTACGACCGCTGGCATCGAGGTTAATCTTGACGCCAACGGCACTGGCGAGATTTCTGATCCTGGGACCGCGACAATGCACATTGCTGGCCGCCTCGACTCGCCGGATGGTCGTGCGCTCGCGACCTTCGCGGGGCTCGATGCCCTCGCGAATGTGGAAGCGCGCCCTGCACGGATTACGTTTGTGGCCGACACAGCGGAGAAAAATGCGTTCAAGGTCGATGGGAAATTTACCGGTACAGACCTCAATGCGACAGCCGCTGGAACCGTGATCCCCTCGGGAGACAGTACGCTTAATGTGTCGCTCCGCGCCGCCAATACCAAGCTGCCGCGACGGGCCGGGTCTGCTGCCATCCCAGCCGATTTGCGCGCCCATCTGGCAATCAACAGAAACGAAGTGGCAGTGACGGATCTTTCCGGCAAGGTCGCCGGTACGGCCGTGAAAGGTGGCGTTACGCTCGGACTGGGCGAGCCGTTGCAGATCAACGGCCGCATCGAGGCCGATCGCGTGGACGCCGGTGAGTTGTTCGCTGTCTTCGCAGGCGCGCCGCGCTCGGAAACTGCAGGCCGATCGCCGGAATGGGTCGCCGAACCGTTCGGACAGCCCACCGTGCCGACAGCGGAAGGCCGCGTCGAGTTCCGGGCCGGAAATGCCCAATGGATTGCGGGCTTGGCCGCGAAGGACCTGGTCGGTGCAGTCAAATTCGAACCATCAGGATTCTCTCTCACTACGGTGACCGGAGTTTTGGCTGACGGGCGCCTCGTGCTCGACGCTGACGTTCGACGCGACCGCGCCGGCTTGATGCTGCGGTCCCACGTCAAACTGAGCAACGCGGATATGCCAGCGCTGCTGGCCGGTGCATTGCGGGTGCCGGCGACGGGGCGAATCTCCCTCGAAGCCGATCTTGAGGGGCAGGGCTTGAGTCCGGCGTCCTTGGTCGGGGCCATCAAAGGTTCCGGAAAGGTAACGGCAGAGAACATCGAGATCGCCGGCCTGGATCCGACCGCGATCGACGCGGTGCTCAATGCGATGGAAGTCGACCGTGGGCTTGCGGGCAATCCCGGGCGAGTCGGCCAGATCGCCAATGCCGGGCTCGATGTCGGAAAGCTGAAAATTGCTTCTGCGGCGGCACCAATCGTTATCGCGGACAGTCGCGCGCAGCTGGTTAAGTTGACGGCGCCAACACAAAGCGCCGACATCTCTGGATCGGTCTCGTTAGCTTTAGCGGACTGGCAGTTGGACGCCCGGCTGACCATGATGGGACAGCAGCGCAAAAATGCGCCGACCGCTGAACGTCCCACGATGGCGGTGGCCATAAAGGGGCCGCTAACGGCGGCGCGGCGCACCGTGGATGTTACAAACCTCATCGGTTGGGCGACGATGCGCGCCATTGATCAGGAGGCGAAGCGCCTCGATGAGGCAGAAAAGGAACGGCAACGTTTGGAGGCGGCGGTTGAGGCCCTGCGGCGACAACCGGAGCATCAGCCAGATGGCACCAACCCTCCACAAATAGGCACGCTGCCACCCGCCGCGCAACCCCAGCCCTCGGCGGCCGGACGCGCTCAGGACCCGGCCCCGACTGATAACAAATCGACCGCTCCGTCAGTCCGCCGCGCGCCGCCTCCTTCGCCCTCCTCGGCGTCGCCGAAACCGTTCAACCTGATGGAATCCCCGCCAGCGGGCACCCGCTGATCCGGTCGGAAACGCATCCACCGCTTGCATTTGCAAACCTGCACCTTCGGCGCGCCCCCCAGAGACGCGCAAATGCCCGTCAGGTTGAACTCAGTCGGCGCGCAGAACCTGCTCGGTGCGGCCTGCGCCGGAGGACGCAATGACCGGAGGCTTGTTCTCGGCATGCGTAGCGTGCTGGGCACCGCGATAATAATCGAGCACGAACAGGCGAATGGCGGACGACAAGTTGCCGTGCCGACGGTCCTGATCGATGGCCGCGACCATATCGGATAAGGTCAAATCGCGCTTGGCGGCGATTTCCTTCAACCCGGCCCAGAACGCATCCTCCAAACTGACGCTCGTCTTGTGTCCGGCGATCACGATAGAGCGCTTAACGACCGGCGATTTCATCGGTTTCTCCTGTCTCGATACGGTGCTCGTCTAACTCGCGGCGAAGCTTCGCTTTGTTCGACTCGGCGAGCGCACGGTCAGCTTTCGACATACCGTGGGAAGCTCTTGCCTCGGCAGCCCGTTTCTCGGCACGCTGGCGATTGGCCCGCTTCCGGGCAGTGCGGAGATTGACGATCTCAGCCATGCACGGCCGCTGTTCCCAATAGAAGGGGGCACACACCCCTTTGCGGTAGGTTGCTCAGTTGGCCAGAACACCGATTTAACCAACTTCCACGAACCACAACGTCCAGTTGCCTCGCAATTGGACATGAGTCGACGACTCATTACAATCCACAATATAACCATAGTGTGAATAATTTCCGGCGCGTTCAAGGCGATTAGGAGGGAACCATTGCGTCCGGCCGCACCAAATCATCGAACCGGGGCGCGGCCGGCCGAGATTCATCCTGGGTATTGCCGCGCTCTAGCGTTTCTTGCGCCCCGCGGGAGCACGGTCATGGTCATGGTCATGCGGATGAGCGGCAAGATTTGCCGGCATGTAGGCGATATGGCCGTGGCGTACGCCGCGCTCCGCAATGACATGATCAGCGAATGCCTTCACCTCGCCGCTCTTGCCCTTGAGCACCGTCACTTCGAGGCAGCTGTCGTGGTCGAGATGGACGTGCAGCGTCGCCTGCGCGAGACCGTGGTGCGCATGGAAATCCTGGGTCAGGCGCTTGGGGAGTTCGCGCGCCGCGTGGTCGTAGACATAGCTTAACGTCGCGACGCAATTGCGGTCACGGGCCACTTCGAGGCTTGATTGTGACAGCCCCGAGCGGGCGAGATCGCGGATTGCCTCCGAGCGGTTGGCGTAACCGCGACCGGTCATGAAGGCATCGATCTCCGCCACGAGATCGTCATCGATCGTGATCGTCACGCGCTGCATTGTTTTCACCATCCGTTGCCAGTAGGATGATTTTTCATCGGCATCACACTTTGCGATTCTACGGTCCTCGGAATTGATAAAGCACGACTGACGCGGCGCCGATACCGCGTGACAAGGCCGAAATCACCCATTTCAGCGTGCGGGAGCGCTCATGTCCATGAGCACGGGGGGGGGCGTGGAGTGTCAAGGGCCTTGCGTCGGTTGGCGCTGACAATGGCTTTGATACCTGGGTTGCTCCAGAAGGTGCCCGCCCAGTCGCCGGCGCCTGCTGAAGGTCCGACGTGTCCGCAATGCGGTAAGCAGTCCGCTGATCGCGGCCTGCGCGAAGACCCGGCTGGCTTCCATGGCCCAGGCGCAGCGCGCTCCCCATGCAAAAAATCCGAGCCCCGTTGCCGGGGCTCGGAACCTTCACCGACGGGTGAATACTTCTGCGCTTTGCGCGCCTCAGCGCGAAACCTGTGCCTTGAGTGCGGCGATCTCGGCCTCGCTGCGCAGCGTCATCGCGCCCATCTGGCTGTCCCGATAGAGCGGCACGATGACCTTGGTGACGCCGTCGCGTTCGAGCAGCGAGACGTGGCGGATCTCGGTGCCGCGGAGCGGGTAGTCGAAGAAGGTCCACTCGGCCTTCTCGGGATTGTACCGGGCAAGCCGATCGGTCGTCCACATATTGCTCCACACATTGTGGTTCTGATCGACCGCGATGTGATAGGGCTGATATGACGGATCAGGGAACGGAATGATCGTGGCCTGCATCGTCTTGGTATCGATGCGGGCAAGCGTCGCGCCCCACGAATTACCGACCCACAGCACGTCGGCGTTCTTATCCGTGCCCATGCGCCGCGGGCCTTGCGACCACGGCAGCGGGTTGCCGTTGGTAAGCTGGTTAAAGCTGTCATAGAACGCCTTGGCCGAGTCCGGAAGTCGGGCCATCTCGTCCTTGAGCGAGGGCAACGTGACTTCCGAGGTCGTGCGGGTCGCGACTTCGGCCCTGCCGATGGTGTCGAATGCCATCTGCGCCCACCAGCCATTGCCGTCGCGGTCGCCCGCGGCGCCGTAGGTGCTGTTGGTGCCCTTGGCGTTCTGGAACGGCCTCTTCGACTTGAAGTCGGTGAACTTCTCGCTCACCGGATCGAACATCACGACGCCATCCGGAGCGGAGGCCCAGATCTTGCCCTTGCCGTCTACGTCCATGGTCACGGCGCCGCCGAGCGGCGACATGGGAGGCGGCGTCTCGTAGACACTGATCTTCTCGGTCTTGGTCTCGAGCTTGCCGAGGCTGCGGCGGCCCGGATTGACGTCGAACCAGAAGTCGCCATTGGCGTCACGGGTGATGCCGTGGGCGGTCGCAGCGCCGGAGCCGTCCCGCTTGTCGACCTTGAGGTATTTGACCTCTCCGGTCTTGCCGTCAACCTTGCCGATCGTGACCACCCGATTGGGAGCATTGACCGTGTAGTAGAGGTTGCCATCGAAATCCATGCCGCCGTCATGGGGCAGCTGACCGATCCTGGAGGTGACGCCGAGGCTCCAATCGGAACCGTCATTGGTGTTGTACTTGACCCCTTGCGTGGCGATCCCGATGTCGGGGTTAAGCGGGACCTCGTAGGTCTTCCACACGACGCGCGCGGCTTCGCCGGTGGCGCGCGGACGGTCCTTGAACTTCATCGAGCTTTCGCCCGGTCCGCGTGCGCGTGCCAGGTAAGCCGCGAGCTGCTTCTGGTTGAAATCGATGATGGCGTTCGGCTTGCGATCGGGGCTCGGGTAATTGGGGATGAACTTCATCAGGTTGATGACTTTGTTCCACCCGGCCTCGTCGAACTTGAACTGCAGCAGGTAGCCCGGTGTGTGACAGCCGGTGCACTGGTTATGGAAGATGCGCTTGATGTTTTGGTCGGCCTCGGTCTCTTCCGGCAAGGCGGCAGCCAGCATCTCGGGCGGCATCTGGCGAATGCGCTCTTCCGGATCGGTGATCGCCGCGAGCTGCAAGTCCTGGTGCTTGGTGGCGGTGAGATCGACAGCGCCCTTGGCGGTCTTAAAGCCGAGGGTCTGTGCCCACACCTGGTATTTTCCGTCCGCCATGGCGGGGAAGAAATACTCGCCGTTCTGATCCGTATAGACGCTCGTGGTGATGGTCGAGCCTTCGCGCTTGGCGGAAACCAGCACGCCTTCGAGCTTCTGGCCGGAAGCCGAGGTGATCGCGCCGGTCAGCAACTGGTCGGCCGAAGCGCTGCTCATGGCGCCGACCAGGACAAGACCGGCAACGCTCGCCAATAATTGACCTCGCATATGGGTCATGGTGTTTCCCTCCTTGGGTTGCCCGGGGATTGCTCGCCGCGATTGGGGGTGCCCGAGCGATTAGCCTTGCAGTATCAACACACGCTGATGGTCGTGACGCGCTGCTAATTGCGTTTTTACCGCTGGGTGGGTTCTTTGCGGCCCTTGCGGGTGAGAGTAAGCCAGCGCGGGGCGCAGGGGAAGGGGCGCGGCGGGAAAAGTCGGGGTCGGCGGTTTTTTGGCGAGACCTGATTATGAATATGGGATTTATTCCTGACTTGCGCGCCAGTGGCGGTGCTTGCTCCTGGCGCCATGCGGCCCGACTGACCGTGCCGCCAATGCGTCAAGAACTAAGTTTGCTTTGGCTCGCCAACAGCCGATGCATCATCCCCCAAGATAGCGATTATGAGGACGTGCGCAAACTGCACGCACGCTTCGACCGGAACGCCGAACACGACAGACAGAGACGAGGCGAGCACCCGCCCCTGCCCGTAGGCATCAGATAGGTGCGGCGCGGGCGCGCTCGGTCGCGCTGGCGACCGGCAGCAAGAGAGCGAACAGGCCGAACGAGCCGACATCCCCCCGATCTCGCCGAACAGGTGCGCCTCAAAGGTTATTCCTTCGTCGACGGCTCACTCAAACTTGTCGACCTGAGT